>PLRX01000038.1 GCA_003164095.1 Acidimicrobiaceae bacterium | reverse complement strand
TGTCGAACCAGCGGCCTACCTCACCACCCCTGGTAGCCGCTGAGTCGTACGATCGGTTGTATGCACTCTTGGGGTTGGCTACTTGTCGCCGTGTGCGTCGGACTCTTCTTGGGAGCGGAGTTGGCTGCATGGCGGGCCGATCGGCGACGCAATCCGGACCGAAGCGCGATCCGGAGTCAGCCAGTCGTGTTTCGCCTCGGTCGGGTGCCCGTCGATCGTGCACGGGTTGATGGCAAGGAACAGGTGAAGGGCTTTAGGGGTCTTTCCCTGGTCGTCCGACAGCGTGGAGTCGAGTTGTCCCACTTCGTTCCTGGCAACCTGATGCTTGTACCTGACTGGTACCGGAACGTCGAGGATGTCGCAATGGACAACATCGGTCGGCCCGGCGCAGATGCATTGCGCCTGACTTTCAGATCAGGGGACAGATTCGACGAAGTCTGGTTGACCCCATCGGCTGACGATCGGACCTCTGCCTGGAACGCTCTGGCAGCAGTAGGCGTGAAGACCGAATCTGGTTCTACCTCGCTCGGATGAGACATGTGGTGCCGTGCCCGTGCGGTACCGTCCCACCCACCCGGGAAAGTGTCACCGTTCGGGGGCAGGCTCAGCCCGCGCCGGCATCCTCACCCATTGGCGGCTCAACGACAATCGAGGCAGACGCACGGCAAACCCTGAGAATCTCAGAAAGACGCGATGAAGGGAAGCGACTCGTAGCGCCGAACGTAGTGCCCGGGAGCGAACTGCCCGGCCTCGCTGTCGACTGCGAAACGAGGGAACCGTTCGAGGAGGCGTTCTAGGGCGATACCAGCCTGGAGGCGTGCGACGGCGGCGCCGAGGCAGTGGTGAGGTCCATAGCCGAAGCTCAGCATCCGAGAGACCTGGCGATGGACGTCGAGGTCACCAGCGTTCGGTCCGAACTCACGCTCGTCGCGGTTCGCTGCCCCATAGACGAGCAGCACCTTGGCACCTGAGGGGATCGTGACGCCGCCCACGTCGACTGGGCGCGTCGTCGTGCGAGCCAGATTCTGGACTGGACTGGTGAGGCGGACCAGTTCATCGACAGATGGCCGGATCTGGCTGGGCTCGTTCAGCAGCTTGTTCCTCTGGGACGGGTGATTCGTCAGCAGCTCGGCAGCACCGCCGAGCAGCCCGGTGGTTGTGTCGTTCCCCCCGGTGACCATCGTGAAGACGAAGCCCACGATCCACTCCTCAGAGATTTCGACGCGAGCGCTGAGCAGTTCTGAGATCAGGTCATCCGAAGGCTCATGACGTCGTCGCTCGATCAGCTCAGTCGCGTAGGTGAACAGGTCGAGAGCTGCGTCAGGAGCGCTGGCCAGATCGCCGGATGCTGCGGCGGCAACGATGGAGTTCGTCCAACCGTCAAAGCGGTTTCGGTCTTGATGCGGCACACCGAGGAAGTGTGCCACCACGAAGCTGGGGAGGGGCTTGAAGAGGATCTCCACTATGTCACCGCCCCCATCCTCCTCGAGCACGTCAAGACGCTCATCGACAAATGCGCTGATAGCGGGCCCGAGTGCGGCCACCGCACTCGGGGTCATCGGACGGCTCACGAGCCGTCGCATCGTCGTGTGCTCCGGAGGGTCCATCATCACGATCGGAGCGGCCCGGCCTTCGAACATCGCCATGCTGTCGAGATCAGGCGTCAACCCCTTCGCAGATGAGAAGGTCGTGGTGTCGCGAACCGTGGCGAAGACGTCGGCGAAGCGCGACAGCACCCAGAACGGTTCGAACCCAGGATGGTCGAAGCACTGGACTGGGGCTTCTTGGAGTCTGCGATAGGAAGGCCACGGGTCGCGCCAACTCTCACCACCTCGAAGCTCGAAGAGTGGTTCGCTCTCGATGACCGACACTGACCCTCCCAGAGGTTCTTACTCGTTTCGAGGCTAGATCACTGCCGACAAGTCTGGGGATTGGTCGAGGGCTCTCATGAATCGGCCAGTCAGCAGACAGCTGTTCGAGTGCTTCACTCTCGATCGTCACGACGGAAGGGCGCCGTTCCTGTTGCGCACGAAAGCTTTCTGGGGACGAGCGGCGAAATCCCTCGACGCTGTCTACCATTGGAAACGTTCTGGCACCCTGAGTGTCTAGAGACAGCATCCCGGAGACACCGGTTTGGGTGCCCAGAGTGTCCCGCCCACCTGGCGGTATGGGGCACCCCACAACAATGGGTATCCGACCGAAGAGCCGCTATACCCTTCTCGGGCAATGCCACAGGCGAGAGGGTGACGTTGCCGCGAGACCCGGATTCAGTAGGCGGGCGCGATAGCGACGATTGGGGCAGCGAGATGAAAGCCGCCGGCCGAGCCGTCGAAACTGGCATTGCCGTAGGAGAACACACCTCCGTCTGCCGCAACAAGGTCGTACTCATTGCCGTTGGCACCTGCCGGAGCGATGCCGACGACCGGTGCAGCCAGGTGCTGACCCGCCTCGGAACCGAAGTAGGTGGCGATCCAGCCGAAGGTGAACACACCGCCGTCCGCTCCGACGAGGTCGTAGCCGCCGGCGTTCGCAGTGATGGCCATCATGCCGACGACCGGCGCAGCCAGTCTCCTGCCGCCCATCGAACCCTCATAGGGGGCACCCGGTCCGAACGGGAACACGCCTCCGTCTGCCCCGACGAGGCGGTAGCCGGTCGCCACCATGCTCGCGCCGGCTGCCGACACGTCCAGCATGGCCGCACAACCCAGTAGCGACGCCGCCATCAGGACCACTGCTCCGACCAAACACCTTCCTGCCTTCACGATGTGTCGTTCCCCCTCTCGTTGATGTCGGTCTCTGTAGGGCCGTTCAAGTTGCGGTCGTGTAGGCGATAACGGTCAATCACGAGTCGAACGGCGTTCCGATCGGGTAGATCGTGAAATTGGAGTCAGCGCCGGGGCACGCACCCACCCCTGTTGTGGCGACGAACAGCGCTGCGGTCTGATTGGGGGGATAGACCCGGAGTCCCAGCGCCAGTGTCGGACTCGGGCAGGCGATGGTCGGGCTGGCGTAGGTGAAGGTGGCCACCGTCGTCTGCCCCGGCTCGAGCGCGATGAGAGGGGTGGGCGTGAACTTCTCACGGGTTGCCGGCTGTCCGAGTTGCACGCCGTTGGCGATGACCGCCGACACTCCCGGGTAGCCCTGCAGCGTGCACAACGCAGAGCTGGTGTTCGTGAAGATCAGCGGCAGGATTTCCGTGCCGGCCGCCCCTTGACTGCCGCCAGTCGTCACGGACAGTTGACCCGAGGTGCAGGGGCCGCCAGCCGCCACTGCGGTGGTTGTTGGGGCGGCCGTCGTCGGCGTTGGGACACTCGTCGTGGTAGTCGGCGGTGCCGTTGTCGTCGGCGAAGTGGCCTTCGGCTTTGTCGTGCCAACAGAGGAGCCACATCCGAGAGCCACCATCCCGGCCACGGGAATCAGGGCAACAACGGCGAGTCGCCTCACAATGAGCATGACATCCTCCAGATCCTGAAAACGCACCTGCTGCGTAGCCGGGGTCCGGGGCGACGCCCTGAGATGGTGCCAACGTCGCTCGCACCGTCCATCACGATCCGGGGCCTTGGTCCGTGCCTACTGGCGACGGTACACCCCATTGAGCGATGCCACTCCTTCCCGGCGTTATGGGATACCCGGAACACGCCCGGTGTTGTCACGTATCGACCGGCCAGCCTCCGAGACCTCCTTGGGCTGGGATAGTTCACTCCTTTCCGTACAGGGCGATGACGTCGTTCAGTACCGCCGTGCAAAGAGCGTGCTCATTGCTAGGGAGCGTGCAGGTAGCGAGATAGCTAGGAAGTGACGGGGAGTACGTCGCCATTCCGTCGGCAGGTTCCTGGCCACCTGATGGGATTCCGTCACCTTGCAGACCTGGGGGGTCCTCGAATCCGACGACACCGGCGCTGATCTGCTGCACACTCTCCGAGGAAGGTCGGGAGTGGCAGGCTCGTCCCAGGTCGTTCTCGTACGTCGTGGCGGCGACGGCGAAGAGGGGGCAGGCTTGGCCCGCCGCTTGAACCGGGCTGCCCGCCGTCTGGGTGCCGCTGATCGCTTCATCAGTCGACGTGGAGGACAACGGCCATCCTGCACCCCAAGATTGCGGGACGGCCTCGCCACTCGGGTAGACGATCACCCCACCGCTGCCGTCGGCTCCGTACATCGCGCTACATGCCCAGCCTCTCGGTCCGAGCAGATTCATGAAGCCACGGGTATCGCTGTAGACGGCCAGGTCACGGGCCAGGGAGGCGGGCACATCCACCTCCTCCGATGCAGGCAACGGTGCAAGTGTCGAAGGCGGGGTCACACCAAATGCCGTGGGGCAGCTCACCACTGGAAGACTCACTGATTCCGATACGGGCGCGTTGCCGAGGGCGCTGTCGAAGGTGAAGTTGAGGTCGAGGGAGGAGATGTGGTCGGTGTCGACCGATGGGCTATCTGCGGACTCCCACCGCAACTTGCCAAGAGGACAGCGAGCAACATGGATCCGAGGCCCACCGCCACCTGCTTCCGCACAGCCGTATGTTCTCACAGGGCAGGAACAGGAGCCTGGGGTCGAAGGCAATCAGGCGTAGCCGTGGCCCTGGGCGGAAATGCTGCTCAGGTACAGGTGCCCCAGACGAGTATTCGAAGTGTGATGCTCTCCCGGCGACGATCGGGGGCACCCTCGGACCTGCTCGGTACTGGCACATCCCGGTCGGGTCGACCGGACGGGAGACTGCCGACGGCGGACGCAGCCGCGAAGTGAGGAGCCGTCAGGACCGTTGGGCCGACGACCTGGCGTGGACCGAGTCGCGGATGAGCATGAACCGCATCGACCAGTACCCAGGTCGCGGCTCGACAAGCGCGTGCCGGGACCAGAAGAACCCCGTCAACGTGACGGCTGCGGCGGCGAGCCAGATGATCACCCCGACGGCCAGGACCCACGGCGTGGATCCCAACGACATCACGATGAGGCCCGCGATGGCGACGGCCAGCCCGACGTACCCCACTCGGAGGGCCCAGACAGCCATCCTCCAGTGTCCGTTGCTGTCCAGCTCCGGCGGCTCATCCATGCCAGAGATTGTTCCACCGTTGCGCGACCAGGGTCATTGGTCCTCCCAGTCGGTCCTTGGGTGACCGATTGATGGGGCGGACCATCCGGGAGTGCCGGATACCGCATGGGAACGAGTGTCCCTGGCGTGACGCAGTGGATCACTCATTGGCGGTCAGGGACAGGGTCAGCGCTCCGTCGCCCACCCGAACACGTCCGGGAGCAATCAGTCTTGCGTGTAGTCGACGACGGAGGCATCTGGTCCTGGGAAGAAGAGATCCTCGTGGCCTGTATCCCCCCACCGCACGAGGTATGGAGGTTCCCCGTTCTCATGGCGGACCTCCAGGACTTCACAGTCACGATCATGCTCGCCCACGTGATGCCCCTTGATGACAATCCTGTCCCCGACGTTCGCTTGCATCTGGGCTCCCTTCATTGCGTAGAGGATCTATGGTCATGATCGACCCCCAGGCGAACCGCCACCAGAGTCCGAGGTCACAGTCCCTCCGATCCGACAGCGATCAGGGCGAGGCAAAGCTGGTCAGATTCGGGCTGCACCAGCTATAGCGATACGGTCCCTGGCTTCGGCTTGGAGTCCGTTCGCCAACCGTGGACACCGCAACCCGGTGGACGCTATGGATGGGTACGTGGAAGGTCGATGCCTAGATTGGTTCTGCCGACAACTCCGACATCAATCGACACTTGCTGCCTCCGTGTGACAGGTGGGCACACGGAACACCACCGTGGTCATCGCGCGTCGGTCGGGGAAGAGCCCAAGCAGGTGCTGGTTGCCGGGAGCAGAGCAGGTGTCGAACCACTGAGCATCAGTCTCACGTTCGAAGTGCTCCATTGCGGCCAGTTGGACCTCGACGCCTGGGCCGAACCTCGCGAGATCCTCGTCGTACGCAGTGCGAAACGCAAATATCCCCTCACCAGCGCGCAGGCAGCAGATCATGGCGATGGGCGCGCCGTCTCCTTCGAGGGAAAGGAACCATAAGCGACCCTCATCGATATACCGACCGCACACCTCCTCGAAGAACTGTCCAGACCCGGCCTGGCGCAGGAACGCAAGGCCGCCGGGCTTGTGCCCCTTCCATCCCGACGCTTCCAGGCGCAGGAACGCGTCGATGGCGGACTTGTCGGTCCGCCTGCGCACGATCGGGCTCGTCCCGAGTGCGGTGTCCAGATGCAGCTTGTGCTGGCGTATCGTGCGGCGCCGGTTCTTCCCGATACCCCGTAGCCAGTAGCACTCTTCATCTCCAACCCTGCGGTGGAGGAATCCTCGCTCCCAACTGTCGAACTCGATGAGGTGGTTGTCCGTCTGGACCGCCACATCTCTCAGCAACTGAGCGGTCGGGCCGTCGTTCCCAACCCACTCCATGATGACCAGGTCCGCTTCCCGGCGCTCAGCTTCTCGCAAGATCGCCGTCATGACGCACGCCAGTGCATCCCGCCCCCCCTCGGCGGTGACCAGCGGGGTGCCGAGGGCGACGGCAGTCGGTGCCACTCTTGTCACCAGGGCAGAGTGTGCTCTGTGACCTGCTGCCCCGCTCTCGTCGGCTGCGACAACTGCTATTGGCAAGAAAGCCTGGACGGCGCTGCGGTGCTCGGCTAGCACCAGCATCGTGGTCGGCGACTCGCCGAGGTAGTCGAGGGCCGGCAACAGCCAGTCTGGCTCGAAGAAGGGATTGGGCTCGAGCGAAGAAGCCGCGCACTCGGACCACCCAGCCAGGTCCGCGCTCGTGAGTTCGCTCGGCGAGACGATCCGGGCCTGCATGCTGGTCATGGTAGTGCTGGCGTGACCGCAGGCTGGCTGTACGAGGCCTTCGGCCGACAAGACTCGGTGTACCCGATGTTTCATGGAATCGTCGCGGCTGTGTCCTGTTCTGCGATTCCGGGCTCTCCGTGAGGATTACCACGGCGCTGGCCCTCCCACTCAACGCGAGCGTGGGCTCGGCACCGATTGCGTCCATGACGTATCCGTGCACATCATGCTGATGTGACTCGAGTTGGGCGCTTTTTGATCGTGGTGTGGGCGGCTGGCGGAAACGTTGCGCCGGCCGAAGGTTTGGCCCGGGTCCTGTCCAGGCGCGGGCACGAGGTGCGCGTCCTCGGACCTCCTGTGCTCAAGAGGAGGTTCGAGCGGGCAGGCTGCACGTTCCGCGCCTTTCAGCGAGCTCGCGAACCCAGCCCGGTCGAAGTGGAAGTACTAGACGACAACTTGCTTGGTTGGACCCGGTTCATCTCGGGGTCACGCCTGGCGGACGATGTTTCGGCAGATCTGGACCGGGAGCCTGTCGACGCAGTCATTATCGACGCCTTTCTCTCGGCTGCCCTTTCCGCCGCCGAGAAGGCACGAGTCCCCACAGCGGCGCTCGTCCATGTCCTGTACCAGCCTTCGGTCGAGGGTCCCTCGGCGACCCAGTGGGACCCCACGCGGCCGCTCGTGGACGCCACACGGAGGCATCTTGGGCTACCCCCGCTTGATCCGAAGTCGCCCCTCGTGGCTGCGCTGTGGAGCCGAGCCACCCTGGCCTTGGCGTGCGTGCCGGAGCCATTTGATTTTCCGTTGAACAACCGACCGACGAATCTCCGCTATGTGGGGCCAATCTTCGAGGATGCTCCGGAGGCGCATACCGAGTCCCGTCGCCCACTGGCGCTCGTGAGCTTCGGCACTACGAACATGCGACAGGGACAGGCGCTGCAGCGAGTACTCGACGCACTCGAGCCCCTCAACTTGGACGTGCTCTGTACACTTGGAGGGGTCTCGATCGGCGAACTGCGCCCTCCTGAGAACGCAAAGGTCCAGGACTGGGTGCCGCATATGGCAGTTCTCTCTCGCACGTCCGTGGTGATCACGCATGCCGGACTGAGCACCGTCATGAGCGCCCTTGGCAATGGAGTTCCACTCGTGTGCATGCCGATGGGACGCGACCAGCCGTTGAATGCAGAGCGAGTCGCGTCGTTGGGCCTCGGCTGCGACATCTCCAGCGAATCATCGGTCGTCG
>PLRX01000137.1 GCA_003164095.1 Acidimicrobiaceae bacterium | reverse complement strand
CGTAGGCGAAGATGCCCCCGTCGGAGGCCACCAGCCAGTAGCCCTTGCCCACGAGGCTGTGGGGCGCGGTCACGAGGAACACCGGGTCGTTGGAGAAGGTGATGGTGACCGATCCGTTGACCGCCGCCGTACCGACGGCCGTGAGGCCAGTGGACGTCACCTCGTAGATGGTGTCGCCGGCCACGATGCTGTGATCGGTGATCGTCAGTGTGATCGGCGCCGTCGCCGTCGGCGACGAGCCGTCCAGGGCCTGCCACGACACGGCCACGGAGGTCACATAGGACTGGCCGGCAGGAACATCCGCCGTCAGGGGCGCTGGGTTCGTCACGGGGTAGACGCTCACCGTCGTGCCACTTGGCAGCACAGCCGCCGGCACCGTGACCGTCGCCGTTTCCCCAGCCGAACTCTGCGCGATGACCGTTGACGACGTGGACGACACGGTGTCCGAAGTCGGCGATCCGAACGAAGTTTGCCACTTCCCGGTCGGAAGCGGTGCGTTGAGGATCATGCTGGCGTCGACGCCCGTAGCTGCGGCGCCTGCGAGCAGGGTGACCGGGACGGCGGACGACGGCGAAGCGGTCCCCCCGACCGTGCCGTTGAAATACTGCGTCGCGTAGTTGCCAACGGAACAGCCCGTGCTGAACTCGACGGTGTAGTCGTCCGCCGGCAGGCCTTCGATGGTGTAGGTCCCGTCGGACACCGTGGTGGTGGAGCCGCTGTTCCCGTCGGGCGCCGTCGCCGTCACGCAGATGCTGTTGATCGGCGCCCCGTTGGCGGTGGCGGTGGCGGTCCCCGAGATCGTCGCCCCCACCTGCATGGCGCCGTTGATGCCGGTCGTCGCCGTGCCCGCGGTGATGCTCAGTTCGGTGGCGCCGGTCGGGGAGGAGGCTCCGTTGTACCACTGGTTCGCGTAGTTCCCGCCGAGGCCAGCCTCACCGCCACCGCAACCCATGCGGGAGCCCGCGTAGAACGCGACGGTGAAGCCGCCCGTCGGGAGGCCCACGATCGTGTAGGTACCATCAGTCGCCGTCGATGCGTTGTACTGCCAGCCGTCGGACAGGGTTGCCTGCACGCAGACGTTCGAGAGCGGCGCCCCGCCTGAGGCGGCGGTGACGGTCCCCGCGATGGTCCCACCCACTGCCATCGACGCGTCGATGTTGCTGGTCGCTGAACGAGCCGAGATGTCGAGCACCGAAGCACCCGACGACAACGCGGATCCCGAGGACTGGCCGTTGTACCACTGGGTGGCCCACGTGCCGCCACTGAAGCCGGGGTCGAACCCGATGGTGTAGCTGTCCGTCGGCAGGAATTGGAGCAGGTAGGTGCCGTTGGGTGCCGTCGTCGTCGTGCTCTGGTTGCCGTCGGCCGCCGTCGCGAACACGGTGACGCCGGACAGCGGTGCACCACCCGAAGCGGCAGTGACGGTCCCCGAGATGGTCGCACCGGGCTGCATCACGGCGTCGATGTTCGACACCCCGGAGCCGGAGAGGACGCTGACCCCGGTAGCGTCCGACTTTGACGCCGTGCCCGACGTCTGTCCGTTGTACCACTGCGACGCGTAGTTGCCCGTGCCGCAGTATGGGCCTGTGGAGAACTGGACGGTATACGTACCCGACGGAAGACCCTCGGTCGCATACGACCCGTCGGGCCCCGTTTCTGCGTATCCGAGATTCCCCTGTGGTGAATCCGCCGCCACACAGATGTTGTCGAGCGGCGTCCCGTTGGAATCCCTGACGGTGCCCGAGATCGAGGCGCCCACGATCAACTTGACGTCCAAGGGCGTCGTCGACCCCGCCGAGACGGTCAACCTCTCGGTGACGGATTCGAAGATCGACGACGTGTCACCCAGCTGGTTTGGGCTCACCACGACGGTGTACGTACCGGGAGTCAGGCCGTAAATCGTGTAGGTCCCGTCGGACGCCGTCGTCGCCCAGATCGCCTTGGTGGCCATGACCCACGCACCGCCCACGCCGCCCCCGTTGCCGGTGATCGTGCCGGAGATGTCGCCGCCCAGTACGAGTGCGAAGTCCTGCGTCGTCGGATCCCCCGCCGTCACGGTGATGCCCGGCAGACTTTGGGACACGTAGTATGACGGCTTCGTCCCGCCGCAGGTCGGGTCGACCGTGACGGCGTACGAGCCGGTCGACAGGTCCGAGATGGTATAGCTGCCGTTGGAGGTCGTGGTGGCGATCCCGGTCCCCGCGGAGTTGGTGCCAGGGGGTTGGGTGGCGTTGACGCAGATACCGGCCAGGTCTTTGGCCGGTGTCGAGGTGTCCGTGATGGTGCCGGTGATAGAGCTGGTGTACTCGAAGGCACCTGCATCGCAGCTCGCGCCTGGCCCTGGCAGCCCGGGGCGGGGCACGCCGCGCTCGTCGGTGGTGACGGTGCAGTTGGCGGTGGGCACCTCTGCGTAGGCGGAACTGTCGGTCCCGATGGCGAGGGTCTCGGGTCCGCTCGAGCCGTTCGCCGCCAGCGAGGTGGCGAGGTTGATGCTCGAACTGTCCACGACATCCGTCGAACCGAAACCGCAGGTGTCGTCGGACTCGACGTTGTAGCCGCCGTCGGTAATGTTGCCCTCGCATGGGGCCCCGTCGAGGACGGAGTTGGAGATGGTCGGTGCATTGCCATCGTTGTAGACCCCGCCACCGCCACCGACGCCACCGGACTCAGGTGCCACATCGTTCGAAAGGGTGTCGTCGGTCAACGTGGCGTTGCCATAGTTGTAGTTGTAGACCCCACCGCCGAAGGTCGCCGCCCAGTCCGACGAGAGCGTGTCGTTGGTCAGGGTGGCGTTACCACCATCGTTGTAGATCCCGCCGCCCCCGTATGCCGAGTCCCCCGCGAGAGTGTCGTCGGTCAGGGTGACCGTGGTCCCGACGCCGGTGGAGACCCCGCCGCCCCAGTCGATCGCCGTGTCGTTCGACAGGGTGTCGCCCGTCAGGGTGACCGTGCCGCCGGTGTTGTCGACACCGCCGCCGTTAGCCTCTCCCGGCCCGCCCGCTCCGTACCCATCGGTGATAGTCAGGTCATCGATGGCCGCGGTCCCCAAGGAGACGGTGAAGACCGGACCTGCCCCGCCGCCATCTGCGGTCGTGACGGGAGCACCCGCTCCCAGAATCGTCAGCGTGCCACCTGAGGGAACGTCGATCGTGACGTTCTCGTCATAGGTGCCTGCCGCCACCATGACCGTGACATCGGTGGAGCTGTAGGACTCGGCGGCGGTCACGCCTTCTTGGATGGTCTTGCATGCCCCAGTCCCTGAGGCCGTGCAGCCGGTGGTGGCCGTACCTGCCGTGCTCACGTACAACGTGACCGATGCATTGGCGCTCGCCGTCTGCGCGCCCACTACGAGACCGGTTGCCGAGAGCAAGAGTGCGACGCTGACGACAAGAGCGCGACGGAAACGACCCGGTTCCTGAGGAATATCTCGCTACAGACTGGCGACCCTCGACTTCATCTCAGCAGCCCTTCCTTTCAACGCGCCACGCTACCAGTCGATCGACGTGCGAAGTAGAGGAGGAAGACCCCACCGTGATGTCGCCCGATCGGACGCACTCGCTCTCAGAGGTGATGGAGAGGTGTTCGTGTGAGCGGGAGCGGTTACCTGCCACCGGGGTATCGGGTCCTGTTCGGGTGAGCGCGGGTCGCACGAACCGCAATGGCGCGCGGACCCCCCTCGAGCAGATCAGCGCCGAGGCCGAGACATCCCCGCGTCCGTCGTCGGCCTGACCGTCCCGGTCACCGGGCGGGGCGCCCGGCTGGAGGGTGCCCCAATCGGGCCGTTCCTGGTCGCTGAACATTTGCGAACACTGGGTCCCCGAAACGCCTCTCGGAGGTGCCGAACATCAAGCCGACGGCTGCCAGATAGTGACGGTGGAACCGGCGTACGTCGGCAACGTTCAACTTCCAGCGTTCCCATCGATGTGTCCCACTTTGACAGCGCAATGAGCAAGTGGGGCAGGCCTCCGAGGAGCCGTTCGGGGCAACGGTAACTATCGCGAGCGCGAGGCTTGCGCCCCTTGGTGCCTGTTGTGATGGCAGATGTTGAAGGCCCTTCACAAACCTCGATGTGTCAGCCATCGCGATCCTGACGTTCGGGCCTAGGTACCACCAGGACATCCCGAGGACGCGTGCTTGCAGAATGGTAACTACTGCTGACCGCGGCGAAGTGGCTCCGCAGATCACGTCCCGCCGAGTGGTGT
>PLRX01000053.1 GCA_003164095.1 Acidimicrobiaceae bacterium | reverse complement strand
GGCCGAGGAAGCGGCCGAGGAAGCGCACCATGATGCGGCCGAGGCTGCGGCGGACGATGCACAGGTGCGCCCGTGACCGCGCCCGGAAGTGCGCCGGAAGGGACCGCCGCCGGGTCCCGGGTGCTCGTGATCGACGACGACCCGTCGTTGCTCCGGGCCCTCACCATCAGCCTCGGCGCCCGTGGCTACGAGGTGACCGGCGCCCGCACCGGCGAGGAGGGCCTGGACCGGGTGGCCCACTGGCACCCCGACCTGGTGCTGGTCGACCTCGGCCTGCCCGGGATCGACGGTGTCGAGGTCATCCGGGGCATCCGGGGGTGGAACGAGGTCCCGATCCTGGTCCTGTCGGCCCGCCACCAGTCGATGAGCAAGGTCGAGGCCCTCGACCTCGGGGCCGACGACTACGTGACCAAGCCCTTCGGGATGGACGAGCTGCTGGCCCGCATCCGGGCCGCACTCCGCCGGGCACCCGGCGCCGACCAGGACCCCCGTGTCGAGGCCGAGGGCTTCACCGTGGACCTCGACACCAAGCGGGTGGTGAAGGACGGCGCCGAGGTGCACCTCACGCCGAAGGAGTGGGACATCGTCGAGGTGCTAATCCGCAACCCGGGCCGCCTGGTGTCGCAACGGCAGCTCCTCCACGAGGTGTGGGGACCCCAGTACGAGACGGAGACGGAGTACCTGCGCGTCCTCATGGGCCGCGTGCGCCGCAAGCTCGAGGACGACCACTCCCGGCCGCACCACTTCATCACCGAGCCCGGCATGGGCTACCGCTTCGAGCCCTGAGCACCATCGCCGGCGGCTGAGCAATCGCCGGCATACGGCCGCAAGGCGGCACTCGTCCTGGGAGCGGTCTCCAAGGGGACGAGTGCCGGTCAGCCGGCGATCAGTAGAAGAGCGCCCCGACGGCGACCAGGATGACCGTCGACACGGCGATCCACACGGCGAAGAACCGGATCAGGCGCACCCGGTACCAGGTTGCACCTGCATAGCGGCCCTTCGACGCCCTGATCCACAGCCCCAGCATGATGAAGCCGAGCAGGATCAGGTGCGCCAGCGTCGAGCCCATGAAGAACTCGTACGTCGAGGCGTAGGCCCCGTCGATGGTCGTGAACGGGAGCACCTGGAACTGGTAGATCTGCCAGCCGAGCGCCACCAGGAGGAACAGGAAGCCCACCCCGGCTGCCGTCGACACGGCCCGCTTGCCGGCGTCCCGGCGGGCCGCCGACTCGGCGATCCACACGAACCCCGCAGCGATCACGGTGCAGGCGGCAATGATGATGGCGTGCTTGGGATCCGCCTTCTGGATCGGCCCGTTGATCGGGTTCCCCAGGCCGTCGGTGCACGGGTTGGCCTTCGAGCACTTGGCCCCGTTCCACAGGCCGCTCGTGTTGAGTGCCCGCAGATAGAACCATGTGAAGAGCTCGAGGACGAGGAACAGCCCGTCACCACCGATGAGCAGCCACAGCATCAGCCGCTCCTTCTGGTCCCTCTTGAAGGCCGTCTCGTGCTCGCCACCCGGGTTCTCGGCACCGGGCACGGCTGCGCCGTGGCCGTGGGCCCCGTGCCCCTCCGACCCGTGGTCGGTTTCGGTGAAGGACATCAGCTCGCTCCTCCGGCATCGATCTGGTCACCCGGGGCCGAGCCTGCCGGCACCAGCTCCGGTTCGGGAGCGGGCGCCGACTCCGGCACCTCCTGCCCGTCCGGCACGCCTTCGCCATAGGTATAGGGATCGGAGGTGACAACGGGGTCGACCAGGAAGTTCTCGAGCGGCACCGGGGTCGGCACCTTCCACTCGAGCGTCTTCGCGTGCCACGGATTGGCGGGGGCGATCTTCCCGTGCCGCCAGCCGTTGATCATCATGTAGAGGAACACGAGCCACCCCGCCATGAGCAGGTAGGCGCCGGCCGTCGACATCTGGTTGGCCGTCTCGTAGTGCGGGTTGTAGTACGCGATCCGGCGGGCCATGCCCTGGAAGCCCTCCCAGAACTGGCCGAAGTACGTCACCTGGATTCCGATGGCGATCATCCAGAAGGCCACCTTGCCGACCCGTTCGTTGAGCATTCGGCCGCTGACCTTCGGGAACCAGTAGCAGACCGCAGCCGTCGCCCCGATCATGGCGCCGCCCAATAACGTGTAGTGGAAGTGGGCGGTCACGAACATGTCGCCGTGGAAGAACTGGTCGGCCGGCACGTCGGACAGATAGATGCCCGTCACACCACCGATGATGAAGTTCCAGACGAAGAGGTAGACGAACCACATCGGCAATCGGGTCCAGATACTGCCCTTCCACAACGTCCCGATCGTGCAGAGGAAGATGATGCCGGTGGGGATCGAAATCAGCTCGGTCGTGAGCATGAACGGCGCGGCCAGGTTGGGCGCCCATCCGGTGGTGAACATGTGGTGCGCCCACACCATGATCGACAGCGCGGCGATGGCCACGAACCCGGCGATGGCCACCTTGTAGCCGAACACCGGTTTACGGGCGAAGGTGCTGGCGATCTCCAACACGGCCGCGACCGGCGGTAGGAGGATGACGTAGACCTCGGGATGGCCCATGATCCAGAAGATGTTCTCGTAGAGCCACTGCGACCCGCCCACCTCGGGGACGAAGAACGAGGTGCCGGTCGCCCGGTCCGTGATCATCATGGTCATGACCGCCAGGAAGGCCGGCATGGCGTAGAGCCCGAGGGCCCCGCCGACGACCGTCCCCCAGGTGAAGATGGGTAGACGCCCCATGGTCATGCCCTTGGCCCGCATCGTGACGACGGTCACGATGGTGTTGACCCCGGCGACGGTCACCGACACCACGAAGGTGATGATGGTCATGGCGAAGGCGTCCATGGCCGCCGGTGCCTGCACGGACAGCGGGGCGTAGGTGGTCCAGCCGGCATTGACGCCACCGAGGAAGAACGTCGCCAGCAGGCACGGGACAGCGGAGACCACGACCCAGAAGCTCATGGCGTTGAGCCGGGGGAACGCCATGTCCTTGGCGCCGATCATGATCGGCATGATGAAGTTGGCGAAGGGGCCCGACACCATGATGATGGTGGCGATGATCATCACCATGCCGTGGATGGTCACGATGGCGTTGTACGTCTGCGGGTCGAGGAACGACGAGTGCGGGGTGATCAGCTGGGTGCGGATCATCATGGCCAGGGTGCCGCCCACACCGAAGAGCACCATCACCAGGACGAGGTACTGGGTGCCGACGACCTTGTGGTCCGTGCAGAACTTCAGGTAGCGCGAGCTGCCCTGGCCGACACCGGCGGCGTAGAGTTCGTCCTCGTGGGTCTGGTCGTGGCCCAGTATCCAGTGGATCGGGGCGTTGAACGTGCCCATCCCGATGTTGAAGCCCACGACCCAGGCGACCATGGTGCAGGTGACCACCATGTCCGTACCCCAGTTGGAGCCCTGGACGGTCGCGTGGGACACGAGCCAGGCGACGAAGCCCAGGAAGATGCCGAACCCGAGGCCCGTCCAGATGTTCTGGTACCGGTAGAAGCCACCGGCCTTGGGCCCGAGCTGGGTGTCCTCGAGGAGCGGTGGAGCCACAGCTGTCGTCACGTTCGTACCCTTTCGGTGCTGCGTCCTGAGATACTGCCGTCGGAGTTCATGACCGTCCCTCCGCCGCTACTTACCCATCGCGGTGGTCGACCCGCTGGACGACGTGCCGGCGGCCGTCGCCGCGGCCGTCGGCGTGGCGCCGTTGCTCTGCAGCCACGTGTCGAACTGCTGCGAGGTGACCACGTCGCCCGTGTTGTTCATGAAGGCGTGGTAGAGGCCGCACAGCTGACTGCACTGCACGATGAATTTGCCCAGCTTGTTGGGCGTCGTCCGGATGACGGTCACGACGTCCGGGTTGGCGTCGACCTGCACGCCGAGTACTGCCGGCCAGAAGCCGTGGGTCACGTCGACCGAGGTGACGTTGAACTGGACGGGACGGTTGACCGGCAGATCGAGCGTCCGGGTCTCCACGCCCGTGCCCGGGTAGCTGTAGGTCCAGAGCCACTGCTGGCCGGTGACGTTCACCTGCAAGGCGTTCGGGTGGCTGACCTGCTGGGCGCTCCACACGGCGATGCCCCAGAACAGGAGCACGACCACCAGGACGGTGGACACCGCCAACCACACCACCGTGACCGGTCCGTTGCCCCGCTGGGGCTCGGCGTCCGGCGGCGGCACGTCGGGGTCCTCCGAGCGGTGTCGCCAGGCGAAGAGGCTGTAGAAGGCGATCGCGTAGACCAGTGCCGCCACCGGAGCGGCCAGGACCGTGAAGAACACGATCGTCGCCCAGACGTCGCCACCCTCGGGTGACTGCATGACCGGCAGGAGGTGATGGGGGGCATAGAACCCGATCAGCACGCCGATGACGGTGAACACCAGCCAGATGATGAAGATCTTCCCGCCGGGCCGCGAGAAGAACGGCGCGCCGCCGAGGAGGGTGTTCGCCTCGATCTCGTCTACTTCTTCCTCAAACGACATGGACGAACCCCGACATGAATCCGTAGGCACCCATGACGCCACCGAAGCTGGCCACCATCTGTCCGCACGGGAACTCGCAGTTCCAGGCGTAGACCCCCTTAGCGCCCGACAGGAAGCTGAACTTGACGGTGTAGTACTGCCCGGCGTCGGGGTTGGTCTGGTTGTTGGGCAGGTTAGCGTTGGTCGGCAGCGGCACGTTGAGGAAGAACGCCGAGTCGACCCCCGGTGCACTGCGCATGGTGAAGGTGTGGCCGATGTTGTCCGGGTCGACGTGGTTCGTCGTCACCGTCTTGCCGTCCGGTGAGGTGAACGTGGCCACACCCCCGACCGTGCCGCTCACCTTGGCGAACCACGGGTTGTTCAGCGAGCCCCCGGAGTCGTACTGCCGGATCGTGACCGTGACGAGCGAGTGGGCCGGCACCTGGTACTGGTTCGACAGGCCGTAGGCGGGCCAGGCCGGGTTGCCACTCGGATGGACCTGCTTCCCGGCGACCGATCCGGTCGAGTCCGGGTAGGTCTGGAACTGGAGGGCGACGTGCGGGACCGACTGCCCGTTGACGACCGCGGTGCCGAGCGGCTGGGCGACCTGGACCCCGTTGGGGTAGTTCGGCGAGGTATAGCTCTGCGAGATGAAGAAGGCGGCCACCCCACCGATGGCCACGAGGGCCACCACGAACGTGAGGAGGATGCCCAATGGCCTCACCCTCGTCGAGGGTGGATCGGCTGGTGCCGTCCCCCCTGGTTGTGTCGACGCTTCAGGCTCTGTCACGACCCTCACTTCCCGCAGACGCACGTCCGGAGGGCCACGACGGGTCCCCCTCGGGCGTGTCGGTTTCGGCCGACTCGTCACCCGGGCCACTCCCGGATGCCGTTCCCCCGACACTTCATAGCCGATTCACAGCAGGAATTCATCCATCTCTTAGGTGCACAACCCGCAACCGGCGTTGGCGCTCGGGCCGTGGCGCGCTCCCGACCCGGATCCGGCGGCGTACCCGCATCTCCCACGATGGTCGGTAGGGTGACGCCGTGGCCCCACGGCACGATGACGACGTGCCCGCCGATCAGGCGGACGCCACGGACGACGGGCGCCTGCGCGGGGCGTCGGCGGTCAAGCTGCACCTGACATTGGCCGCCGGCCTGACCCTCTGCATCGGTGCCTTCATCATCGAGGTGGGGCGGGCACTCGGCGGCAACTCACTGAGTTGGGCCTACGTCTTCGAGTGGCCGATCTTCGCCGTGTTCGCCGTGTACATGTGGTGGAACCTGCTGCACGACCCGGACGGCGGCCGATCCCGGCGCCGGTCGGCGGAGCCGGTCGGTGACGCCGCCACGACCACGGACGACCCGGCCGCCGTGGGCGCCGGCTCCGCGCCCGCGCCGACGGTCGACGACCCCGAGCTCGCTGCCTGGCAGGCCTACCTACGCACGATGGAGGCCGACGAGCGCCGTCAGGCCCGGGAGGACGGGGTCGGCTGACGCTCGGGCCACCGGGCCCTGGAGGATCAGACCCTGCCGAGTGCCCGCTCGAACGAGGCGGACACGCCGCCTTCGGCACCGTACAGGCGGTAGGCGATGAGCACGAGTGCGGGGACGGCCCAGAAGTCGCCGCAGATCCAGAGGATCCCGGCACCCCAGCGCTGGTCACGTAGTGCGGCGACCGGTCCGTCCATGGCGATGTTCATCGAGTACCACGGGGTCTTGGTGAAGATGGCCATCGACATGGCCAGCACGAGCATCTCGAACGCCGTCACGACGACGGCCGCCACCTGGATCTTCGTGGAGCCACGCGGCCCGACCGGGTGCGACGGCAGGATGACCCTCCAGAAGAGGTAGCCGGTGACGACGAACATCGGCGCCATCACCCAGTCCATCGCCCACTGGTGCCATGACGCCCAGTCGTACACCGCCGGCAGGTGCCACAGGATCATCGTCCCGTTGAAGAGGACGATGGCGACGACGGGGTTGGTGAGCACGGCGGCCGGGCCACGCAGCAGGGCACCGGACCTCGACAGGTGGTACCACCGGAGCCACTGTCGCCGACGGCCCGCTGGAGTGGCGAACAGCAGCGGCACCCAGGGTGCCCCGAGGATCAGCAGCGGCGGCAGGTAGAACATCTCGAGGACGTGCATGACCATGTGGATGCTCAGCCACGACATCGACCAGCGGTTGAGTGGGCCCGAGGCGACCAGCGCCAGCAGCACCAGGCCTGTGTAGAACGCGAGGGACCGGTGCCAGCGTGCCCGTCGGTGGGCATCGGTCTGGCGCCGTGCCAAACGTTGGCGACCGACCTCGTGGGCGGTCCCGACGACCAGGGCGCCGATGGCGATCGGGGTGATCTGCCAGAACTGGGGGAGCTCCATCGGGCCGTCCTTCCGTGACGGCCCGATGCTAGCGGTGGCGGGCCGGGTCCCCCTCCCGGGCGGGCCGCCGACCGGGGCTCAGCTCGACGAGCCGTACTGGATCGGGACGGTGAGGTGGGCCACCTGGTGCCAGGGCCCCGTGCCGTTGGCGGCCCACACGTGCAGGGTGGAGCTCGACGGCACGAAGGCGTCGACCTCGTCGCCCACGAGTGCGACGGCCGTGGTCCCGGCAGGAGGCGTGGCATACGGCACCCACGGTCGGCCGGGACCGGCCACGCCGGTGACTCGCAGCGAGGACGAGGACGACGACCCGAGAAGCACCGCGATCCCCTGGTTGCCGGTGCCGCCTGCGCCACCGGTCGCAGTCCCCCGGACCGACCAACCGCTCGGGACGGTCAGTGGCGACGAGGCGACGATGCCCGAGCCCGTCGCGCTCCAGACGCCCACGAGCGAAGAGCGTCCCGGACCACTCCCCTCCACCATGCCGGTGACACCGCCACCGTCGGCCTGGAGACGGAGGACGGTGGTGGCCGACACGCCCGACGCACCGAGGGTGGGGCCGAGCCGGGCCCAGCCGCCCGTGGGAGCGGTGAGCCCCGGTGTCGAGGCTGCCGACGGGTCATCCGGGACGAAGATCCCGACCTCGGTCCCGGTGCACCGGGTGCCGACGTACGGGACACCGGACGCCGTGACGGCTATTGAGCTGATCCGGGTCACCCGGCAACCGCCCGATGCGCCGGTCAGCTCGGCAGCTGTCGTAACACGGTGCCAGGAGGTCGCGCCCGGCGCCTGGGCCTCCACGGGCGTGCCGGTCCCGGACTGCACTGCCGCGATCTGACCGGACGGGCCGGTGGCCAGCGCGTCCGGCTCGGCGGCCAATGTCCCGGGCGCGTCGCCCGCTGACCACTGCGTCGAGCCCGCAGGTCGGGTGGCGAGCACCGAGAACGTGAGGTCGGCCGCCGGAAGAAAACCGGCGGTGACGGCACCGTTGGACGACGGGCCCACGACCAGCCCGCCGTTATCGGCCACCCCGGGCGGCGTGGCGAGCGTCCAGCCGGACGCACCGGACGGCCGGTCGAACAGTTCGTAGAACGTGTTCGCCGGGTCCGACAACTGACCCATGGCGAGGACAGCGGTGGCGAGGGCCGGGGTCGTCGACGACGACGGCACCGGTGGGCCCTGGAGCGGCACCGTCGGGACGGTCACGGTCGGCGTGCCCGACGCCGACACGAGGAGCACCACCAACACCACCGCGATGACGACGAGGCCGCCGACCACGAGCCACGCCAGGCGGCTCACTGGTGGATGACCTGGGTGACCTGTGCGGCCACGAGGCCGCTGAAGGAGGACTCGGTCGACGAGTCGGCTGACCCCGGGTCGGCGTTGATGATGCGCCGGACCGAACCGTGCGCGTCGATGACGTAGACGATGTCGGCGTGCGCGACCATCCCGCCTGCCGGCGCCGCCTGCACGGTCACGCCGTAGTCGTTCCACGCCTTCTGGAGCTGGGCCAGCGACCCGGTCAGGAAGAGCCAGTTCGGCTGGGCGTCGAGCCCTTCCTGGCGATTGAAGTCGATCACGTTCTGGGTCGAGCGGTAGACGGGGTTGGCCACGATCGCCACGAAGCGGACCTTGGCCGCTTCCGCGCCGAGGAGCGTGTTGGCCACGCGCAGTTCCTGGGCGATGATCGGACAGTCGGTGGTGCAGACCGGGTCGAGGAAGGTGAGGACCACGGTGGAGCCGCGCAAGGAGGCGAGCGACACGGTGGCGCCGTCGGGTGCCGTGAGACTGAAGGCCGGGGCCGGACCGGACGTGACGTTCGGCGCCCCGTCCTCCGCGATGGCGATCTGGGGATCTGCCGATCGGCTGGCAGCGGCGGCGGCCATCGGGGCGACACCCACCAGGAGTATCCCGAGCGCACCGACCGTGGCGGCGATCCGGCCGGCACGCCGGGAGTCGATCCCCTCCCACCAGGACCGCTGTGCCGGGGGACCCGGGGCCGGTGCGTCGGCCGCCACGGAGGACCCGGCAGCGACGGGCGTCGCCTCGGGCTCCACGGCTGGTTCAGCCGAGCGGGCGGCCGATGCGACGGGCGTCGACGCCACGCCCACGCCGGCCGCGTCCGCCCCTGCCGGTGACGACGGCCGGGTGAGTGCCAGGTAGCCGCCGAAGGCCACGAACAGGAAGGGCAGCATCGAGTTCGGGTCGGTCCCGACCCCGCCCCAGAAGCCGAAGTCCTCGATGAGCACCCAGTCGGCCACGCAGACGACGGCGAGCACGATCATGGATGGGTCGAGGAGTCGTCCGAACGCACCACCGATCCCGCCGCCTCCGGCTCCGTCACCTGAGCCGATGCTCCCGTTCACATCACCGCGATCGCCACGGGCGCCCACCGCGATCGCCAGTAGGACGCCGCCGAGGGCCAGCATCACGACGACCGCCACCAGATTGACGCCCCATCCGTGGGAGCGGTCGAACGATGCGAACGACGACACGATGGATGACAGCGGGCTCGGCTGCGAGGTCTGCGCCATCTGGTCGACCATCGCCGTGAGGGTGCCGGGAGTCGAGCCGATCGAACCCTGCCAGAACCCCCGGCCGGGCCAGGCCTGGAGCACCCCGAAGCCGAGCAGGAGCACGCCGGTCCCCCCGACAGTGAGCCGCCCGATCCTGCGACCCACCCACATGCGGTCGGGCAGGGCGACGAGGACACCTGCGACCACGTAGAACAGCACGGCGCCGGGCGCGCCGAAGAGCAGGGTCAGGCCGGGGGCCAGGATCCCGCCGAAGGCGTTGCCGAACGACCACACCACCAGTCCCCAGACGACACTGACGACGCCGGCCCCGCGGCTCCACGGCCCGCGGGGTGCCACGAGCAGCAGGATCCCGATGCCCACCTGGATCCACACCGTGGACGCCGCAGCGGCTGCCGGATGGTTCGTCCACAGGTTCAGGCCGTTGTCGACCAGGTGACGGACCCACTCGGGCGACGTGGCCGCCGCGGGGCGGATGACCCCGGACGGGAGCCCGAGTGGCATGCCCGACTGAAGCTGCAACAGGCCGTCGAACAGCCACAACAGACCGAAGGCGATGCGGAGGAACCTACGGCCGGACGGCTCCGGCGGAAGGTCCGGCGAGGCCTGTCCGAACGGCTCACCCCGTGCAGCGGCCCGGCGGTATTGCATCGACCGGAGCTGGTTCCATCCGATGAACAGGACGGCCAGAAGGACCAGGATCAATGCGCCCTGGGCGGCCAGCGCATGGTGGAACTCGGAGACGATGGACGAGTCGCCCGGCCCCGACGGGCCGCCCATCCCGGTCATCGACGTCCCCTGGGCACGGTCACCCGGGTCACGCTACCGTCACCCGGTCGGGCGCCGGTAGTCAGGCCGGGACGCGTCAGGTGGCCGCGCCGGCAAGCAACCCGGCCGGTTCCGCACGCTGGCCGAGGCGGCGCGGGCGTCAGCTGATGGTCAGTCCGGCGAGGCTCGAGGTGCCGTACTTCGTGGTGACCGACACCGACCCTGCCACGGCCTTCGGCGCCACGGTCACACTGATCTGGGTCGCGCTGTCCGCAGTGACGACGGCCTTCTTGCCCCCCACCACGACCTTCTTGGCCGAGCCGAGACCCGACCCCGTGATGACCAGCGTGCCCCTTCGGGCGACCGCCGTGGGGGCGAACGAGGTGATGGTGGGTGCCACGTGGAAGACGGCGACGGACGACACGGTGCCGAAGGTGGTGACGACCGTGACGACGCCGTCGGTCGCCCCGGCCGGAACGGTGACCGTGACGGCGCCCTGGGCGTCCGAGGTGACGGTCCCGGCGACACCGTTGAACAGCACCGAGGTGGCGGTGCCGAGGTTCGCGCCGGTGACCGTCACCGACGAACCGACGGTTGCGTGGGCCGGTGAGATCGCCGAGACGACCGGCGTGTACGTGTAGTTCGCCTCACCGTCGGAACACGCGGCGTCCTTGTTGGACCAGATGCCCTGGACGGCCACGGTGCCGTCGCCGAGGACCAGGTCGAACATCGCCCCCGGACCGGTTGACACGTAAGCGCAGAGGTCGGCCACCTCGGATCCGCCGCTGGTGATCCACCCGGGGACAGGGCTCCCCTCCGGGAACTGGTCGGTGAGCGTCTCGGCGTACTCGTGGGCCGCCGCCTCGGTGGCGCCGTCGAGTATGCCGGGGTTGTTGACGGTGCCGGCACCGCAGCTGGATCCGGCGTCGGGCACGTAGGGGAGGTTCGTGAAGGCGACGATGGGCCCGGCCACCGCGCCGCCGCCGTCGATCGAGGAGTCGTGGGTGTCGTCGTGGTACGCGCAGTAACCACTCCGCGGATCGGCCCAGCCGTCGGGGTCGGTGCCGGAGGGCGACATGATCACGTACTGGGCGTCCCGATTGGAGGCCTGATCCGTGTTGCCGAAGTAACTGGCGGCGGCCTCGGCCTCGGTGGCCAACTGGTGGCCGGTCAGGCCTACCGCCTCCTGCGAGCTGGCCGTCCCCGAGGTGTCGTACCAGATGCCGGCGAGCACCCCACCCGTCGGGTACGGGACCTGGGTGTCGCCCTCGTTGCAGACCGTGGCACCCACCGGAGCGCCGTCGCAGTACTGCGTCATGATCCCGCTCCACTTCTCGCCTCCGGTGCCAAGGCCCGCGTAGAGGGTCTGGAGGGCAGGGGCGAATCCGGCGGCGTCGGCGCTGAAATGCTCCTGGCCGGCGCTCGGCGACTCCGTCCCCCACTGGTCACCCATGAACACCAGGTACACCTTGGGCCGCCCGGTGGTGACCCCGGCACCCGTCAGCCCGCCCGCCGTCAGGCCTCCGCCGTACTTGACGAGTTTGCGACTCGCGGCCCGCACCGCCTCCTGGCCGGGCACCTGCGGGGCGAACCCCAGTGCCTCGACGCCCCGCACATCGCGGGTCTTGCGGGGCACGGCGCCGTGGCGGTAACCGTGGTGCAGGGCGGTGGGCACGGTGAGCACCACCGAGGGCTGGGCACCCGACGTCGACGAGCCTGCGGCACCCGCGACGGGAGCGGTGGCCACCGTGAGCCCAAAGAGGAGCCCGACGCCGACGATCGGTGCCGCCGCCAGGGCGCGACGGACGGCCGGGCGGACATGGGATGGACGCGACATGGAAACCTCCGGTGCGGTGCTGACCCCCACGTGCGCCTGCGGTCCGGACGGTTGCTCCGGGACGCCCACGGGCGCACGCAACTCCGTACGGAAGTGGCTCCGGACGGTCTTGCACCAACAACGCTACCGGGCGCCCGGCGGGAGCGATAGCTCGCGGCCTCAGCCGAACAGCAGCCCGTAGTTGGCACCTCGGCGAAGGTGGTGGCCACCATCGACGGCCAGTGCCTCACCGGTGATCCAGCCCGACTCGGGCCCCGCGAGGAAGCGCACGGCCGCGGCGATGTCCTCGACGGTCCCGAGGCGGCTGACGGGCATCTCCGCCAGGTAGTCGTCGAGCAGCGGACCGCCGGCCGTGATGAACGACATCAGCTCGTCGTCCACGATCCCCGGCTGCACCGTGTTGACCCGCACCCCCGTATGGCCCAGCTCCTCGGCCGCGTACTTGCACATCATGTCGATGCCCGCCTTGGCCGAGCCGTAGGCCCAGAGGTACCGGTGGGGGAAGTGGCCGGCCCCGGAGGACATGCCGATGATCGAGCCACCGGGCGCCGGGGTGCCACCGACGCCCTCCCCGGTGCCGGCTGCCATCAGCGGTGCGCCGTGCTTGATGCAGAGGAACGTACCGATCATGTTCAGGTCGACGGTCGCCCGGACACCCTCGAGGTCGGCCTCGGCGATGGGACCCATGGTGTGCGAGCCACCGGCGTTGGCGAACAGGATGTCGAGGTGCCCGCGCGGTCCGGCGGCCTCGGTGACGGCGGCGGCGACCTGCTCCTCTACCGTCACATCGGCGACCACGTACATTGCCGACCCCGCTGTGTCGGCTTCCGAGGCGACCTGCTGCAACCCCGCGACCGCGGCCACCAGCTTGTCCTCGGTGCGGCCGCAGATCGTCACGTGCGCGCCGTCCCGCACCAGCCGCGTCGCGGTGCCGAGCCCGATGCCGCTTCCCCCTCCCGTCACGAGTGCGGTGTAGCCGGCAATTCCCGCCGTGGTTCCCGTGGCTTCGGTCACTGGTCGTCCTTCCCTGGGTCGCTGGTGCCACCCGTCGTCGTCGTGCGGTGCCCGCGGCGGCCGGAGTGGCTACCGTTCCGGGTTCTGGAGCAGCATGCTACGGACGCGGAGGTGCGGCAAAGCGACCGGGGGTCGGGCCGTTCCCGGGCGCACCCGGCCGAGTGCGCCCGGGCGCACCGCAGGACCACACGGGGACAGAGGAGAGACGACGTGACCGACCGACAGTTCAACCTGGCCGACCTGTTCGAGCTGGTGGTGGACACCGTGCCCGACCGCCTGGCGCTGGTTGCGGGTGACGTACGCCTCACCTACCGCCAACTCGACGCCAGGGCCAACCGTCTCGCCCATCACCTGGAGTCCGTGGGCCTCGCGCCCGGTGCCCACGTCGGCATCCTGGCCCGCAACCGGGCCGAGTGGGTCGAGTCGATGGTCGGCTGCTACAAGGCCCGCACCGTCCCGGTCAACCTCAACTTCCGCTACGTCGCCCCCGAGCTCCGCTACGTGGTGGACAATGCCGATCTCGAGGCCCTGGTCTACGAGCAGGAGCTGTCCCAACTGGTGGCCGACTCGCTGGAGGGCGCGGCCCGCGACCGTCCCCTCGACCTCCTGGTCATCGACGACGGCGACGGCGTACCTGACACCGACCCGGTGGCGGGTGCGAGTGGAACCGTGCCCACCCGCTACGAGGACGCACTGCGTGGGGCCGACGACGGGCGAGGGTTCGCCCCCCGGTCGCCCGACGACCTCTACATCCTCTACACCGGAGGCACCACCGGTATGCCCAAGGGCGTCATGTGGCGTCAGGAGGACATCTTCTTTGCCGCCATGGGGGGAGGCGGCTGGGGTGCCGAACCGATCGACTCGGCCGACGAGCTCGCCGGCCGTTTGAATCCCGACGAGACCGGACGCATCCCCATGTTGGTGGTGGGTCCGCTCATGCACGGCAACGCCCAGTGGGCCATGTGGAACGCGTTCATGATGGCCGGGACGACCGTGCTCTACACCCAGCACCACTTCGATCCCGACCGGATCCTCCGACTGATCGGTGACGAAGGCGTCGTCTCGTCGGCGCTCGTCGGGGACGCCATGGCCCGTCCGCTGGCCGAGTCCCTGGCCGCCGCGGTACCGGGCACCTATGACGTGTCGACCCTCCTGGTCATCGGGTCGGGAGGCGCCATGCTGTCCGCCACGGTGAAGGCGGACCTGGCCGCACAGCTGCCCGGCGCCATGATCATGGACCGGTTCGGCTCGAGCGAGGCCGGTGCCCAGGGTGCGGTCGAGGTCGGGGCCAGCGGTCCCACGTTCGTCATGAGCGACGACACCGCCGTGCTCGACGACGACCTCCGCCCCCTCGCCCCGGGTGACGGCAGGATCGGGCGTCTTGCCCGGACCGGGCGCATCCCGGTCGGCTACTACAAGGACGATGCCAAGACGGCGGCCACGTTCCCGACCGATGCCGACGGGGTCCGCTGGTCGGTGCCGGGGGACCTGGCGTCGATCGCTCCCGACGGGGTCATCACCGTGCACGGTCGTGGCTCGGCCTCGATCAACTCCGGTGGCGAGAAGATCTTTCCGGAGGAGGTCGAGGCTGCGGTCAAGGCCCATCCCGACGTCTACGACGCCATCGTGGTCGGACTGCCCGACGAGCGCTTCGGCGAGCGCGTCGCCGCCGTGGTGCGCCTGCGGGACGGTGCCGGGGGTCTGGGCCTCGACGACCTCGGCCACCACTGCCGGAGTCATGTGGCCGGCTACAAGGTCCCTCGCCAGCTGCTCCTGGTCGACGAGATCCCCCTGACCGCTGCGGGCAAGCCGGACACCAAGGCGGCCAAGGCCCTCTTCTGATCGCGGTCGCCGGCACCCCGGACCCCACCCGGTCCGGAGGATCAGGCGGGATCAGGCGCCCGTGGACACCGGGACGACTGCAGCATCGACCGTGACCGCCACGGTGTCCACGACCCGGTCGACCGCACCGGTGAGTGCCGCCACGTCGATTTCGGCCACCCGCAGCGCCCCCGCCTCGGGCCAGAGACCCACCACCCGCGCCGGCAAGACCCGGGACGATGACGCCAACCCGGCCACCATGGCCAGGAACGCGAGCTCGTCGTGCCATCCGTCTCCCGGTCGCCCCCCGGCGACCGAAAACAGCGCCGATGCGCCACCTGGGGTGCCTCCCGGTCCGGTCACCGCGACGCGGGCCTCGAACCGGCCGCGCAGGTGGACGCCGGCGACGCAGGCCACGGGCCAGCGGTCGTCAGGCCGTCCGAGCTCGGCCACCGGTGCCACCGCGGACCAGTCGAGTGCGCTCCACACCGGCGTGGCCCACGTGGCGGCCTCGGCCAGGACTGCCGCCCGTCCACCGGCGCCGAGCCCGGCGTACCAGGGCTCCCAGTGGAACGTCCTCCAACCCGTCCGCCGCCAGTCCTCCACCGCCTGATCGGCCACCGGTCCCACGGCCTCCGCCGGCCCGCGGAACCGCCCGTCGGCGCAGGCCCGCAGCGAGGCGATTCCCAGTGACCGGCGCACGAACACCGGCTTCCAGGCGAAGGGCTCGTCGGGCAGACCGAGCAGCTCGGACCGGTAGCGCGCCCGCCGGAGTTGCGGCAGGCCGATCTCCAGGTGGGCACCGGCGTCGAGCCCGGCCGCCGCGTCGTCGAGCCCGGCCGCCAGCCGATCGCGCACCCGGTCGAGCGCCTCGGGAGGGACCAAGGCGGACACCTTCGCGAGCAGCGCCGTGCCCGGGTTCCCCTCGAACCGGGTCATGCCGCCACACCCTCGGGGAAGGCGACAACGGGCGCGACCGGGTCTGGCCCTCCGGTGCGGGCCGGATCGGCATCCGGGCCGACCGGGTCGACGGTGTCCAGGGCGACGACCACCGGAGGGCGACGGAGCAGGGCGCGGCACACCGCACACGACGAGCCGTCGCTCGCGGACTGCACTGCGCCCAGGAGCACGCGTGCACCGGCCAGGGTCCGTCGCGCTGCCTCAATCAGCAACTCGTGATCGACGGGATCCACGTCCAACTCACCCGTGCGGGAGTAGTAGGTCGCCGCGGCAAACGGCGGCACATGGCTCCGCAGGGTCTCCACGAGGGCGTCGAACCGTCGGCCGTCCCGGTGCTCGGGCCGGCGGGAAGCGGTGACCACGTCGACCAGGGCGACTGACGCCCTGTCGCGGTCCGGGCGGCCGACCGCGAAGTCGACACGTGCGCAGAGCTCGACGGCCCCCCCGGCCACGGGGACCCGCACCGTCTCGTTCGTGCGTGGTAGCCACGACGCCTCGAAGGACGGCCACCGTTCCAGGAGACCTCCTGCCTGCCTGTCGACCTCGGCCCGGAGTTCGGACCGCTCGGCCGCCGGCATCGCCTCGATCCACGCCACCAACGGTGCCTGGTGATCGTCCAGTGCGAGTGCCCCGAGGGCGTCGTCCATCGGATCGTCGACGGTGCCGACGATCACCACCTGCCGGAACAGGGCACCGACCAGAGCGCCACAGGCCAGGGGCGTGGTGAACGAGCGCCCGTCCTGTTGTCCGTCGGCCCCTCCGTGCTGCCGGTCGTCCGGTTGCCCGGTCCACCGGTCGACCGACCGGTGGACCGGGCAGGCCAGCGCCCGCGTCAGGCGGTCCTTGGTCACGACCAGCCGACCGCTGTCGACCGTGGTCCGTCCCGCCACGTCGTCGAGCCCGTCCTCGACGAACGCACGCAGGTCGGCGACGAACTCCGGGTCGGCGCCCGGACGTGCCCGACCGGTCATCCGCAGGCGCTCGAGCAGTCCGGCTCCGGCCAATGGGCGGGACGGACCGCTCCAGTCCGTCGCACCGTCTCCCCTCGTACCGGACCTGTCCCGAGGTGCCCCGCCCCGTACCGGTCGTATTCCCCTCGGGGCCGTCGTCGTTCTCATGGCCACAGTGTGGACCTCGGGTGTCACACGACCCGTGCCATCCGGGCCGCGCCGGTAGCCTCTCCCGTGATGACCGTCGCGTCCTCGTCACCTCTCTTCGCCGTCGTCTTCACCGTGTTCGTAGTGGCTGCGCTGGCCCTCGTCGTCCTCACCCTGCGGTTCACCGTCGGCCAGGCACGCCGCTCCCGGGCGACATGGCTCGCCGGACGGTCCACCGGATCGACCGATGCCGGCGACACCGCTGCAGCCGAACCCGACGAGGACGACGAGGACGAGCCCGACCAGGACATGACCGCCCTGGTCCTGGCCGGCGGGAGCACGCGGGGCGCCATCCAGATCGGCATGCTCCAGGTCCTGGCCGAGCACGGGTTCGTCCCCGACCGCGTCTACGGCGCATCGGTCGGCGCCATCAACGGTGCCGGGTTCGCCGCCGACCCGACCCGGGAGGGCGTCGAGCGCATGGCCCAGATCTGGTTGGGGCTCCGCCGGGAGGACGTCTACCCACAGGGTCGGCTGCACGGGCCGTGGCTCTACCTCCAGCAGCGCGATGCCGTCTATGCCAACTCCGGGCTCCAGAAGATCATCACCGACGGGTTTCCCCACGAGCGGCTCGAGGAAGCGGAGCTCCCGCTCGAGGTGGTGGCCACCTCACTGACCGACGGAGGTGAGCGATGGTTCACCCAGGGTCCGGCCGTCGACGCCATCCTGGCCTCCTCGGCCATGCCGGCCATCTTCCCCCCGGTCGAGATCGACGGCGAGCGGTACATCGACGGCGGCGTGGTCGACAACGTCCCGATCCAGCGGGCAATCGACGCCGGCGCCACGCGCATCGTGGTGCTCCTGTGCTCGCCGCCGATCGTCACGCCCCAGCCGTCCAAGCGTCCCGTGGAAGGGATGGTCAATGCCCTCCTCATCGCCATCCACGCCCGCTTCGTCCGGGACATGTCCCACCTGCCCGAGGGCGTCGAGGTCATCCTCTGCGTCGGGCCGGAGGGCGCCACCCGGGACTTCGACGACTTCTCCACCACCGAGCACCTGATCGCCATCGGTCGGAGCGAGGCGTCGGAGATCGTCCGTCGTTACGGACTGGGCACCATCCCCTACCCGGCACCTCCCCTGCCGGTCCCAGCCGCGTCAGACCCGACCGAGGGCCTGGCCCAGCCATACGGCTCAGACGGCCCGGCCCAGCCGGACGGCTCAGATCAGTCGGAGGACTCGGACGGCTTCGATCCCCTGGTCGACCCGACGATCCGAAAACCGGAGCCCACCGCTGCCGATACCGCTGCCGGTACCGCTGCAGAATCCACCGGTCAGCTCGAGGGCGCGGCGCCGTCCGTGTCCGCCGCCTCCGGCCCTGTCACCCAGCCCGAGCCCGGCACGTAGCGACGGACGATCCTTGCGGGCACACCGGCGATCACGCAGTGGTCCGGGAACGTGCCGCGAACCACTGCACCGGCGGCCACCACGACGTTCCGGCCCAGCTCCGTGCCAGGCAGGATCACCACGCCGGTCCCCAGCCAACTGCCGTCGCCGATGACCACGGGCACGTCGTGCGGCCATTGGACGTGGACGACCTCGTCGGGGTTCTCGTAGCCGTGGTTCTGATCGGTGATGTACACGTAGGGGCCGGTCTGGACGTCGCTGCCGATCTTGATGGAGAAGTGCCCGACGATGTGGCTCCCACGGCCGATCATGCTCCGGTCGCCGATCCGCACGACCGGGTCGGTCACCATCTTCTGGCCCGGGACCATGCCGGCCGACAGGCTCACGTACGGACCGACCAGCGTGTCCTCGCCGATGCGGATCCACTCCTCGCCGAAGATCGCCCCTGTCGGGAAGGCCAGGCAGCTGCCGCGTCCGAACGCCCCGAACCGATCGGCGAGACGGTCGCCCGGACCGGTGGCGCCCTGGCGGGTCATCCAGTCCCACCCACCGTGGACGAGCGCATGGAGCACGCGATGGCGGAGTCGGCGCAGGTCGCGGGTCGGGGTGGCCACCGGACGCGGCGACACGCCAGCGACCGGCGGGCGCACACCGGGTGTCACGGGGACATCGGCCCCATGGTCGGGGTACGGGCTCGCTGCGCTCACCCCGCGACGGTATCTGACCGACGGCATCCCCGACGATCCGACCCGCCGTCGGACACACGGCACCGACGGCACCCTCCTCCTACGATGGAGTTGTGAGCGACGACAACGCCGCAGCCCTGGGTGACGGTCTGGGGCCCGAGGTCAACCGGGTCCTGGCCGACAAGAGCCTCCTCGGACGGTCCGGGTTCGCCTCCGGCTCGGCACTGTACGAACGGGCGCGTCCCGGCTACACCAACGAGACGGTCGACCACCTCGCGGCCGCGCTCGGCATCGGGCCCGGCCGTCGGGTGCTCGACATCGCGGCAGGCACCGGCAAACTGACCCGTGAGTTGGTGGCCAGGGGTGCAACGGTCGTCGCGTCGGAGCCGTCGGCCTCGATGCGCGAGGTGTTCGCCTCGGCGGTGCCGGGCACGTCCCAGGTCGGCGCCACCGCCGAGGACCTGCCGTTCGCCCACGACTCCTTCGACGCCGTCACCGTGGCCCAGGCGTTCCACTGGTTCGACAGCCCCACGACCCTGGCCGAGATCGCCCGGGTACTGTGTCCCGGAGGCGGCCTCTGTCTGATCTGGAACGAGCGCGACGAGTCGGACCCCCTCGTCGCAGAGCTCACACGGATCAGCAAGTGGGACGTACACCAGCCGTACCCGGTGGGCAAGGACTTCGGACCGGTCATCGACGCATCGGAGCTCTTCGGACCGGTCGAGCGCACCAGGCTCCGGTTCGTCCAACAGCTCGACCGGGTCGCCTTCGTCGAGCAGGTGGCGTCCCGCAGCTACATCGCCGTGCTCCCCGAGGACCGCCGGCAGGACATCCTCGGCGCGGTGGCGGACCTCGCCGACAGCCACGACGAGCCGATCGGCCTGTCCTACATCGCCGACATCTTCTGCGCCACCATCCGCTGAGCCGACGGGCTTGCCCGCGGTGGCCGGGCAGGGCAACCTCTGGTCCGGGTCGGGGACCATCCACGACCGTCACCGGCACCCGCCACCGGGAAAGGGAACCGACCATGATCAAGCTGACCTGCCTGCTCCGTCGCAAGGAGGGGCTGACCCCCGCCGAGTTCCACGAGTACTGGCGCGACCACCACGGCCCGCTCATCGCCAATTCGAGCGCCGCGAAGTACGTCATCCGCTACGAGCAGAACCCGCGCCCGCTCAGTGACTACCGGGACGACGACGACCGCTCCGGTTACGACGGCGTGACCGTGCAGTGGTTCGCGTCGATGGACGCGTACTACGCCCACATGACCGAGGACGACTTCCCCGCCATGATGGATGACATCGCCAAGTTCCTGGACACCGACTGCCTCGAGGTCGTCCTGACCGAGGAGCCCCGGATCATCATCGACGGCACGGTCGACTGGTCGGAGTAGCCGTCGACCGTCACGGCAGTCACCTAGGGCCGTCGGACCCGACGTAGCGCCTCCAGATCCCCGATTCCACTCCCCAGGGCACCCGCCGAAGGGCGATCGGGCGTTGACACCCCCCTACGTCGGACGTACGATCCTCTTTTTCGGACGCCGTGTCCGATCAATAGGAGGGGGCGTCCGACATGAGTCAGACGGAACTGGACATCAGCGGGATCAGCTTCGACGACATCAACCTGCTCGACTCGACGGTCTTCGCCGAACGGGTGCCCCACGAGTGGTTCGCCTTCCTGCGCCGGAACGCCCCGGTGTCCTGGCACGACGAGGAGGACGGCCCGGGCTTCTGGGCCGTGACCACACTCGCCGAGGCCACGCAGGTCAATCGCGACTACGAGCACTTTTCGTCGGCCAGGAAGGCCACCTACCTCTGGGATCTGGCCGAGGACGACCTCGTGGCCCAACAGCTGGTCATGCTCAACATGGACCCGCCGCTGCACACCCGCTACCGGCGCCTGGTCAACAAGGGCTTCACCCCCCGGATGGTCAACCAGCTCCACGAGCGAATCCACGTCGCCACCGACGACATCATCGACTCGGTGATCGAGCAGGGCTCGGCCGACTTCGTGACCGACATCGCCGCCGAGCTCCCGCTCGTGGTCATCGCCGAGCTCCTCGGCGTCCCGAACGAGGACCGGCACCGGATGTTCGACTGGTCCAACCGCATGATCGGGTCCGACGACCCCGAGTACCAGACGGCGGGAGAGGCCGCCCAGATGGCTTCCATGGAGCTCTACGCCTACGCGTCAGAGCTGTTCGGCAAGAAGCGCATCGACCCGCATGACGACCTGATGAGCATCCTCACCCAGGTCGAGATCGAGGGCGAGCAGCTGTCGTCCTTCGAGCTGGAGCTCTTCTTCCTCCTGTTGACCGTCGCCGGGAACGAGACGACCCGGAACCTAATCTCGGGTGCCATGGCCACCTTCTTCGAGAACCCGGAACAGTGGGACAAGCTGCGCGACGATCGCTCACTCCTGCCTGACGCCGTCGAGGAGATGCTGCGGTACGTGACCCCGGTGATGAACTTCCGGCGTCAGACGACGTCGGACATCGAACTGGGCGGCCAGAAGATCGAGGCCGACTCCAAGGTGGTGTTCTTCCACATCTCCGCGAACCGCGACGAGCTGGCGTTCGAGAATCCGCAGACCTTCGACATCACGCGCAATCCCAACCCGCACATGGCGTTCGGCGCCGGGGGCCCGCACTTCTGCCTCGGGGCCAATCTGGCCCGCATGGAGATCCGGGTGATGTTCGAGCACCTGCTCGACCGCATGCCGGACATGGAACTCTCGGGCGACGTCCAGCGCCTCCAGTCAGCCTTCATCAGCGGCGTCAAGCACATCCCGATCTCCTTTCCCGCCGGCCCGCGCATCGCCGGATAGGTGGTCGCTCGCAGGACCTCCGACGATCTGAAGGAGGTCATCCGGGACTTCCGTCGCGACCAGGTCATCGACGTCGCCCGCAGGCTGTTCGGCGAGCGCGGCACGACCGACGTCTCGATGGACGAGATCGCCTCCGAGGCCGGCGTGGCCCGTTCGACGGTCTACGTCTACTTCGCCAACCGGGACGAGCTACTGCGCGCCTGCCTGCAGCGCATGCACAGCCAACTCGTCGAGGCCGTTGCCCAGACGTGGCGAGAGGACAGTGACCCGTCCCACCGGCTGGCACGCCTCATCGAGGAGATGCTGGCCCGGGTGGACGACAGCCCGGCGTTCTTCCGTCTCGCCCTGGTCACCCAGGGCGCGCCGACGGGCGGCGCCGAGGCCGTCGGGAGCGAGCTCGCCCTCATCGGTCTCGCCATCGCCGGGCTCATCCGCGACCTGGTCGTCGAAGGGATCGAGCGCGGTGAGCTCCGTCAGATCGATCCGGACCTGGCCACCACCCTCATCGGTCAGCAGGTCTACGGGGTCATGGCGGTGCGGGCCGGCGAGCCGGCACCCCAGGACCGGTCACGGACCGCAGCGGATACCGTGGACTTCATCCTGCACGGCCTCGTGGCCTGAGCCACACACGGCCTGGCGGCCTGAGCCACACACGGCCCTCGGTCGCCCGCGCTCCCCCGCTGGAGGGTCAGCTGCGCCCGCCGAAGATCCGCAGGAGGGCGAGGTAGACCATCATCGACGACTGCAGGAGCATGAACGCGGAGAACCACTCGGCGTCGGCGTCGAGCCCGGCCGCCTCCGCCCGGTCGACGAAGCTGAAGTCGACGAACAGGTTCATGACCGCGAGGACCAGGTAGAGCACGCCGAAGATCAGGAAGCCGCCGATGCCACTGAGGCCCCACCCCGTCAGGATGGCGGTCAGCATCACGGCGATCATGCCGACACCGGCCACGAGCGTGATCTTGAAGAACCGGGGGCCGACCTGGACGAGCCCGGTGCGGTAGACCGCCCACACGGCCGCCACGACGGCCACGGTGCCGACGATCGCCAGGGTGACCACGTGTGTGCTCTGCCCGGCGTAGAACCTGGAGATCACTCCGAGGACGCCGCCTTCCACCACGGCGAAGATCGGGGCGAGGACCGGTGCACGGCGCGGCGAGAACGAGCACCACAGCGCCACGCCCAGCCCGACGAACATGCCGATCCACGCGAGGCCGATCGGCGCGTTGGCGATGTAGGCGACCGCACCCACCACGAGGGCGATCAGGCCCAGCAGGCCCGCTTTGTTCAGTGCGCCGTCGGCCGTGAACCGTGACGTGCCGCCCGCCACGGGGGGCGCGGGTGGCGGGCCCTGCGGCTGGAGATGCCAGGTGGAGCCGTCCCACAGCCACCAGTTGCCGTCGGGCTGCTGTTTCCAGTTGGCGGGGGCGGGCGTCGTCCCCGTGTCCCCCACGAACGTGGTCGCCATCCGGTTGAAGTTGGACATGGTGCCGAACGACCCGCCCGTGGTCCGGGTCCTCGTGGCGGTTCCACCGGTGGGCCTGCCCCCCGAGGGGGCGCCGGGGGTGGATCCTTGGTTCGAGGTCATGGTCGCTCCTGGGTGGTCAGCGTGGATCCCCAGTGTACCGGTGAGCCCGTCGGCGGCCTCGTCGGCCGTCCCGACGGCCGGTCGGGGTCAGCCTCCGGCGACGGCCGGCACGATCGACAGCGTCTGGCCGTCGGTGACCGGTGTGCCGAGCCCGTCGAGGAACCGCACGTCCTCCTCGTCGAGGAAGACGTTGACGAAGCGGCGGAGACCGCCGTCGGCGTCGAAGATCCGCTCGGCAAAACCGGCATGTGCGGCGTCGAGGCCCTTGAGCACCTCGCCCACTGTGGCGCCCTCCATCGGGACCTCACCGACCCCTCCGGTGAGCGTGCGCAGCTGCGCGGGGATACGGACCTTGATCACAGGGAACTCCTCAGGGTGGATGCTGCGTCGGCCGCCATGGCCTCGGCGAACGAGTCGAGTGTGGGTGCGATGGTCGCGGTCGGGCCGACCACGTCGGCGAGCGCCTCCACCGTCTTCAGGCCGTGGCCGGTGATCATCGCCACCACCCGCTCGTCGGAGCGGATGACGCCCTCGGCGGCCAGTTTGGCCAGGGTGGCGATGGTGACCCCGCCGGCGGTCTCGGCGAAGATCCCCTCCGTGCGGGCCAGCAGGCGGATGCCGTCGAGGACCTCGGCGTCGGTCACGGCTGCACAGGCACCACCGGAACGGCGGATCGTGTCCAGCGCATACCAGCCGTCGGCCGGGTTCCCGATGGCCAACGACTTGGCGATCGTGTCCGGCTTGACCGGCCGGATGACGTCCGTGCCCTCGGCAAAGGCGGTCGCCACCGGCGAGCACCCCGCGGCCTGGGCGCCGGACACCCGCACCGACGGCTCCTCGTCCAGCAGACCGACCGTGTACAGCTCGGCGAAGCCCTTGGCCACCTTGGTGAGCTGACTGCCCGAGCCGATCGGCACCACGACGTGGTCGGGCGCCTGCCAGCCGAGCTGTTCGGCGACCTCGAAGGCCAGGGTCTTCGAGCCCTCGGCGTAGTAGGTGCGGACGTTCACGTTGACGAACGCCCACTCGGGCTGCTCGCTCGTGAGCTCGGCGCACAGCCGGTTGACGTCGTCGTAGCTGCCCTGGACGGCGAACACGCGACCGCCGTAGACGGAGGTCATCGTGACCTTGGCCTTCTCGAGGTCGTGCGGGATCAGCACGACCGAGTCCATGCCCGCCCGGGCGGCATGTGCGGCCACCGAGTTGGCCAGGTTCCCGGTCGAGGCGCAGGCGGCGACCTTGAAGCCGAGCTGGCGGGCCTTGGTCAGAGCGACGGACACCACCCGGTCCTTGAACGAGCCGGTCGGGTTGGCCGTGTCGTCCTTGATCCACAACTCGCCGAGACCCAGTTCGGCGGCCAGGCGGTCGGCGCGGACCAGGGGTGTGAACCCTGCACCGAGGTCCACCGGGGCGGCGTCACGCACCGGCAGGAGGTCGGCGTAGCGCCAGATCGACCGTGGCCCGGACTCGATCCGCTCACGCGAGATGGTGGCGGCCACCCGCTCGTAGTCGTAGGTGACCTCGAGGGGTCCGAAGCAGAAGTCGCACACATGGAGCGCCTCCGCAGGGTAGGTGCGGCCGCATTCACGACAGCGCAAGCCTGAAACGAAGTCCACAGCAGTCTCCTCATCGCTCGGGCATTGGCACCTGGAACCGACGTCCCCCGCTGGGGTGGACGTCGGTGCTCTGGTTGCCGCAGCGTCACAGGGCCCGGTCCCTCAGCTGCTCTGGATGATGGGGTCCATTGTAGGCCAACTGCGCCGGGACGCGTCAACGTGGTCTCAGCCCGCCCGGTCGACGGCTCCCCCTACGCTCCCAGGCATGCGGTGCCCGCGACGACCGGCTGACCGGTGAGGGAAGATGGAGGGATGCCAGGACGGGTCCCGGACGACGAGCAGGCCCGGGTGTTCGCCCATGGCGACTTCGACGCGGCGGAACTGGCCGCAGCCAAGGCCGGTCGCACCGTGTCGGTCTGCATCCCGGCCCGCAACGAGGCGGCAACGATCGGTCCCATCGTCCACAGCATCGTCGCCGGCCTGACCGCCGGCGGCGGAGGACTCCCCCTGGTCGACGAGGTCATCGTCGTCGACGACGGCTCGACCGACGACACCGGCGCCATCGCCACCCGGGCGGGTGCCCGGGTCATCGGTGGCGACACCCCGAGTGGGGGCAAGGGCCAAGCCATGCGGGTCGCCCTGCGCGAGGCCCAGGGTGACCTCGTCGCCTTCATCGACGGCGACGTCACCAACTTCGGTCCCCACTTCGTGACCGGACTCCTCGGACCACTGCTGACGGACGACACCACCACGGTGGTGAAGGGCTTCTACCAGCGGCCCCTCAACGGGGCACCCGACGGTGGTGGCCGGGTGACCGAGCTCATGGCCCGACCTGTGATCGATCTCCTCTATCCGGCGCTGGCCGTCATCCGACAGCCACTGGCCGGCGAGACGGCGGCACCACGCTGGGTCTTCGAGAAGTGCGTCCCGGCCGACGGCTATGCCGTGGAGCTCGCACTCCTGATCGACGCCGCCTCCCATTTCGGGGTGGAGACCGTCGCACAGGTCGACCTCGGTGTCCGGGTCCACCGGAACCGACCGCTGTCCGAGCTCCGACCACAGGCCACCGACATCCTGGCCGCCGCCCTGGCCCGGTCGCCGCTCGTGTAGGGCGACTGACCGGGCCGGACGGGAAGTCCCTCAGGCCACCACCGGCGCCGCGGGCTCGCCCACCAGCACCGGCACGTCGGCCAGGTCGACCGGCGCACGCAGCTGTCGGCGACCCGGCAGGGCGAGTGCGCACAGTGCGCCGACCGCCACCACCGCAGCTCCCACGCCGACCACCGGCACCAGACCGGAGACGTAGTTCTGGGCAGAGGCGTAGCCACCCCTCGAGCTGAACACGGCGCCGAGGACGGCGATGCCGAGGACGCCACCGAGCTCACGGAAGGCGGCATTCGCACCCGACGCCACACCCTCGAGCGCCTTGGGAAGCGTGCCCAGGACCACCGAGGCGAGCGGCACGAAGAACAGCGTCATGCCGATGCCACACAGGACGAACGGGGCCACCATGTCGCCGTAGGGGGTGGTGGGCGTGAGCATCGAGGCCAGCCAGGCCAGACCGGTCGCCTGGAGGACGAGACCGGTCGCCACCAGGCGCTTGCCTCCCCAGCGCTCGGCCAGCTGCCCCACGACCGGGGCCAGCAGCATGGTGATGGCCGTCCACGGCAGGACCCGGATGCCCGCCGCCAGGGGCGAGTAGCCCTGGACGGTCTGGAGGAACTGCGTGAGGAAGAAGATCGAGCCGAACATCCCGAAGCTGAACAACAGTGCGGTCAGGTTCACGGCGGTGAAGCCCCGGTGGGCGAACAGCCGGATGTCGAGCATCGGGTGGTCGATCCGCAGTTCCCAGGCCACGAAGGTGGCGAGCATCAGCGTGCCCACGACGAACGAGGCGAGGACGGACGTCGACGTCCACCCGTGGGCGTTGCCCCGGACGAGGCCGAGCACGACCCCGAAGAGCCCGACGCTGACGAGTCCGACTCCGGCCAGGTCGAGTGGGTCGGCGGCGCCGCGCGACTCGGACAGGCGCCACCGGGCCATCGGCAGCAGGGCCAGGCCGACGGGCACGTTGAGCCAGAAGATGTACTGCCAGGCCCAACCGCTCGTCACCGCCCCACCGACGAGCGGGCCGATGGCCACTGCACAGCCGCCGATGGCACCCCAGATGCCGAGCGCAGCATTGCGACGCTCCGGCCGCACGGCCGCACTCAGCAACGTGAGCGACAGTGGCATGATCATCGCCCCGCCGGCGCCCTGGAGCGCCCGGGCCGCGATCAGCATGCCGATGCTGGGTGCCAGCGCGGCGGCCGCGGATGACGCGGTGAACAGGGCGATGCCGGCCACGAAGATCCACCGACGGCCGAATCGCTCGCCGAGAGCTGCTGCCGACAGCAGGAGGACGGCGAACGTCAGCGTATAGGCGTTGACCGTCCACTCGAGGCCCGACAGGCCGGCGTGGAGGTGCACGCGGATGACGGGCAGCGCCGTCGAGACGACGAGATTGTCGAGCGAGGCCATGAACAGCGCCAGTCCGGTGATGACCACGGCCCACGCAGCCCGCGACCTCGGGCGGGAGTCGGGCGCCGGGGTCGCCGCACCGGACGGCGCATGCGCACCGACTGCCGGCGGAGCAGCTCCACCGGACGCCGCCACGTCGGACGTGAGCCCGTCAGGAGACCCTCCGTCGGAGGCCCGGGTGGAGCGGTGCGCCGCCGGGAACCAGCTCCGGCGCCGGTCCTTGACCGTGGACCACTCGATGAGTTGTGAGCGATCACTACCTTGCTGGGTCAAAAAAAGGGGGACGACTGACTGGTTCATGCGGATTCCTCCTTGACGGTGGTCAGCTCGGCGACGCGCTGATCCCTGATGGCTTGGCTGGCCGCCTGGATGGCGGTGATCTTCTCGGGCATCGGGCAGAAGCTCTGGGCCCAGTGCTGGGGGATGGACAGGAGGTCGATGGCGGATATGACGTTCATCATCATCCCCATCGAGAAGAACTGACGGATCTCGTCGTCGGTGATCCCGGTCCGCTCGTGAACCAGCTGCCACAGCACCTCGAAGGTGCGACGGCACGTGGCGGCCAGGTCCGGGTCACCGGGAGCCGCGGCAAATCCGTGGAGCTGCACCTGGAGCAGTTCGGGGTCCTCGAGGAGCTCGATGTATGCCTGGCCCATGGCCGCCAGGGCCTCCTCGCCCTCGAGCCCGGTGCCGGCCCGGGTCATCGCGGCGATGATGCGGTCCGACACGAGCTCGTAGGTGGCGATGAACAGCTCCTTCTTCGTGCCGAACAGACGGAACAGGTAGGGCTGCGAGATGCCGGCACGGTTGGCGATGGCGTCGGTGGACGTGCCCGCGTATCCGGCGCGGGCGAACTCGGTGATGGCCGCCGCCAGGACTGCGGTGCGGCGCTCCGAGGCGGTCATCCGGGTCGATACCATCATGCGGTCCATTGTGAGTGCTCACTCACTACCTGTCAAGCTCCAAGCCGAACCGCCATGCGCAACCGGAAACGCGCAGGCCAGGAAGGGGTCAACGGGGTAGCGTCCGTGAATGGCCCCCGCCGACGCTCCCACCCCTGGCGGCCACCTTTCCGGACCTGACCATTCGACGTCCGATGTCGTCCTGGTCTCCAACCGGGGGCCCCTCGCCTTCCGACTCGAGGACGGCCGTCCGGTTCCGGCGGCCTCGGGAGGGGGCCTGGCCGGCTCGCTCTACCCACTCGTCGAGGGAACGGGCGCCACCTGGGTCGCCTCGTCCATGAGCGAAGCCGACCGCCTGGCCGCCGCACACGGCCTGATGACGGCGGACGGCCTCCGGATCGAACTGGTCGAACCGGAGCCCGACGTCTACAACCTGGCCTACAACGTCGTCTCCAACGCGACCCTGTGGTTCTGCCACCACCACCTGTTCGACTCGGCCCGGCGACCACGGACCGACCACCGGTGGATGGACGCGTGGGACGGCTACCGCACCTACAACCGTCTGATGGCCGAGCGAGTGGCGAAGGTGGCGCCCGAGGGTGCCCGGGTGCTGGTCCAGGACTACCACCTCGCCCTGATGGCACCGGCGCTGGCCGACCTGCGTCCCGACCTGTCGACGGTCCACTTCTCGCACACGCCCTTCGCCGACCCGTCGGTGCTCCGCATGCTGCCCACCGCCGTGGGTGACGAGCTCCTGTCGGCGATGGCCCGGTTCGGCGCATGCGGCTTCCACTCCGAGCGCTGGGCGGCCTCCTACCGGGCCGGCCTGGCCACCGCGGGCATCGACGGCTCCGGCACGGCCACGTTCGTCTCGCCGCTGTCGATCGACCCCGACCGGCTGCGGGCCTCCGCCGCCGGACCCGACGTGGCCCCGGCCCTGGCCCGGATCGAGGACTCCGTCGGCGGGAGCGACCGCGCCGTCATCGTGCGGGTGGACCGCATGGAACTGTCGAAGAACCTGCTGCGCGGGTTCTGGGCCTTCGACGAACTGCTCGAGCGTGAGCCGGCCCACCGGGAGCGGGTGGTCTTCGTGGCGCTCGCCTACCCGACGCGCCAGGGCCTTCCGGAGTATCTCGCGTACCAGGAGGAGGTGGAGACCACGGTCGCCCGCATCAACGAGCGATGGGGCACACCGGGGTGGACACCGGTCGTCCTCGAGGTGGAGGACGACTACCCCCGCTCGCTGGCCGCACTCACCCGCTACGACGTCCTACTGGTGAACCCGGTGCGAGACGGGCTCAATCTCGTGGCCAAGGAGGGACCGGTCATCAACGCCCGTGACGGCGTCCTGGCCCTGTCACGCGAGGCGGGTGCGTTCGACGAGCTGGCGGTCGGCGCCCTCGAGGTCAACCCCTTCGACGTGACCGGGACAGCCACCGTGCTGTCCGAGGCCCTGGCACTCGGCCCCGACGAGCGGGCGGCACGGGCACGGGCGCTGCGTGAGGCGATCCTGGCGCGGAGCCCGGCCGACTGGCTCGCCGACCAGATGGACGCCGCCCGCTGACGCTACCGGGCCGCTGGCGCGGGCGGCGGGGTCGTGGCGACGACCGGGCCGTCATCGCAGGCCCGTCGCACCTCCGGCGGCATCCAGCCAGGCCAGGACGGCCACTGCTCCCTCCGGGCCGTCCACCACCAGGTCGGCCGCCGCGGCCACCTCGGGCGCCGTCTCGGCATCCTGCACCGCCACACCCACCGTCGTCATCGCCCCCATCGCAGCCAGACGACCGAGAGCGGCGAATGCCGGCAGGTCACCGAGGTCGTCACCGAGGAAGCAGGCCGCCGAGCACCCGCTGGTCAGCTGCTCGACAACGGTCCCCTTGTCGATCGCCAGCGGAGGACGCAGTTCGACCGACAGCCGGCCCGGATGGGGGACGAGGCCCGTGCGGTCGGACTCCTCGGCCACCCGGGCCGTCGCCCAACCGCCGGCGTCGGGCGCCCGCCGCCAGTGCACCGTGACCGCCGATCCCTTCACCTCCACCAGGACGCCGGCGGGTGCGCCGTCGCGCAGCCGGTCCGCTGCTTCGGCCACCACCGCCAGCCACGGAGCGACGCGCTCGTCGGGGCGCACGTTCCCGTCGCGGTCCACCGACTCCATCCCGTAGAGCCCGACGAGGCGCAGCGGTGCAGGACCGCCTCCCCCGTCGTCACCACCCACCGGCAGGATCAGCCGGTCAGCCAGGAAGGTCGCAGGTCGACCGGACACGACGGCCATGGTGGCGAACCGGCGGGCCAGTCCGGCGAGCAGTGCCGGCACGATCCCGAGCGGTCGGGCGGAGGCCGGGTCCTCGACGATCGGCGCGAGGGTGCCGTCGAAGTCGCAGAGCAGCGCGGTCCGTCCCGGGTCGACCACCAACGGGGACAGCAGGACCTCTGCCCCGACGGGCAGGGCGTCGGGTCCGATCCCGGCGGGCACCGCTGGACTGCTCAGGTGCCCGAGGACGTGGTCGTCGCGGCGGACGCCGACGTCGCCAGGTCCGGCGCAACGACCACCAGCACCTCGGCCGTGCCGATGGTGCTGACCGGAGCAGCCGTCGTGTACGGGAGCACGGCCGACGCGGGCAGGTGGAGCGTGGTGGCCACGGCATCGGCCGCGGCCTTCTGCCCGGACACGTAGTACACCGCCGACGTGGACACGTTGGCCGTGGCGTTCATCGGCGTCTGGACGCTCCAGCCGGCCACCTGCAGTTCATTGGTGACCGTCGCCGCGGCGCCCGTCTTGCCCGAAGCGTTCACCACCAGCACCGGGACGTCGCTCTTGGCCTTGGGGATGGTCGTCGTGGTGGCAGGAGCGGCCGTCGTCGTGGTCGTCGACCCGCCCGCCACGGTCGTCGTGGTGGTCGACACCACGGACGCGGCGGTCGACGAGGGCGGTGGCCCGTTGTGGATCCTGCCGAGGAGGAGGACAGTCGCCAGGATGAAGAGCCCGAGCAGGATGGCCGCCCGGTCGACGGGTACTCCTGGCCCCGAACGCTCCGGAGGTTGGTGTTCGGGCGCCGAGGGATCGTCCACTCGCGTCAGCCTGCCAACTGCCGGGTCGATAAGCAAGCACTCCCGTGAGGCCCGTCGCTGCCCGTACACTTGCTCCGGACGCTCCGAGCCCGGAGGCCTCGCCGGTGTAGCTCAGTTGGCAGAGCAGACGATTTGTAATCGTCAGGTCGTGGGTTCGATTCCCACCGCCGGCTCCGATCGCCGTACCCTACGGCCGCGCGAGACGACCGCCGTCGACCGCCGGCACGCGGGACCCGGCCCCGTGCTGCTCCCTCGAGGACGCCGTCCCATCGGTCCCACGACAGCGCTCGGCGATCCCGCCTCTACCGACCCACCCGCAGCAGCCCCACGCCCGCTCAGGCGATCTCGCCTTCGCCCTTCGCCTCGGCCCCGATCCTGTCCATCTCCCGGTGGTGCGCAGCTACCCGCTCGACGTCGGCCGGGTCCTGCTCCTCCAGGAACACGTCAGCAGCGTGTGTCTCGCCGTCGGTCGGCGGCGAATCGGGGACGTGAGGGGTGCGCTCCGCCTCGGCGCCGTCGTCGATGGGCTCGGTGTGGTCGTCGGGCGTGGGCATCTGACCTCCTCGATCGTCTGACGTGCCCCTACCCGGCACCGCCCGGTAGCAAACGAGGTCCGGCGTCGGCCCTGCCGAGCCTGCATGCCACCGGGTCCGCAGGTCGGACTGACCGCCGAGTCCGTGGCCCTGGCTGAACGGGGTACCCGGATGTCGGCGAACGCGTCGATGGGGTGAACGGCATGATCCGGGACCGTTCCGGGTAAGTTCTCAGTGGTCCCGGACCGGCCCGCCGGGACGGTGACCGTGGATCCCTCAGGCGAACCGGAAGGAGCGGGGATGTCCGACCTCCTGACCACCGTGGACGACCAGGTGCTGGCCGAACGGTTCGAGGCGACCCGTCGACTCACCGAGGAACTGGCGGCTCCCCTTTCGGCGGAGGACCAGACCGTGCAGTCGATGCCCGACGTGAGCCCCACCAAGTGGCACCGGGCCCACACCTCCTGGTTCTTCGAGACCTTCCTGTTGGCGCCGTCGCTGCCCAGCTACGAACTGTTCAATCCGGGGTTCGGCTTCCTCTTCAACTCGTACTACCTCGGGGCGGGCCCCCGATACCCGCGACCGGACCGGGGCCTCGTGTCCCGGCCCGGCATCGTCGAGGTGGCTGACTACCGCCGGCATGTCGACGCCGGCATGGCCGAGCTCCTCGACCGGGGGCCCGACCGCCCCACGGCCGCCCTGGTGGAGCTCGGCATCCAGCACGAGCAGCAGCACCAGGAGCTGCTGATCATGGACATCAAGCACGTGCTGTCCCGGAACCCGATGTTGCCCGCCTACGCCCCGCTGGAGCTCCCGGGCCCAGGCGACGGCGCCCCCACCTCCTGGTCGTCGCACCCGGGCGGGACCGTCCCCATCGGCCACGCCGGGGGCGGGTTCGGGTTCGACAACGAGTTCCCCCGCCACCTCACCCACCTCGAGTCGTTCGCTCTGGCGGACAGGTCCGTCACCTGCGGCGAGTGGCTCGCATTCATGGATGACGGCGGCTACCGGCGACCGGAGTTGTGGCTGTCCGACGGGTGGGGCGCCGTCGAGTCCGGCGGCTGGGACGCCCCGCTCTACTGGGCCCGCGGCGACGACGGCCGGCGCGAGTTCACCCTGGCCGGTGACGTGCCGGTCGATCCGACCCGTCCGGTGTGCCACGTGAGCTACTACGAGGCCGACGCCTACGCCCGGTGGGCCGGCCACCGCCTGCCGACCGAGGCCGAGTGGGAGGTGGTGAGCGCCGCCAGGTCAGCCGAGACGACCACGACCGGCAACCTCCTCGACACCGATGTCCTCCATCCCTCGCCGGCCACCGGCGGCTCGACCCCACCGTTCGGTGACGTGTGGCAGTGGACCTCGTCCGCCTACAGCCCCTATCCGGGGTTCGCCCCCGCCGAAGGGGCCGTCGGCGAGTACAACGGCAAGTTCATGGTGAACCAGTACGTCCTCCGAGGCGGCTCGTGCGCCACGGCGGCCGACCACGTCCGGGCCACCTACCGGAACTTCTTCCCACCTTCGGCCCGTTGGGCCTTCAGCGGGCTGCGACTGGCCCGTAACGACTGACCCGTCGACCGGGACGGCAGATCCGCCGAGCCCGTACGTCCCCGACCCCACCGGAGCCCATGGACACCGTGATCCCCCCCACCATCGACGTGCACCTCACCCCGGCCGACCTGCGGGCCGCCATGGAGGCCGACGTCCGGTCCGGCCTGACCTCCGTGCCGAAGCAGCTGCCGCCGGTCTACTTCTACGACGACCGAGGCAGCCGGCTGTTCGACGAGATCACCCGTCTTCCGGAGTACTACCCGACCCGCGCCGAGCGCTCCATCCTCGAGGCCCATGCCAAGGACATAGTGGCCGAAGCGGGGGCCGACGTCCTGGTGGAGTTGGGTGCCGGCACCTGCGACAAGACCCGCGTCCTGCTCGACGCCATGCGCGACAGCGGCCGGCTCGGCACCTATGTGCCGCTGGACGTCAGCGACACCACCCTGTGGGAGGCGGCGACCGCCCTGTCCGAGGAGTACCCGGGCCTGACCGTGCGGGCCGTCGTGGGCGACTTCCACCAGCACCTCGGTCAGCTCGATGGTCCCGGGCGCAAGCTCTTCGCCTTCCTCGGCGGGACGGTGGGGAACTTCACGTCGGACCAGCGGGCCGCCTTCCTGGACGGCCTGGCCCGGACGATGCGCCCCGGTGACTGCCTGCTGCTCGGCACCGACGTCATCAAGGACCAGGGGCGCCTGGTGGCCGCATACGACGACGCCGCAGGGGTGACGGCGGAGTTCAATCGCAACGTCCTCCACGTCCTGAACCGCGACCTCGGCGCCGACTTCGCGCCGGACCGGTTCGAGCACGTGGCCCGGTGGAACGAATCCGACCACCGCATCGAGATGTGGCTCCGCTCCCTCGACGACTGCCGGGTCCGTGTGGCCGACCTCGACCTCGAGGTGGACTTCGCTGCGGGCGAGGAGATGCTGACCGAGCTGAGTACCAAGTTCTCCCGTGATGCCCTGCGCGACGAGCTCGAGGCGTGCGGCCTGGCCGTGGAGGACTCCTGGGTGGCGGACGACGACGAGTTCGTCCTCACCCTGGCCCGACGCCCCTGAGCGTCGCCGGCGCCCCTGGACTTACGGGAACACGCCGGTCTCTCACGGCGTTGTACGCGGCATGACGATCCGAGCGACATGGAACGGCGCTGTACTGGCCGAGAGCGATGCGACAGTGGTCGTCGAGGGGAACCACTACTTCCCCCCGGCGGACGTGCGCGACGAGTACTTCGAGCCCAGTGGCACCCAGACCGTCTGCCCGTGGAAGGGCACCGCGAGCTACCGGACCGTGGTGGTCGACGGCACCCGGAACGATGACGCAGCCTGGTACTACCCGGAGCCCAAGGACGCCGCCAAGGAGATCACCGACCGCGTGGCCTTCTGGAAAGGCGTGACGGTCGAGGAGGTCTGACCGTCGGATCCGTCCCGGCGGCCTAGTTACCGGCGGCCGAGCGCTGCCGGGACACGTCGAAGCAGGCGATGGCGCCGGCCGTGGCCACGTTGAGCGACGAGAGCGTCCCGTGCTGCGGGATGGCCGCCAGCTCGTCGCACCGGCGCCTGGTGAGCGCGGCGAGGCCCGACCCCTCCGAACCAAGCACCAACGCCACCGGTTGGTCGCCCAGCGGCAGGTCGTACAGCGACGTCGGTGCCTCCCCCACCAGCCCGACCGTGACCACGCCCAACGCCGAGAGCTGCTGCAGCGCGGTGGGGATCCCGGCCACCAGGGCCATGGGCAGGTACTCCACGGCGCCGGCGGCGACCTTGGCCACGGTGGGCGACAGGTGGGCCGAACGGTGCCGGGGCAGGACGATGCCGGTCACGCCGGCGCACTCGGCGCTGCGGAGGACCGCGCCGAGGTTGTGGGGATCGGTGATTCCGTCGAGGACCAGGAGGAACGGCACCCGACCCCGCTTGGTGGGTTGGCAGAGGTCGTCGAGCGCCGTCTCCTCGATCTGCCGGGCGAGGGCGACGACGCCCTGTGAGCCGTCGGTCCGGGTAGCGGCATCGAGCCGCTTGCGGGACACGTACTCCACCTTGACCCGGCGCTTGGCGGCCAGCGCCTCGATGTCGTCGAGGATCTCGGCGGCGTCCATGCCCTCCGCCATCAGCAGCGTGGTGATCGGTCGACGTCCGGCGCTCAGCAGTTCGCGCACGGCCTGCCGGCCCTCGACCTGATCGCCGCCGAGTCCCACGTTCTTCGGGCCACGGCGGACCGGAGCCTCCTTGGCCCCGCCCGGGCCCCGGCCGCGGTCGTTGACCGGAGCGCGGCCGGCACCCTTCGCCGGCGACACACCCTTGCCGCCGCGGCCGCCCGAGGCATCCTTGGCCTTCATCCAGGCCGCCTTGGCCTCGCGTCCCGTGGGCTTGGATCCCCCACGTGCGCCGCCCTTCGGGGCCGGTGCACGTGAGCGCTTCCCCCTGCCGCCGCCTGCCGGAGCCGCACTCATCGGACCTCCCCGTCCCCGGGAGCCGTGCCCCCGGACTGCTCGGAACCATCCGGACGCCCGGCACCGGGCACCGCGGTCAGCAGCACCACTGCGGTGCAGGCGATACCCTCGGCCCGACCCAGCGCACCGAGTCCCTCTGCCCGCGTGGCCTTCACGTTGACCGGAGCGCCGAGTGCGCCGCCCAGGCGCTCGGCCATGCGGGCGACGTGCGGGGCGAGGCGGGGCCGCTCGGCAACGACGGTGCAGTCGGCGTTGACAGGCACCCAGCCCGCAGCCGCCGCCAGCCCGACCACACGTCGGAGGAGTTCGATCGAATCGGCCCCCGCCCACTGCGGGTCGGTGTCCGGCAGATGACCACCGAGATCGCCCAGTCCCGCCGCGCCCAGCACCGCGTCGCCTATGGCGTGGGCCACTGCGTCGGCGTCGGAGTGACCGTCCAGCCCGCGCACCCCCTCGCCGCCGATCACCACGCCCCCGAGGACCAGTGGACGCTCGGGATCGTCGCTGAACGGGTGGACGTCGATTCCCTGGCCGACCCGGAGGGCCGGTGCGTCGCTCATGCCGGCGCCCCCGCCAGTAGCGCCTCGGCAAGGGCCAGGTCCTCCGGACGCGTCAGCTTGAGATTGCGCGTGTCTCCCGGCACGGTGCCCACGGTCAGCCCGGCCGCCTCGAGCAGGCCGGCGTCATCGGTCGCGTCGCCGCCTGCGGCGTGGGCGGCACGCAACGCCGTGGCGGCAAAGGCCTGCGGGGTCTGGACCGCCACGAGGTCGCCGCGGTCCAGTGTCGCCACCACACGACCCTCGTCGACCCGCTTCAGCGTGTCGGCCACCGGCACCACCGGGACGGCGCCGTCCACGTCCCCCGACCGGACGGCTTCGACCACGGCGGCGAACAGCTCTGCGCCGGCCAGGGGCCGGGCGGCGTCGTGCACAACCACCACCGCCGCATCGGTGGGCACGGCCGCCAGTCCCGCCCGGACCGAGTCCGCCCGCGTGGCGCCGCCGGTCACCACCGTGGTGGCACCGAGCGCGGCATCGCCCTCCGCCCCGGCTGCCGGCAGCGCATCGAGGGCCCCGGTCGGGTCCTCGGGACCGCCCGCAGGCACGACCAGGACAACACCGTCAGCGACCGTCCGGGCGGCGCGCACCGACCAGGACGCAACCGGGTGCCCGGCAAGGGGGAGGAACTGCTTGCGACCGCCGAACCGACGGCCCGAGCCGCCGGCCACCACGATGGCCCAGACGGGCCCCGCTCGGCTCAGGGCAGCGCCTCGTTGAGGCGGACCTCCGCGGTCTCCTCGTCGACCCCGAGGGCGAAGGTCAGCTCGGACACCAGGATCTGCCGGGCCCGGCTCAGCATGCGCTTCTCGCCGGCCGACAGGCCCTTGTCCTTGTCGCGGATGGACAGGTTCCGCACGACCTCGGCCACCTGGTAGATGTCGCCCGACCGCAGCTTCTCGGAGTGGTTCTTGTAGCGACGGGACCAGTTGGTCGGCATCCGTGCCTCCTTCTTGCGGAGCACGGCGAAGACCTCCTCGACCTCTTCGTCGTTGATCACCTCGCGCAGGCCGACACCGTCCGTGTTGTCGGCCGGCACCATGAGGGTGAGGTCGCCGTAGGCGAGCCGGAGTACGAGGTACTCCTGCTTCTTGCCGAAGGCCTCTTTGGTCTCGCGTCGTTCGACTACTGCCGCGCCGTGGTGCGGATAGACGACCTTGTCACCGATGTCGAACACCGTTCCTCCTGGCGTTGCGGTGCGGAACCGGGGCTGGTGAGCGACATCCGGTCTGCTGGGGAGAGCAACCTATTCTACCAGCTGTGGGGAGGTCCTCCGGCGGGCCGCCAGGCGCCGTCCGGAGGTCCGGCGGACACCCGTGCCTACTGGTAGCGCTCGAAGATGCTGGCCTCGGCCAGGCGGGCCAGACCCTCCTTGACCGAGGCGGCGCGGGCCTGGCCGACCCCCTCCACTTGCTCGAGCTCGGCGATCGAGGCCCGCATGATGTGCTGGAGGTTCTCGAACCGGTCGACCACCCGCTCGATGATCAGGTCGGACAACCGCGGCAGGTGGTGCAGGAGGCGGTAGCCGCGGGGCTCGATGCCTGACTCGGTGTCGTTGAGGACGGCCGGAAGCCGCAGGACCGCCGCCACCCGGATCGGGTTGCGCAGCTCATCCGAGGTGAGGTCCGCCAGCTGCTGGACCACCCACTCCTCGAACGCCGGCCGGTCGGCGGCCTCGTCGCGGGTCATCATGGCGTAGTCGCGGATGACCAGGTCGAGAGCCCGGGCCACCCCGTCCGACAGCTCGGCCGACTGCAGGCTGACCAGCCGGCCGTCCTCGCCGAGCTCGACCAGGTAGCCGTCGACCTCCTCGCCGATTCGCAGGACCATCTCCGCGGTCTGGATCACATGCACGACGTCCCCGACCGACACGGTGTCCTCCACCTCGAGGATCGACAGGTTCCCGAGAGCGACGTCGAACCGGCTGCGGAAGCGCTGCATGGTGGCCAGCGCCTGATCGGTGCGATCGTGGAGCCAACCGGTGGGCTGGACCGTGTGCTTGAGGTCGTTGCGATAGACGGCGATCACCGACATGGCTGCCGACACGGACAGGACGGGCACGTCGATAGATCGGGCCACTCGCTCGGCCGTCCGGTGCCGGGTACCGGTCTCTGTGGTCGGGATCGACGGATCCGGCATCAGGTGGACGTTGGCCCGGGCGATGCGGGACGCATCGGAGGCCAGGATGATCGCACCGTCCATCTTGGCCAACTCCGAGAGGCGCTGGGGGCTGAACTCGGCGTCGAGCAGAAAGCCGCCGGAGCAGATCGACAGGACGTCGGGCCCGTCGCCGACCACCACGAGCCCACCACGCTTGGCCCGGAGGATGCGGTCGAGACCGTCCCGCAGGGGCCTGCCCGGGGCCACCATGGCCAGTGCATCGCTCATGGCCGCGTTCTGCCGTGTGGTCACCCCGGAATCGTACCCGGCACCGTCCGCGGCCACAGGGGTGCCGGCGTCACCCTCCGTGAGCGTCGAGACATCCGAAGCGGCCCACCGCCTCACCCACCGTGTCCGTCCGGATGAGCTCCACTCCCGGCGGTCCGTCGGGAGCGGAGGCCGGCACCACGACCCGGCCGAAACCGAGTCGGGCCGCCTCCTCGAGGCGACGCGGCAGATTGGTGACCTGGCGCACTTCGCCGGACAGCCCGACCTCGCCCACGGCGGCCAGGTCGGCCGGTAGGGCCACCCCGGTCGAGGCGGACGCGACAGCCAGGGCCACAGCTAGGTCGGCCGCCGGCTCGGTCACCCGGATGCCACCGGCGACCGATGCGAACACGTCGACTGCGTGCATCGGGAGCCCGGCGTGGCGGGCCAACACAGCGAGTGTCATCACCAGCCGACCGCCGTCCAGGCCGACGACAGAGCGTTTGGGTTGGGCCTGTCCCATGGGTGCCACCAGCGCCTGGAGCTCGACCATCAGCGTCCGCCGGCCCTGCAGGGCGGGAAGCACCACCCCGCCGGGCACGCCGGTCAGCCGGTCACCGAGCAGCAGGCGGCCCGGGTCGTCGACCCGGTTCAGACCCTGGTCCCCCATCTCGAACAGGCCGAGCTCGCCCGTCGGGCCGAACCGGTGCTTCACGGCAAGCAACAGGCGGAGCGCGTGGTGACGGTCACCCTCGAAGCTGAGCACGGTGTCGACCATGTGCTCGAGGGCCCGCGGACCGGCGAGCGAGCCGTCCTTGGTGACGTGTCCCACCAACACGGTGGCCACCTGTCGGGCCTTGGCCAGGCCGACGAGCTGGTCCGCGCACTCTCGCACCTGACCGATCGACCCGGGGACCCCGGTGGCCCGACGTTCACCCGGGGTGGCCGGTCCCACCGCCACCGCCTGGATGGAGTCGATGACCACCAATTCGGGTTCGGACTCGACCACGGCGTTGATGACCTGACCCACATCGGTGGCCGACAGGATCAGCAGCCCCGGTGGGATCGGTCCGAGCCGTTCGGCGCGCAGACGGACCTGGTGGGCCGATTCCTCGGCCGACACGAGGAGTACCCGGTGACCGGCGTCGGCACGGGCGGCCAGCACCTGGAGCAGTAGGGTCGACTTGCCGATTCCGGGCTCGCCACCGAGGAGGGTGACCGAGCCGGGCACGAGGCCTCCGGACAGCACCCGGTCGAACTCCTCGACGCCGGTCGGCACTGCCGCCGCCTCCGAGACGTCGACCGAGGACAGCGGCACCGGTAGCCCGGACAGGTCGAGTTCGTCGACGGCTCGGACCAGCGGACCCAGTGCCGACTCCTCGACCAGGGTGTTCCACTCGCCGCAGGTGGGGCACCGGCCCGCCCATCGTGCGGTGGTCGAGCCGCAGTCGATGCAGCGGTGGCGCTTGGCCGTCTTTGCCATGCACCGATGGTAGGGACCGGGTGTGCCATCCGGTGCGATCGCGCCGCCGGGCGGGCCAGGGTGCTCGAGCTGGAGGCACGGGGTGGTGGTCGCCACGGCCCGGTACGCGCAATGCCCCTCCGGGGGGCCGGAGGGGCATTGCATTCCCGATCCGGGTCCGGGGGGAGGACCGATCGGGCGCAGGGTCTGGGACCGACGAACGGGTCGCCTGCCGCTGGAGAATCCCCGCCAAGAACCAGTACAGCGCGGATCGTCACCGTTCCATTAGAGCCGAAGGTCCCGAAACGGCCACTGCAACCTCGGTTTCGCTTGCGTTGCCGCCCACTCGGTCCGTCGGCCACCTGTGTTGTCGGACGGGACGGCCCCGACACGCGGCGAGGCCCCACCGCAAGAGTGGGGCCTCGGTTCGCACGCTGTCGCGGGTCGCTCCGCTCAGCCGTAGGTCAGTCGGCGGAGGAATCCGCTCCGGCCAGCTCCATCGGGGGAGGCTCGATTCCCTCGATGGCCGTGAAGGTCAGCTGCGAGTCCCCCACCACGAGGGGCGGCGCCCCCCTCACGTCATAGGCCTCGGCCATCTCGGGCGTGATGGTCTCCACGTCCACGAAGATGGTCTGGCCGACTCGGAACTCCTTCCACAGGATCCGCTCCGACAGCGGGTCCTCGACCATCTGCTGGATGGCACGGCGGAGGGGTCGGGCACCGAGCTGGGGGTCGTAGCCCTTGTCGGCCAGCAACGTCTTGGCCTCCGGCGTCAGGGCGAGACTCAGACCCTGAAGCTCGAGCTGGTTGGACACCCGCTGGATCATCAGGTCCACGATCTCGATCACCTCGACCTTGGACAGCTCGTGGAAGACCACGACCTCGTCGATCCGGTTGAGGAACTCGGGACGGAAGTGCGCCTTCAGCGCCTCGTTGACCTTCGCCTTCATCCGCTCGTAGGTCACGGCCCCCGAGTTCTGGGCGAAGCCCACGGACGTCTTGCGGAGGTCCGCCGTTCCCAGGTTGGACGTCATGATCAGCACCGTGTTCTTGAAGTCGACCGAGCGGCCCTGGGCATCGGTCAGACGACCGTCCTCCAGGATCTGCAGCAGGGTGTTGAACACGTCGGCGTGCGCCTTCTCGACCTCGTCGAAGAGGACCACCGAGAACGGCTTGCGCCGCACGGCCTCGGTCAACTGGCCGCCCTCCTCGTACCCGACGTACCCGGGGGGCGAACCGACCAGGCGGCTCACCGTGTGCTTCTCCATGTACTCGGACATGTCGAGCTGGATCAGGGCGTCCTCGTCGTCGAACAGGAACTCGGCGAGCGTCTTGGCCAGCTCCGTCTTCCCCACGCCCGTCGGGCCCAGGAAGATGAAGGAGCCACTGGGGCGCTTGGGATCCTTGAGACCGGCCCGGGTCCGGCGGATGGAGCGGGCGAGCGCAGCGATGGCCTGCTCCTGGCCGATCACCCGCTTGTGCAGCTCGTCCTCCATGCGGAGCAGTCGGGCCGTCTCCTCTTCGGTGAGGCGGTAGACCGGGATGCCGGTCCAGTTGGCCAGCACCTCGGCGATGACCTCCTCGTCGACGACGTCGAACAGGTCGACGCCCTCGGCACGCCACTCGGCCTCCATGGCCTCCTTGGCGTCAAGGCGGTCTTTCTCCTGCTCGGCCAGCTTCTTGGCCTGGTCGAAGGCCTGCTTCTCGATCGCGGCCTCCTTGTCGGCACGCAGGCGGGTGACCTCCTCCTCCAGCTTCTTGTAGGCCGGGGGGGTCGTCATCCGACGGATGCGCAGGCGGCTGCCGGCCTCGTCGATGAGGTCGAT
>PLRX01000105.1 GCA_003164095.1 Acidimicrobiaceae bacterium | reverse complement strand
GATCACCTGTATAACGCCGGGTCGGTGTCACACTCCGGCACCTGCGGGCGTGTGGAGATGTCAGCCGGGAACGGGCCCAGGAGCAGGGTCATCATCAGACGCCTACTCCCCCAGCGGCGGCAGGGTGACCCCTGCGAACCCCAGCAAGTCAGCGATCGTGGCGTGCTCAACTCACCACTGCTCGCCGACCTTCACGGCTCGACCCTCCCGACCCTTCACCATGGGGAACCGCTCTCCGTTGACCTCAACCGAGTACCACACGACGGCTTCGTCGGGACGGAGGAACTCGACGTCGTCGACAATGAGGCTGGCAGGGTCGTCGGCGCCCCCCGGTGCGCGCTTCTGCGCTTCGTGGAGGGGTCCGACGAGGCCCTGGCCCCTCTGGACGTTGACGAGGGCCACCCCGGCCCCATCGACTTCGCCAAGATGATCGAAGGCGTGCACGATCGACTCCTGGGCGGCAGCCTCATCCTCCGGAGGATCACCGAGTGGGACGTGTTTCGACTTCTGCAGCTTCAGTCGAGCCTCGGGTGTGGGCCGGTTGGGCCGCATCACCTGTTGGATGGCCGTCTGGACCGCCTGAGGGTCGTCTCGATCAACTCCGGAGAGATCTGCACCGCGGATTTCCGCCATCCGGATCAGATGGTCGACTTGCCGCTCGACGATCGCGCCTGGGGGTGACACGAACTGGAAGTCGACATCACCCAATGGAGGATTGATCCTCACCTCCTTGAACTCAGTGATCGCGCACGGCTCACCTTCAATCAGTGCGACATGCCTGAGCGCGATCCCGGTCACTGCGTCGAACCAGTAGATGTGGTCGATGCTGCCGAGTCGAACATCGACGGGGTTGAAGCGGGCGCCCCCATCGGATCTGTTCAACGTCGCACTCACTTGCAGGCACGGTCGTCCGGCAACCGCGTCTTCGGTCGGATCACCGAACCGCAGTGCTCCCAGAAGACGACTACCCGATGAGATGAGCATGCCGATCTCCGTGTCCTCCACTTCCGTCCGATCATCAGACAACTCGGTGATGCGGGAGGCACTTCCTACCCACCGCCTGCCTCCGTTCCGCAGATCGACATGGTGGTCGGACTCGAATCGCCACCGGTCCGGTAGGTCGAGCCACACTCGCCAGTGCTGCGCATTCGTTTCGCCCATTGGTTCGCCGAACCTGGCGATGGCCACCGATCCACCGTGGGGCCGGGTGATCTCTGCGAAGGCGCGCTGCGATCGCTCGTGATGCGTCCACTTCCAGACCGAGCCGGTGAGCGTGTGAACGCCGCGAGGTGCGCCGTCGATCGGTTCGAGGAGGTCACCCTTGCGGCCCATGGGGCAAGGCTTCGGCCGTGGGGATGAAGGTGCTCTGGCAAGCAGCTTCCGACGGTTCAGGTCGGAGGGCTGACGGGCCGCGGACCTGGCGTATGCCGCTTCACCCCCCGGGTCAGACGGTGCCGTTGCCGAGTGCCGCGTTCATGTCGTCGAGGCCCCGCAGCAACGCAGCCGCCCCGGCATCGTCCAGCGCTGCATACGCCGGGCGCACGAGGTCGTCGGTCAGGGCCTCGGCCCGCTCGGCCGCCGCCCGTTGCTCGTCGCTGATCTCGGGCAGGAAGCCCTCGGGCCAACCGAACATCGGGCCGTCCCCGGGGCGCTTGATGAAGTGGGCCGTGCGGGCGTCGACGCCGGTGCACCGCAGGGCGATGAGGTGGGCGCTGCCGCGCAGCTCCCGGAGCACGGTCACGATCTGCAGCGCCCGACCGGGGGTGTCGTCGACCAGCAACTCACCGCGGAAGCCCGCATAGAGGGCGAGCCCCACCGGGTCGGCCGCCTCGTTGACGGTATCGGCCGCGGCAACCATGGCGTCGAGGCCCTCGATGCCGGACAGCGTCCGGCGCCCCACCTCGGCGGCACAGTCGAGATAGGCGCGGGCCGCCTCACGGGGGGCGACCTGCTCCCTGCCGGCGTTCCACAGGGCATCCACCACCTCGGGGTTGAAGTAGCCGAACGCGCTGGCCACCACGACCGGCTCGACGTCGCCGAGCACGCCGCCGCGTCCGAGCGCGTAGAGCGTGAACAGGTCCAGTCCGAGTCGTGCGGCAGTCGCCTCGGCCTCGGGTGAGAAGTAATGGGCCCACCCGATGTCGCGGATGATCGGACAGGCGCGGGCCATGAGCTCATCGGTCGTCATGGTGCGAGGCTAGCGCTCCCCTGGCCAGCGGCCCCGGAGTGGGCGTTCCGTCGACGGCGGGTGTGCAGCGACGCGTGCGGGTCCCGTCGGGGCGGCTGCTCTAGCCTCGGCGCCATGCGCATCCTCATCACCGGGGCGGGCCGGGCCATCGGCGCGGCCACGGCCACCGAGCTCACCCGCGCCGGACACGAGGTGGTGGCGACGGCGCGCGACCTGTCACTTCTCGAGGACCTCGACGTGGCCCAGCGCCTGCCCCTCGACGTGACCGATCGGGCCTCGGTGGCCGCGGCACTCGACGCCGCAGGCGACCTCGACGCCGTCGTCAACAATGCCGCCCGCAACGGCAAGGGCCCGCTCGAGTCGTACCCGATCGACCACATCGAGGACATCTTCGCCACCAACGTCTTCGGCATGCTCCGGGTGGTGCAGCCCCTGCTGCCGGCCTGGCGTCGACGGGGCTCCGGCGTGATCGTCAACGTGAGCTCCATCCAGGGCCGCGTCGCCACCCCGCTCGACGGCGCGTACTCGGCCTCGAAGTACGCCCTGGAGTCGTTCTCCGAGACGCTCCACTACGAGCTCGGCCACTTCGGCATCCGGGTGGCCATCATCGAGCCCGGCTACACGGCACCCGGCATGAAGGCGGGTGACCGCGTTGTCGGCCACCCCGCCTACACCGAGTTGTGGGAGCAGTGGGAGCACACGGACCGGGTCGTGGCAGGGCCGTCCGGCCGCCCCGGGCCCGACACGGTGGCCGCCGCCATCCGTGCCGCCGTCGAGGACCCGGACACACCGCTGCGCGTCCCGGTGGGCGAGGACGCCGCCATGGTGCTGGGGGCGCGGTCGTCGCTCGGCGACGCCGAGTTCGAGGTGACCATGCGGGCGGTCCTGGGCGCCACCTGGTGAGCCACATGACCCGGGGGCACGGGCCGTGGGCCGTGCGGCCTCAGTGGGCGTTCTGCAGACTGCGGGCGGCCTTCGACAGGTAGTCGAGCAGTTCGGCCCGGTCACCCGGGTCCATGCCCATGGCGTCGACGGCGTCAGACATGTGGCGCATCCACGCCTCGGCCTCGGCCCGGCCGATGACGAACGGGACGTGGCGCATCCGCAGACGCGGGTGGCCCCGAACCTCGTTGTAGGTCTCGGGACCCCCCCAGTACTGGCCGAGGAACAGGGCCAGGTGGGACTTGGACTCCTCGAGGTCGTCCGGGTACATCGGGCGCAGCAACGGATCGGTCACGACGCCCACGTAGAACTGTTCGACCAGGGCGTCGAAGAACGGCTGGCCACCCCAGCGCTCGAACGGGGTGGCCCGGGGACCGGGGGGCTTGCGCTGCAGTCGCACACCTCGACTGTAGGCCGTCCACGGCTAGCCTCTGCCCCGAAGCCCACCTGCTCGACCGTCCGGGCAGGTCCACCCCCTGGAGGTCGAGATGTACGAGTGGTCCGAAGAGCAGCTCATGGTCCGGGACGCCATCCGGCGCTTCATCGAGGCCGAGGTCGTACCGCAGATCGACGCCGTCGAGCACGAGGGCGTGCCCCCCTACGACATCATCCGCAAGATGTACGCCACCTTCGGCATGGACCAGATGGCCCGGGACCGCTTCAAGAAGCAGCTCGAGCGCAAGGTGTCGGGCACCAAGGAGACCGTCGAGGAGCGGGCCGAACGGGCCGGGGACGGCGGGGCGGCGGCCATGACCCTGATCCCGATCATCGAGCTGTGCCGGCACTGCCCCGGCATCGTCACCTCCATGGGCGTGAGCGTCGGCCTGGCCGCCGGCACGGTCATGAAGGGCGGCACCCCGGCCCAGATGGAGCGATGGGGCCTCGACCTCCTCACCACCGAGAAGATCGGCGCCTGGGCCATCACCGAGGCGAACTCGGGCTCCGACGCCCTCGGCGGCATGACCACCACGGCTCGCCGGGACGGCGACGAATACGTCATCAACGGCTCCAAGACCTGGATCACCAACGGTCCCTACGCCGACACCATCGTCCTGTACACGAAGCTCGACGACGGCTCGGACACGCCGATGCGCGACCGTCCGGTGCTGACCTTCATCCTCGATGCGGGCACCCCCGGCCTCGAGCAGTCCAAGCCACTCCGCAAGATGGGCCTCCACTCCTCCCCCACCGGCGAGCTCTTCCTGACCGACGTCCGGGTGGGCAAGGGGCACCTCCTCGGCGGGACGGAGGTCCGTGAGGAGAGCGGGCGCGACTCGGCCAAGGCCAACTTCGTGACCGAGCGGGCCGGCGTGGCCGCCATGGCCCTGGGTGTCATCGAGGAGTGTCTCCAGCTGTCGGTGCAGTACGCCAAGGACCGCATCCTGTGGGGCAAGCCCATCGGCGACTTCCAGCTCATCCAGCTCAAGCTGGCCAGGATGGAGGTGGCCCGACTCAACGTCGAAAACCTCGTCTTCCGCCACATCGAGACGTCCGCCGCCGGCAAGGACCTGACGCTGGCCGAGGCCTCGGCCCTGAAGCTCTACTCCGCCCAGGCCGCCACCGAGGTGGCCCTCGAGGCCGTCCAGCTCATGGGTGGCAACGGCTACACGGCCGAGTACCGGGTCGAGCAGCTGGCCCGTGACGCAAAGGTCTTTCAGATCTACGCCGGCACCGACGAGATCCAGATCACCCACATCGCCAAGGACCTGCTCCGCCGCACGTCGTAAGGTCACGGGCAGCGGGCCGGACACGAGCGGCGGCCCCCGAGTCCGAGGAGGCCCCGTGGCCCACGACATCCAGAACGATCGGCGGATCGACCCGAGGATCAAGGCACTCCTCGAGTTCGTCCCCGCCATTCCGGCGAGCGGGGCGACGACGCGCGACGAGCTCATCACCGAGGCCAACACCCCCGAGGCACTCCAGGGGGCGGAGGACTTCCGCCAGCTGATGGCGGTCTGCGACACCGAGGAGGCGGCCCCGTCGGACGGGCTCACGGTCTCCATGGACTCCTTCGAGGTCTCCCCCGACGGCCACCGGGTCAACCTGCAGATCATCCGTCCCGTCGGCGACGAGGTGGTTGCGTGCGTCTATTACATCCACGGTGGCGGCATGACCAACCTCTCGTGCTTCGACGGGATGTACCGGGGCTGGGGCAAGCTCGTCGCCGCCAACGGGGTGGCCGTGGTCATGGTCGACTTCCGCAACGCCATCTCGGCGTCGTCGGTGCCCGAGGTGGCGCCCTACCCGGCGGGACTCGATGACTGCATCGCCGGCTTCCACTGGACCGTGGGGCACGCCACCGAGCTGGGCATCGACCCATCCCGCATCGTGATCGCCGGTGAGAGCGGCGGCGGCAACCTCACCCTGGCCTCCGGCATGCGCCTCCTACGCGACGGAGGCGTCGACCAGGTCAAGGGCCTCTACGCCCTGTGCCCCTACATCGCCGGTGCGTGGCCCCAGGAACGCCTGCCCTCCACCTACGAGAACAACGGCATCCTGCTCGACCTGCACGCCATCAAGGGTGCCCTGGCCTACGGCATCGAGGCCTTCGAGGCACGCGACCCGCTGGCCTGGCCCTTGTTCGCCACCCTCGACGACGTGGCCGGGCTACCGCCGGTGGTCATCAACGTGAACGAGTGCGACCCGCTGCGTGACGAGGGCATCGAGTTCTACCGGTTGCTCCTCGAGGCCGGAGTGGCCGCCCGGTGCCGCCAGCAGATGGGCACCATGCACGGCACGGAGATCTTCACCGTGGCCTGCCCCGACGTCAGCCGCGACACCGCACGCGACCTGGCCGCGTTCGCCCGGGACTGACGTTCAGCCGGCGTCGGACGCGTCGACCGGCTCGTGGGCCCCGTCGACCTTGACCGAGGCGGCCACGGCGTCGACGAGGCCGTCGACGGCCACGTCGTGGGCCACGGTGATGGCGTTGACCACGGCCACCGACGACGAGGAGCCGTGACTGATGACGCACACCCCGTCCACGCCGAGCAACATGGCGCCGCCGGTGGTCTCGGGGTCGAGAGCGGCGGCTAGCGGCAGTAGGTGCGGGAGCAGGGTGCCTGCGGCATCGCTCAGCTCCGGCTGGGCGAAGATGCCTCCCAGGGTCTCCATCAGGAACCGCAGTGTCCCTTCCAGGGTCTTGAGCGCCACGTTCCCAGTGAAGCCGTCCGTGACGATGACGTCCGCCTGGTCGGCGAAGAAGTCGCGCCCCTCGACGTTGCCCACGAAGTCGAACCCGCCATGGCCGCCCTCGGCCAGCACGGCATGGGTCTCCTTGATCAGGGGGGTCCCTTTGGACTTCTCCTCGCCGATGGAGAGCAGCGCGACGCGGGGGTGGGTGATGCCGTAGCGCTTCGACGAGTAGGCGGCGCCCATCTGGGCGAACTGGAGCAGCATGGCCGAGGTGGCCTCGGCGTTGGCCCCGGAGTCGAGGAGGAGGGTCGGGTGGGGCTTCTGCGGGTCCGGGATGGGCGTGGCGATGGCCGGCCGGATCACCCCGGGGAGGCGGCCCATGCGGAGCAGCGCCGAGGCCATGGTGGCACCGGTGTTGCCGGCCGAGACCATGGCCATGGCCCGGCCGTCGCGCACGGCTTCGGCGGCCCGCACCAACGAGGAGTCCTTCTTGCGACGCACGCCCTGGCCCGGGTCGTCGTCCATGCCGATGACCTCGCTGCACTCGAGCAGCGGCAGGTCACCCGTGTCGCCCATGCCGCCGGGCAGTCCGACCAGGAGCACGCCGATGGCGCCGGCGTCGGCCACTTGGCGCGCGCCGGCAACGATCTCACCTGGTGCCTTGTCCCCACCCATCGCGTCGACCGCCACGGGCAGCGCACGGAACGCCTCGCCCGTCGGTCGGGGTGCGCCCCGCGCCACTAGTCGACGTCGACGGCCTGCCGGCCCTTGTACCAACCGCAGTTGGGACACACGATGTGGGGGAGCTTGGCGGTGGTGCACTGAGGGCACACCGAGCGTGCCGGCGCCTTCAGCACCCAGTTGGATGCCCGGCGGCTGCGGCTCTTCGCCTTGGAGGTCTTCTTCTTCGGAACGGCCATAAGGGGTACATCCTAGGTCAGGTGGAGGGGTGTGCGTCACGCAGGATGTCGAGGGCCGCCCATCGGGGGTCGGCAGGCGGGGAGCAGTCACACGATTCCGTGTTCCGGTTGGCCCCACAGGTCGGGCACAGGCCCTTGCAGTCCTCGGTGCAGAGCGGGGCGAGCGGGAGCTCGAGGAGGATGGCGTCACGGGCCAGGGGCTCGAGGTCGAGCTCGTCGCCGGTCAGCGGGTAGGCCTCCTCGTCGCGGTCGCTGGCTCCGACCGGCGCGTACCGTTCGAGCACCTCGGCGACCACCCGTCCCTCGACCGGGCCGCCGCACCGGCGGCACTCCCCCTGCCACGGGGCGGACACCGTGCCGGTGACCATGATCCCGCCAGCGTAGGAGGCGAGTGTGAGGTCGAGCGCCACGGGCTCGCCCTCGGGCACGACCACCGAGACGGCGCCCAGATCGGGGATGACCCCCTCGCGGTGCTCCTCGCGCGTGGCGCCGTTCTGCTTGCGCAACGCGGCCACCTGGACCTGGAAGGGCCGCCGTTCGAGCGTACGGGCCGGCTCCGACTCGGGCACGACGGTCCTCAGGCGAGGTCCTGGTCGAAGAAGCCATCCGGCTCGTCATCGGACCGGGACCCTCCGCCGGTGGACAGGCTGGTGTCACCCTGGTCGCCGATCTCGACGGCGGGGATGGGAGCCACCTGGAGCTTCTCCCGGCCGGCCTGCACGGTCTTCATGGTCCGGTCCAGGACGATCTCGAAGCTCGCCAGCTTCTTGTCGGCGTAGTCCTCGGCCTCGTGCCTCAGGCGGCGGGCCTCTTCGTTGGCGTCGTCGAGGATGCGCTGGGCGACGTGGTTGGCCTGACGCACGACCTCGGTGCGCTGCACCATCCGCTCGGTGTGGACCCTGGCCTCCTCCATGATCCCGGCGGCCTTCCGCTCCGTCTCGGCCAGGAACTCCTCACGCTCCTTCAGCATCCACCGGGCCTGGCGGATCTCCTCGGGGATCCGTTCGAGCGCCCCCTCGAGCAGCTCGACCAGCTCGTCGCGCTCGACGCGGACGGACGAGGAGAGCGGCATCGGCTTGGCGGTCAGCACCATGTCGAGCGCGCTGCGGAGGTAGGCCTCGGCATCGGCCTGCTCGCCGTCGGCCACCTCCTGGTCGAGGTCGTCGAACAGGTCACTCATCGGCGAACTTCTCCTCGAGGCGCCGGGCGACGGTCTTCGGCACGAAGGCGGTGACGTCGCCACCGAAACGGGCGACTTCGCGCAGCAGACGGGAGGCGATGAACGAGTGGGCCGAACTCGTGGGGATGAACAGCGTCTCCACCCCGGAGAGCTGCTTGTTCATCTGGGCCATCTGGAGCTCGTTCTCGAAGTCGGTCACGGCCCGGAGGCCCTTGACGATGGCGCTCGCCCCGACCTCCTGGGCCACGTTGACCACCAGCGTGGACATGGCCACGATGCGTACGTTGGCCAGGTGGGTGACGGCCTCCTCGAGCATCTCCCGGCGCTCGTCGTCGTCGAACAGCGCAGCGCTCTTCTGGGGGTTGCGCAGGGCAGCCACCACGACCTCGTCGAACAGCCGGGAGGCCCGCTCGATGACCTCGAGGTGCCCGTTGTGGACGGGGTCGAACGACCCCGGGATGAGCGCAATCCTCACGAGACACCTTTCTGGGATGCCCGTTCGGGACGGGCGACCGTGACGATCGTACCCCCATAGCGCCTGGATCTGAGTACCTCCCACCCGTCCACCGCCGGGAGTCCGGCACCGGATTCGAGCACCGCCAGGTCGGCCGGCAGGCGGGAGACCAACGACTCCCACCCGCTGTAGTCGTAGGGCGGGTCGCACAGCACGAGGTCGTAGTGCGACGCCGTGGAGCCGACCCAGGCGTCGACGTCGGCCCGCACGATGGTGGCGTCGCCCGTCGCCTCGGCGTCGGCAAGGCCCGCAGATGCGAGGTTCGCCCGCACCGCGTCGATGGACCGCGGATCGCTCTCGACGAACGTCACCGAGGCGGCGCCCCGTGACAGCGCCTCGATGCCGAGGGCGCCCGTGCCCGCGAACAGGTCGACGACCACCAGGCCCTCGACGCCGCCCAGGCTGAACAGGATGTTGAAGATCGCCTCGCGCACACGGTCCGACGTGGGCCGCACGTGGCTCGCCACGGGCGCGCTGAGGCGCCGTCCCCGGTACTTCCCACCGATCACGCGCATTGTTCCACCCTACCGGCGCGCCTCTGACAGCCGATGTCGGCCGTATGGGCCGGGGCTGCCGGTGGCAGTCCGTTCAGTCCGTCGTTCGACGGCGCGACCCGATGGTCCGGGCCACCTCGCTCACGAGGCTGGTGTCACGGGCACCGATGAGCTGCCAGGCCCTGGCGATCCCGATGAGGAACAGCACCACGATGAGGACGCAGATCGTCCGCTCGAGGCCGATGTCGTGTGGGCGATGGGCCAGCTCGAACCCGACGACCGCGGCGTAGGCGAAGACCAGCGCCTGGACGGCGAGCCGCCAGAGCTGTTGGCGTCGTAGGCGACCGGGGGCCGTCTCGCGTGCCAGGACCAGGGCGAGGGCGCAGCAACTGGCGAAGCTGACCGCGCCGATGACCCCGGCCGGCTGGCCGACGCCGATGCCCGGGATCAGCGCGAACAGCGAGACGGCCAACGGGTTCACCAGGCAGGAGAACGCGATGCCGGCCCGCACGTCGCCGACCACCCGCTCCTCGGGGTCCGTACGTTCCGGCGCCACCGACAGGGCGACGAACAGGAGGCCGATGAGTGCCCCGGCGACCGCCGCTGTGGCACCGAAGAACGGCCCGAAGTCCGCGGTCGACATGGGAGGCAACGTACTGCACCGCCTCCTGGCACCCGCGGTTACGGCCCACCCCATGTACGGCCCCACGGACGCAGCCAGTGCCACGCGGCCGCACTCGGGCAGCCGCGGCGCGGCGGTCGGCTAGCTCTTGAACAGGAACTCGGCC
>PLRX01000152.1 GCA_003164095.1 Acidimicrobiaceae bacterium | reverse complement strand
GCCCTCAGTTCAATGAATCAGCAGCTCGATCTGCCGCACATCAGGTTGACACAGAGGGCGGCGTGCTGATCACGACAGGACCTTTGGCCCTTTTCAAGAGTTGGCCTCAACCCCACACTGATCGAGTCACACGTGCCCGGCTGGCGGATGGTCCGCAGCTAGCGAACTTCGGACAATCCGCCAGCCGGGCAGCGTTGCTGACAGTGCACGAAGCGCCCTCGGTGCATTCCCCCGCGCCGAGGGCGCTTCGTGCCAACTCAGGAGAGCCAATCAATCAAGAAGGCGGGGCACTGCGAATGAGCGAGTGGGAGACCGAAGGCGATGTTGTTGACTTCCTCCGACGAGAGGCCCCCATCGAACTGGAGCGCCTCGAGTCCATTGCCCGACTTGTTGCTTCCGAACGTGATCCGGATCCTGGCTGGCTTATGCCCCTCGATTCGTCGTACGTCGCTTGGCTGCCGGCTACCTTCGGGATCGTTCCACCGCGAATCGGCAGCGAAGCAGTTCGCGATTGGCAAGCATCCGTCGCTGGATAGCGCGCCTTGAGTCGGCGATGGGGGCACCGAACCGTCCCTGCGTTTGCCCCGCCATGGGCTTTGGAGCGCTTAGAACTCCCCGACCTTGGAATCCGACCTTGGAATCCGACCTTGGGCCGCCGTGTGGGGCCCCAGACCGGATACCGGCTCGTCGAATTCTGCGCATCGTGATCGCATATCCTTGACATCCAGACCGCCGCAGAGGAGCCACGGGGTGGGCATGGACAACGTCAGCGCTTCAGGAACGCAAGTTCATGACTGCAAGTACTGAACGGATGGCCGCAGAGGCTCTCTCTGCAACTCGCCGGAGGACGGCGTGGTGCCTCGCCATTCTGGGGCTCGTTCTCTATAACTGGTGGGTCGCCGTGCCCCTGCGACCAAGCCTTCTCGTCTCGCCGAATGAGCTCTTCAGCAATCTCGAGGTCAATGGGCAGCCGTACGCCAGCTGGATGCAGCACGCTGACTTCGCGTCCGGACTCCTTCTCTTCGCTGCATTCATCATCGTGGGTTGGCAGAGCCTCGATGGGGGAGCGCTCGAGTGGCTCCTCCTCTTGGCCTTCGCCTTCGCGGGTGCCGCTGGTGGCATCCTCCCTGAGCAGTGCCTTGACACCATCAATCGGTCATGCCACCTTGACGAGATCGAGCTCCGCCTCGGAGGAGCGCAGTACCTCCACATCGTCGCAGGAATCATCGAGTTCGCTTCCATTACCGCGGTGTTGTATTTGTCGTACCGACGAACGCGAGGCGAGCCCTCACGCATCGCAACCCTCTACCGATGGCTGTACTTCGGTGCCTGGGTCTTCTATCCGCTCTTGGCCGTCGCCTACCTCTTCGTGCTCGGCGGGAGCTTCGTCGAGGCTGCCTTCTTCACGGGGTTCGCACTGGTCATCATCGCTCAGCTCCGAGAGAGAACGACGCATGGATCCCGCCATCTCTGGGTTGCGAGAAAACCACCGCTCAACTGCTGATCGCCTCACTGTCTGACGGATCGCTCATGAGTGCGCCCTCAGCGGACGATGCTCGCCCCTTGATGGCGGCGATGGCGGCGATGGCGGCGATGGCGGCGATGGCGGCGATGGCGGCGATGGCGGCGGTCACGGGTGCGGGGCCAGCTATCACGCACGCCTGAGCCAACGAACCGTTGTGTGAAACGCCTGAACACCGTGCGCGCCCGATCTGACAACGCCAATGCGCGGAGCACATGAGGAAGCTCACCTTGAGTGGTGGGTCAGGCGCGAAGCCATCCGCGGAGGTCCCGCCGAGACCCCTCTTTGGCTTGGTGCCTGGTTACCATCCTCAAAGTGCAGCCGTGGGTCACCGTTCCGGCGTTTAGGGTCAGCGTGTCAAGCGACTACCAAGTCGTCATCGTGAGGACCTTCGAAGGGGACGTCTCGGCCCCGGAGACCTCCACGCACCCGAATGGCGAAGAGTAGGTCCTCCTTCACCTGGCCATCGATTTCGATCATTCCTCGCTTGGCAATGATCGGTAGCGCCGCCTCAAGCTCTGCGAGTGCAATCTGCTGGCCGGGGCAGCCGCGAGTACCAGGACCGAATGGGATGAACGCCCTCCTGCGGGACTCCCCTTCGGTGGCGTGTCGGGCGGGATCGAAGTGCTCAAGCTCTTTCTCAATCGGTGGACTTCGGTTCATCCCCCGCAAGTAGACGATCACCGGTGAGCGGCGGCTGACGACTGGCGAGTGTCGATCGCTAGCGCCGCGTCAGCCAACCTTTGCCCGCTTGTCGAGGCGTGACTCAGACCGGCGTACCCTGGCGCGTCTGCGACGATTGTCCGACGTGCGCTCTGACGCGGCGCCGGGGCCCGGCCAGGCGACGCTCGCTACTTCCGCACTTGTCCATTGCCTCGGGTGCGGCTTTGCGATGAGCGACACATGCCGCACCGGGAGTCGGCAGCGCCCATGAACCGTCGTACTCTGGCCCCCTCATGTGGTTGGTGGAAATGCGCTCTCACGGTGATACCGTCACTCTGCCGACCTCCGCTCCCGTCCAGCCACGGTTGAGCGGAGTCGATTCGCGTGGCTTGGCGCTCGGGTCGACCTACCGGCGCGAGAGGCGTGGGAGATCGATCGACAGCAAGCCGGGGATGAGTGAGATGAACGCAAGACACGCACCGAGTCCACGCCTCACCCGTGACACTACGACATGGCGTCCGGATCTCATCCGGCGTCGGGTCGATCGTCTTCGAGGCATCGACTTCCAGAGCGTCGCCCTCCCCGAAGATCTCGGCCTGGATCCAGTGGTCGTCTTTCCTTCGTCACCGTCGGGCGGCAGTGAGTTGCGACGGCTGTTGCGAGGGATCGAGGTCAGGCGTAGATCGCGTGCACTCGATATCGGGTGCGGCAAGGGCAGCGCCATTCGGGCAATGCTGCGACTTCCGTTTGCCAGTGTTGATGGGCTGGAGGTCGCGCCCGAGTTGGCCGCGGTTGCTCGATCAAACTTCGCCAGGCTTCACGAGAGACGCACGACGATCTACACGGCGGATGCAACCCACTTCGACCGTTACCGCGATTACGACTTCCTGTATCTCTACAGCCCGTTCCCAGCCGTGGTGATGACCCAGTGCATGGCACGCGTTATCGAATCTGTTGATGAACGCCCGCGCACCGTCACCATCCTCTACGTCAACACCTACTGCCACGACCAGATCGTTGCCACCGGCCGGGTCACCTTCGAGCCGATGGGACGAACGCCGTACGGCAATGAAATCAAGCTCTATCGCCTCACCTGATTGACGTGTCCTGGGTTTGGTCGAGCCGACTGACTGGACTCATGCCGCTGTCGTCGGTGTCCGTCGAGTCTCGAACTCGATCGGAGACATCACGCCAAGGGCCGAGTGGCGGCGCTGGCGGTTGTGGAAGATCTCGATGTAGTCGAACATCCCCGACGCGAGTTCGACGCGTGTCTTCCATCGCTTGCGATGGAGGAGCTCGACCTGCATCCGGCTCCAGAACGACTGTGTCCTCGACTGATCAACGCAACACATGACTGATTGGCGAACATTGGGTTCGTCGATCAGGAGGTGTGGCAATGGTACGGTTCTCCGAAGAGGACAGAACAACGATCTGGGACATCCGGGAAGCCGGGGTGCCGGTCACACGCGCCGCCAAGCACCTCGATCGGCAGAACTCGTCGCTCCGCAGGTTCATCGCCGACCACGGCGGCACGCGGCCGACGGAGCGACAGCGCTCGGAGCTCCGCCTCTCCTTGGAAGAGCGTGAGGAGATCTCTAGGGGCTTGGCTGCGGGCCTGTCCATCCGGGCCATCGCCGACGCTCGACCGCTCGCCGTAAGCGATAGATCGCACGGGAGGTCTACAACAACCTCCCGAAGAACATCTCGCCCTTGACAGTCCATAGGAGCATCGATGGGGGATAGTCACCGAAGGACGCCGGCGGCCCGTGCCTGGCCCCGCGATGGTTGGAGGCCGAAGAGCCCAGCGAGTTCTCGCCCATGCGAGCTGTGGACACGGAGCCGAGACCTCGGCGAGAAGCAGATCTGGGCTGACACGCTCGACCCGTCAGACCCGCAGCAATCGCTCGAGTGGGGCACGGGAGCAGGAGACCGGATGTATCGCTGCTCGTGTCTCAGTTCCCGATCCGACCCATTCCGCCGATTGAGTATGCGCTTTCGGCGTGCTGGGTCAGGTCAAGGCCTCTCGATTCGTCTTCGGGGCTGACTCGGAGGCCGACGGTGAGGTCGATCGCTTTGGCGATCAGCCAGGTCACGGTGAACGAGAACGCCACGGTGACCACGGCGGCCATGACCTCCAACGACAGCAGGTGGAATCCTCCTCCGGTGAAGAGCCCGTTGGCACCCGCTCGATTCACCGAGCGGGTGGCGAACAGGCCCAGAAGGACCATTCCGATCAGTCCACCGACCCCGTGGACCCCTAGGACGTCCAGCGAGTCGTCGTAGCGGAGACGGAACTTCACTCGCACGGCCATGGCGCAGATCACACCGGCGAGTACGCCGATGACGAGTGAGGCCATGGGGGTCACGAAGCCCGCGCAGGGCGTGATCGCCACCATCCCGGCAACGGCACCCGACGCGGCTCCCAACGTGGTGGGGTAGTCCTCGCGGACTCGCTCGAAGCACAGCCAGCCCAGCAGCCCGGCCGCTGCGGCCAATGCGGTATTGATGAACGCGTATACGGCCACACCGTTCATCCCGAGAGCCGAACCGGCGTTGAACCCGAACCAGCCGAACCACAGGATGCCGACCCCGAGCAGACTCAGGGGCACGGAGTGAGGCGCCATCCCCTCACTCGGCCATCCGCGTCGTCGCCCGAGCACCAGGACGATCGCCAATGTCGAGAACCCGGAGTTGATCTCCACCACTGTCCCGCCGGCAAAGTCCAGGACGCCCCGATGGGCGAGCCAACCGTCCGGGCTGAAGACCCAGTGGGCGAGCGGGACGTAGACGAGGAACAGCCAGCAGGCGATGAAGAGGACGAACGCCGGGAACTTGATCCGGTCGGTGGTCCCTCCACTGATGAGTGCCGCCGTGATGACGGCGAACATCATCTGGAACGTCACGATGGCGAGCGGCGATGCCCCGGAGCGCCCGAACCCGGGGAGGCCGTGGCCCAGGCCCCCCAATCCGGCCAACGAGAGATTGCCGAGCAGCCCGTGGCCAAGGTCATGTCCGAAGACGAGGCTGCAGGCGGCGAGGGCCCACAGGACGCTGACCACGCCCATGGCGACGAAATTGTTCATCATGACGGCCAGCACGTTCTTGGAGCGGACCATGCCTCCGTAGAACAGTGCGAGGCCCGGGGTCATGAAGAGCACGAGCGCCGCGGACACGAGGACCCAGGTGGTATTGATCGCTTGCATGTCGGTTCCTTGTCGTATCGATGGTTCAGGCGTCTCCCGGTGACGATCCGCCTCGGACTCAGAGTGCGTCAGGCCCGCGTTCGCCCGTGCGGATGCGGATCAGCGAGTCCAGCGGCTGGACCCAGATCTTGCCGTCGCCGATCGACCCGGTCCGCGCTGCGTCGACGACAGCATCGACGATCTCTTCGACACGGCTGTCATCGACGGCCAGCTCGATGCGGATCTTCGGAACGAAATCCACTTGGTACTCGGCCCCCCGGTAGACCTCGGTGTGGCCGTGCTGGCGTCCGAAGCCCTGGGCCTCGGTGACCGTCATGCCGTGAACATCGAGCTCCTTCAGGCGTCCCTTGACGGCGTCGAGCCTGAACGGCTTAACGATTGCGACGATCAGCTTCATCGGTTCTGTCCCCCACCGGTCGGTATGGCGAAGCGAACAGTAGCGGCCTACGGGCGCTCAGGTGAGGAACATCCATGAGTCATGACACGCGAAGCTGCGTGCTTGGAGATTGTCGGCAGCTACCTGAGCCGGGAACATGGTTGCGGCCGAATTCCAGTTGCTGCCCGAATGCGTGTGGGGTAGCCGACGGACTCGGGCCCGAGCTAAGTGTGACCTGCAGGGAACAAACGCCCCACCTGACCGGCGATACCCCGCGGTGGATCGGAACAGCACTCGACAATGGCACGCAGCGATTCGATCCGGTCGGCACCGACAAGCAAAGATGTTGGCACTGGCGGGGGATCCCACCTAGCGTCGAGATGAACCAAGGGGTTGACTGTGGCAGATGTGACGAAGTTCATGATCGGAGCCGAAGCAACCTGCTCCGACGGGGTGTGTGGCGAGATAAGCAGGGTGGTCATCGACCCATTTGCTCGCGTGGTGACTCATTTGGTGGTTGAACCGAAGCACCGACAGGGGCTCGGTCGTCTCGTCCCGCTCGACCTCGTCGACTCATCGACTGGTGACGTCCAGATTCGTTGCACTACAGCGGAGTTCGAGAAGCTCGAACATGCGGAGGAGACGCAGTTCCTGCCCGGATCCGGCGGTCACATGGGCTATGAGGCGGGACAGGCGCTTTCTCAGCCTTACTACGGCTTGGCCGACACCATCGGGGAAGTCCCCGAGGCCGTCACGTACGACACCGTGCCCTTGGGCGAGGTCGCCATTCGGCGAGGCGACCAGGTTCATGCCACAGACGGCCTCATTGGGAGGGTTGAGGGACTCGTCATCGATCCTCGCAATCACTACGTCACTCACGTGCTTCTCCAGGAGGGCCACATCTGGGAACGCAAGGTGGTGGCCATCCCGATCACTGTCGTCATCGGGGTTGGGGACGGTATCCGGCTGAGCATCAGTAAGCAGGAAGTCGAGGAATTGCCATCCGTCGATGTCGTCCATCCAAACCCCTAG
>PLRX01000050.1 GCA_003164095.1 Acidimicrobiaceae bacterium | reverse complement strand
TGCGCCGCATCCTGGGCGAGATCCAGGACGGCTCGTTCGCCCGTGAGCTGGTCGAGGAGTTCGACGCGGGCAAGCCCAACTTCCTCAAGCGCCGCGAGGCCGAGCGCGCCGAGCAGATCGAGCAGGTCGGGGCCAAGCTGCGCCCGCTGATGTCCTGGCTCGCCGAGGACGAGTAAGAGGACGAGTAAGAGGTGTTGAATGCTCCGGGTGGGGTAGCAGGTCGGGATGGTTATGACTCAGACCGCGCCCCACTCGGAGCATTCCCCGCAGGTTATCGCCGGTACCCGGCCGCGCCGCTCGGCGTCGGCGGGGGAGGTGGTGCTGGCCTATCTCCGGATCCCGGCGGCCGCCCTGACCGCACTGGAGCCCCTGGTCAGGTCCGACCAGCCCGACGCCGTCCACCAGATGCGGATCGCGACCCGCCGGCTGCGCGCCACGTTCCGTTCGTTCGGCTCGGTTATTCCGCGGTCCCGTAGCGAGCAGCTGGCCGCCGAGCTCAAGTGGCTGGGCGGGTTGCTCGGCGCGGCCCGCGAAGGCGAGGTGCTGCCCGGGCACCTGCAGGCTCACCTGCGGTCCGTGCCGGTCGAGCTGCTCATCGGGCCGGTGCAGGCGCGGGTCCGGGGTCATTACGCGCCGCAGCGGGCCGCCGCGCACGCCGGCCTGATCGAGGCGCTCGACTCACCCAGGTACGCCGGGCTGCGGGCCGAGCTCGACCGGATCGTCAGCGAGCCGCCGCTGGGCCCGCGGGCGGCCGACCCGGCCCGTGAAGTGCTCCCGGCGGCGGTGCGCCTGGCGTACCGGCAGGCAAACCGGCGGCTGCGCCAGGCCAGGCACACCCCGGCCGGCCCAGCCCAGGACGTGGCTCTGCACCAGGCGCGCAAGTCGGCCCGCCGGGCCCGCTACGCGGCCGAGGCCACCCGCCCGGCGGCCGGCCGCCCGGCCCGCCGGTTCGCAAAGCAGATGAAGAAGGTCCAGTCGGTCCTCGGCGAGCACCAGGACACGGTGCTGGCCCGGCAGGCCGCCAGGGATCTCGGCATCGGCGCGCACCTGGCCGGCGAAAACGCGTTCAGCTACGGGCTGCTCTACGAACAACAAGCCGACCAGGCAGAACGGCTCCGGGTGCGTGCGCGCCAGGTATGGAAGCACGCCGCCCGCCCGCGCCATCGCCGCTGGCTGCCCTAATCCGTCTCGGATAGCGAGACCGATGTCTTAAGGAGTGTGCAGGCCGGCTGCGTTCGGGTAACGTGACAGACACTATGCGGCGTCTCGTACTCTTTCCCTGCCGCAGCGGAGCCTGATCGAAGACAGGCCGGCAACCCGCTGCGGGGGTTGGCTGCTGGCCGTTTCCTCATCGCGATCAGGAGCATTCTCGTGTACGACATGTACCCCTGGAATAAGTCCGACGACCCCCAGCCCCCGGCCCCTCTGGACCCTCTGGTCTCTTCGACCTCTCCGGACCCCGCTGACCCTGCCCTGACCCGCGCCGTCCAGGTCGCCCTCGACCGGCGCGACAACGGCGGCGACGCGCCTGCCGCACCCAGCCCGGCCCGCAAGTAAGGTTCAGCCATGGGCTCACGAACAATCAGGCTGGCCGTCGTCGGCGGCGACGGTATCGGTCCCGAGGTGGTCGCCGAGGCACTCAAGGTGCTCCGCGCCGTCGGGGTCTCCTTCGAGGAGACCAGCTACGACCTGGGCGCACGGCGCTGGCACCGGACCGGGGAGACTCTGCCGGACGCGGTACTCGAGGAGATCAAGGGCCACGACGCGATCCTGCTCGGCGCGGTCGGCGACCCGAGCGTGCCCAGCGGCGTGCTCGAACGCGGCTTGCTGCTGCGACTGCGGTTCGAGCTCGACCACTACGTCAACCTGCGCCCGGTGCGGCTCTATCCCGGCGTGGCCGTCCCGCTGACCAACGCCCGGCCAGAGTCGGTGGACATGGTGGTGGTCCGGGAGGGCACCGAGGGTCCCTACACCGGTGCGGGCGGCGTGATGCGCAAGGGCACGGCGGCCGAGATCGCCACCCAGGAGAGCATCAACACCGCGTTCGGGGTGGAGCGGGTCGCCAGGTACGCGTTCAACCGGGCCATGCGCCGCCCGGTGGGCAAGCTGACGCTGGTGCACAAGACCAACGTCCTCACCTTCGCCGGCGACCTGTGGCAACGCACGGTCGAGGAGATCGCCCCGGACTACCCGGATGTGACGTGGGACTACAACCACGTCGACGCCACCTGCATCTACCTGGTCGAGAACCCGGGTCGCTACCACGTGATCGTCACGGACAACCTCTTCGGCGACATCATCACCGACCTGGCGGGCGCGGTGGCCGGCGGCATCGGCTACGCGGCCTCGGCCAACCTCAACCCCGATCGGACCGGCCCATCGATGTTCGAGCCCGTACACGGCGCGGCCAACGATATCGCCGGGACCGGCAAGGCCAACCCGGCCGCCGCCATCCGCTCCGCCTCACTCATGCTCGACTTCCTCGGCGAACCCGAGGCCGCCGCCGCCGTCATCACGGCGGTGACGGGATTCATCAACGACACCCCCGACCCGACGCTCTCGACCTCCGAGATCGGCGACGCCATCGCAGAAAGGCTCTGAGTCATGCCCATCACCCCCACCGAGAAGATCTGGATGGACGGCGAGTTCGTCGACTGGGCCGATGCCACCGTGCACGTGCTCACCCACACGATGCACTATGGCTCCGGCGTGTTCGAGGGCATCCGCGCCTACCCGACCGACCGGGGCGTGGCCGTGTTCCGACTGCGTGAGCACATCGAACGGCTCTTCGCGTCGGCGTCGGTGTTCCTGATCGACATCCCCTTCAGCGTGGACGACATCGTCGAGGCCACGCGTGAGCTCGTCCGGGTCAACGGGATGGAGGAGGGCTGCTACATCCGTCCGCTCGTCTACCTCGGCTACGGCGAGATGGGGCTGAACCCGATGCCCAGCCCGGTCAACGTCTCGGTGGCCTGCTGGCCCTGGGGCACCTACCTCGGCGACGACGGGGTGGCCAACGGCGTGTCGACGAAGATCTCGTCGTGGCGTCGGCACGACCCGAACGCCGTCCCGACGGCCGCCAAGGGCACCGGCATGTACGTGAACTCGTCGCTGGCCAAGGTGGAGGCCATCAAGGCCGGCTACGACGAGGCGATCCTGCTCGCCCCCGACGGCAACGTCAGCGAGTGCACGGGCGAGAACATCTTCATCGTGCGGGACGGCAGACTGCTCACCCCACCCAGCTCCGACTCGGGCGCGCTCGAGGGGATCACCCAGAAGTCCGTCGAGCGGATCGCGCGCGACCACGGCCACGAGGTCCACTACCAGCAGCTCATCCGCACCGATCTCTATACCGCCGATGAGGCGTTCCTGACGGGGACGGCGGCCGAGGTCGTCCCGATCCGGGCCGTCGACGACCGCACGGTGGGTGCCGGCAAGCCGGGTCCCATCACCCAGGAGATCCAGCAGACGTACTTCGCCGCGGTGCGCGGCGAGATCGAGCAGTACCGGGACTGGTTGGACTATGTCGAGTGACGGCCCCACCCTCAACGACGAGTCGTACGCATCGGCCGGGACCGGTGCCGCCGGCCCCGGCCACGGACACGGGCACACCCATCGTCACGGCGGAGGTCCCGAGCACTCCCACCCGCTGACGGCGGGCCAGGAGGCCCACGAACGGGTTCGCCACGACCACCCCCGTGACCACGCCCACGACGAACGGCCGCAGACCGGGGGCGGGCATGACTTCGCACTGCCGTCCCTGCCCGGTGCGGTGGACGTCTTCGACACGACGCTGCGGGACGGGTCCCAGCAGGAGGGCCTGTCCCTGACCGTCGACGACAAGCTGCGGGTGGCCGAGCAGCTCGAACACCTCGGGGTGACCTTCATCGAGGGCGGTTGGCCCGGTGCCAATCCCAAGGACGCAGAGTTCTTCGCCCGTGCACCCAAGGAGCTCAGCCTCGCCCGGGCCACACTGGTGGCCTTCGGATCGACCCGGCGGGCCGCCGTGCGGGCCGAGGACGACGAGACGCTCCGCCACCTGGTGGAGGCCCAGACCGAGGCCGTCTGCATCGTGGCCAAGTCGTCGGAGATGCACGTCGTCGACGCACTGCGCACCACCCTCGACGAGGCGGTGGCCATGGTGGCCGACTCGGTGGCCTTCCTGCGGTCCAACGACCTGCGGGTGTTCCTCGACGCCGAGCACTTCTTCGACGGCTACAAGGCGAACCCGGAGTTCACACTCCGGATCCTCCAGGCCGCCGAGGAGGCGGGCGCCGAGACGCTCGTACTGTGCGACACCAACGGAGGCACCCTTCCCTACGAAGTGGAGGGGATCGTGGCGACCGTGCTCGACCGCTTCGAGACGCAGGTCGGCGTGCACTTCCACAACGACAGCGGCTGTGCCGTGGCCAACTCACTGGCCGGCGTGTCGGTCGGCGCCACCCATGTACAGGGCTGCGTCAACGGCTACGGCGAACGGGCCGGCAACGCCGACCTGGCCGCCGTCGTGCCCGACCTGTCGCTCAAGCTCAAGGTGTCGACCATCCCGGTCGACCGGTTGCCGCTCCTGACCCCGGTGTCGCACCACATCGCCGAGCTGGTCAACATCGCACCCAATCCTCAGCAGCCGTATGTCGGTGCCTCGGTGTTCGCCCACAAGGCAGGGCTGCACACGTCGGCCATCGCACGGCGGTCGGACGCCTACGAGCACATCTCGCCCGACCTGGTCGGCAACGGCACCCGCTTCGTAGTGTCCGAGATGGCCGGCCGGTCGACGCTGGCCATGAAGGCGGAGGAGCTGGGACTCGAGCTCGATTCCGACGCGATGACCTCGGTGCTCGACTCGTTGAAGCGCCTGGAGTACGAGGGCTACCACTTCGAGGTGGCCGACGGCTCGCTCGAACTGCTGCTCCGCCGCTCGACGGGCTGGAGCCAGGACTTCTTCGACCTGGAGTCCTACCGGGTGATCGCCGAGCAGGGTGACGACCTCTCCACCGAGGCGACCGTCAAGCTGAGGGTCGCCGGCGAGCGGGTGGTGGCGACGGCTGAGGGCAACGGCCCGGTCAACGCGCTGGACGGCGCCCTCCGCGCCGCCATCGGATCGAGCTACCCGACACTCGAGGGTGTCCACCTGGTCGACTACCGGGTGCGGGTCCTCGACTCGGCCAAGGGCACCGGCTCGGTGACCCGGGTGCTGATCGACTCGACCGACGGCGACCGGACCTGGACCACCATCGGGGTGTCCGAGAACATCATCGCCGCCTCGTGGCAGGCACTCTGTGACTCCGTGGTCTACGGCCTGCTCCATGCCGGTGACTGACGCCCCCGCCTGAGCCGGACGCGACCATTTCTCGGATGGACCCGGGCGTGCCGCCGTTTCGCTGCCGCTGACCAGGTCGTCTACGGTTTGACCACGCTCCCGGCCGGCAATCGACGGTCCGGAGCCGAACCGAACGTACGTAGCACCCCGCGATCCAGGAGCACCGGTGACCCAGCCCAGTTTCGTTCCCGTCGTCGAGGCGGACCAGGTCCGGCGGGCCTATCAATTGCACGTCCCCTCGATCTGGACGACGTCCCGACCGTCCGAGCTGAGGGGCACCCGTGCCCCGGCCGGCAACTTCCTCGGTACGCCCGGACCGGACCAGGGGTTCGCCCTGAAGCTGGCCCGCCGGTTCGAGGACCGGCTGGTGCTGGCACCGGGCGAGCACGCCGAGGACGCGCTGTCGGGCTGCACCGCTGTCGCCATGCGCCGTTCGGCCCACTTCGGTCGGGCGCCGGTCATCCACGACCTGACGCTGGCCTTCACCCTCTGGGGCTTCATGGAGGGGGCGCCGGCCGACCTGGTGGCGACCCGTGAGCCACTGTTCCGTGCGGCGTCGCACCACTACCAGGTGCAGCGCACGATCGCCGACTGCGTGCCGGTGGCCACCCTGCGGCTGACACCGGAGCAGGTGGCCGAGCGGTTGGGCGAGTGGCGCCAGCTGCTCGAGCTCCCGCACGACGGCTGAGGCCGAACCGGGCCACCCACCCGGTGGAGCGGCCCCGGGTGATCACCTCGGGGACCCCGACTGATCGGACCGGCGTTCGGCGAGCGGTCGGTCCTCGCCCCGGGCGGGGCGTCAGTCGGGAGTCCGCGCGGAGGCGGGTGGACGGGAGAAGGTGATGGTCGGACCGCGGGCCGCCGTGGTGCCGGTGGGCCCCCGGTTCAGCGGTGGAGTCGCCAGCGGCGCTTGGCCGACGCCCCGGTGAAGGCTCCGACCTCGGCCGGGGTGCGTGACAAGCCGGCCATGACCAGGTCGTCGCCCAGGACGTGTCGGTTCGAGCCGGGGTCGTCGAGCGGGGGACGGGCCTCACCATCGGAGTAGTTCGCCGTGACGACGTTGGCCAGACTGGTGCCGGCCACCGCCTGCTTGAACAGATCGGGGTACATCGGTCCGGCCTGGGGCCGACGGTCGGACTCACCGCTCCACGTGGGCTTCCGGGGCAGCTCGGGAACGGGGGAGGGCTCCGGGGAACGGGCGGAGGCTGTCCCGGCCACCTCAGCGGCCTCGGCCTGCAGCGAGGGGTGCAGCTCCGGCGGGTGCCACGTCCCGTCGCTGGCCAGCCACCATCCTGGTCCTTGCGGCTTGTCGCTCATGGTCGGTGTCTCCACAGTCGTCCGGCTTCTTCGTCGGTCCCGGTCGGTTCCGGTACCCGTGTTGTATCGGCTGTCGCGGAGCCGGTCTTGAGCGATTTCGCCAGAACCGCGGCCCGGTGCGACCCGACCGGCTACCGGTCGGTAACTTGGAGGGATGGAGAACGCCTTCACCCTGTCCGACACCCATCGCCAGTTCCGTGACTCGCTGCGGAAGTTCGCCGAGGACCGCGTCGCCCCGAACGCCGCTGCCGCCGACCGGGACTCGGTCTATCCCCAGGCATCCTTCGACGCCTGCCGGGAGATGGAGCTGCCGGCCCTCGGGATCCCCGAGGCCTACGGCGGCGCCGGTGCCGACATGATCACCCAGGCCATCATGGCCGAGGAGATCGCCCGGGTGTGTGCCTCCATGGCGGTCACCCTGCTGATCTCGAAGCTCAGCATGCTGCCTGTCATGAATTGGGCGAGCGAGGACCTGAAGCAGGCCTACCTGCCGAAGGTCGCATCAGGTGAGTACCAGGCCAGCTACTGCCTGTCCGAGGCCGACGCCGGCTCCGACGTCGCCTCCATGCGGACCCGGGCAGTGCGTGACGGCGACGACTACGTCCTCACCGGCGCCAAGCACTGGATCACCAACGCCGGCGTTTCGGACACCTACACCGTGTTCGCCGTGACCGACCCGGAGGCGGGCAGGCGGGGGATCAGCTGCTTCCTCGTCGAGGCCGGGTGGGGCGTCGAGGTGGCCAAGCACGAGGACAAGATGGGACTGCGCGGCAGCCCGACGGCCGGTGTCAGCTTCAACGGGATCCGGGTACCGAGGTCGCACCTCATCGGCGAAGAGGGCCAAGGCTTCACCATCGCCATGCACACGCTCGACCGCAGCCGGCCGACCATCGGGTCCCAGGCCATCGGCATCGCTCAGGGTGCCATCGACGCCGCGGCCGACTACATGCGGCAGCGCACGGCGTTCGGCAAACCGATCGCCGACCTCCAGGGCCTGCGCTTCATGCTGGCCGACATGGCCATGAAGACCGAGGTGGCGCGCACCATGACGTACCGGGCCTGCTCCCTGATCGACAACGGCGACCCCGAGGGCGAGCTCACGACCATCGGGGCCATGGCGAAGTGCTTCGCCTCCGACACGGCCATGTCGGTCACCACCGACGCCGTGCAGTTGCTCGGCGGATACGGGTACACGAAGGACTTTCCCGTCGAGCGGTTCATGCGCGACGCCAAGATCACCCAGATCTACGAGGGGACCAACCAGATCCAGCGGGTGGTCATCGCAAAGGGCATCCTCGGGTAGCGAAGGTCCAGGTAGACGGCGTGTTCTGGCGTCGCCCGCATCGCTGCGCCCGGCAGCCGGCAGCCGGTTCCGGGTCCCAGGAATTCGGCCCGAACCAGCCGCGGGCGCTCCTTCCTGGCCCTGTCCCTCCGAACCGGAAGCGGCCGAGGGTCTGAGCGGGGAGCGGGGCGTGGTCCGGTCTGTGTCCATGGCAGGAACCGTGGAAGGCACGGGATTCCGCGCATATCCCGGCGGTAGTCAATAGCTCTTCAATCCAAAGAGGGGTGCCTTGCCCGCAAGGGCAAGCACAACGACCTTCACATCGGGCCGGGGTTCCGCGGCTCGTA
>PLRX01000087.1 GCA_003164095.1 Acidimicrobiaceae bacterium | reverse complement strand
CTCCTAGGCGGGCAGCAGGACTCGGGACCTCCGCTATCCTGCGCCTGCCTCCCGGGAGCCCGGGTCGGAAAGGGAACCCATGATCATCTTGGCAATCGTGGCGATCGCCCTGGTCGTCATCGTGGCCGGAGGGTTCGTCGGCCGCAGCCGCCAGACCGCCAGGCGCGAGCAGAACGTCCGCAACGCGAGTCACGGGACCACCCACTACGGCAAGGGCGCCCACAACTCACGGGGGGGCGGCCAGGGCCACTGACCCGGGCGGGTCGGCTCAGGTGGGACGGAGGGTCAGCAGCTCCTGGACGTTGTCGAACAGGATCTGCCGCTTTTCGGTGGCGTCGAACTCCTTGAGTTCCCGCACGTAGTCGATCGGCTCGGGCAGTGCCTCGATGTGGGGCCAGTCGGAGCCGAAGATCACCCGCGACGGGCCCATGCAGTCGGCCACCACGTTCACGTCGTCCTCCCAGAAGGGGTTGATCCACACGTGCCGCCGGAAGGTGTCCACCGGATCGTCCGACCAGTAGCCGGGCATCTTGTTGGCCGTGGAACGCACCTTGGCGAGGAGGTCGGGCAGGTACTGGGCGCCGTTCTCGACCGAGGCCAGGCGCAGGTTGGGGAACCGGACGAAGAGGTTCTCGAACACGGCCGACAGCAGGTAATCCCGGATCGCCTGCTCGATGGCGAACGACTTGATCGACGGCTTCCATCCTCCGCTGAAGGTAGCGGCGAAGCCGTCGACGGCGTAGCCGTTGGACGAGATCCCGCTGTCGGCGGCATGGACCACCACGGTGATACCCGCGTCGTTGGCCAGGCGCCAGAATCCGTCGAACATCGGGTCGAATGGCGAGCGACGGCCGACGGCGGTCGTGGGCGCCGCGGGCCGCATGACGATCGTGCGGGCACCCTGCTCGAGGGACCAGGTCAGCTCCTCGACGGCCCACGTCGGGTCGGCCAGCGTGATGTACGGAGCGGCGTAGATGCGGTCCTGGTGGTTGGTGCCCCAGTCCTCGACCAGCCAGCGGTTGAAGGCCCGGAAGAGATGGCACACGGCCTCGGGGTCGTGGGCGAGCGGCTCCTCGTAGATCATGCCGAGCGTGGGGAACAGCAGGCAGCCGGCGAGGCCCTGTTCGTCCAGGGCCACCACCCGGTCGGCCGGGTTGCGGTAGGCGGGCCGGATGGCCTCACGGCGCGACAGGAACTCCATCGGGTTGCGGTTGTCCGGGTTGCCCCGGAAGTAGTCGTACATGGCCCCGGGCATGGCGATGGGGTCGAAGGTCGGGTTGGTGACCGCCCGGCTGACCTGGCCGCCGATGACGTGGTAACGGCGGCCCTTGATCTCGCACCACTGGATGACGCGCGGGCCGAGGGAAGGGTCGAGGTGACGGGTGAAGGCGTCCTCGGCCTCGTAGTAGTGGTTGTCGGCGTCGAACACCGGGTGTCCGAGCGTCGTGGCGTCACTCATGGGCGATCTCCTCGTGGTGTGCCCGGCGGGCGGAACGAGTCTAGGCCCGGCACCGATCGCCGGGCCGTTTGGCCAATCTCCCGTGGCCTACAGTCCGGACATGCCGATCTACCGACTGGGCGACCTGGTGCCCGAGATCCACCCCGAGGCGTTCGTCCACCCCGAGGCGGTGATCATCGGAGACGTCTCCATCGGTTCGGAGGCCACCGTCTGGCCGCACGCCGTCCTGCGCGGTGACTACGGCCACATCGCGATAGGCGACCGGTCCTCCGTGCAGGACGGCACCGTCATCCACGCCGGCCCGCAGTTTCCGACCATCGTCGGCGCCGGCTGTGTGATCGGGCACCTCGCCCACCTCGAGGGCTGCACCATGGAGGACGAGTCACTCGTCGGCTCGGGCTCGGTCGTCCTGCACTGGGCCGTGGTGGGCAGGGGGGCCACCGTGGGCGCCAATGCCGTCGTGCCGAACCGGATGCAGGTGCCTCCGGGCGCACTGGCCGTCGGCGTGCCCGCCCAGATCCGCCCCGACAAGTCGAACCTCACCGTCATCCGGCTGTCGGCCGAGGAGTACGTGGCCAACGGCCACCGCTACCGGGAGTCGATGGAACGCGTCGACCAGGACCGGTAGGCCAGCGCCCCGCCCACCGACCGGTACGACAGCAGCGCGAAGGCGCAGCGGAACGAGAACGCCGAGGCGAACGACAGGATGCTGCCCGCCGACGCCACCGAGGCGATCGAACCGGCAGAGGCGATCGACGCGATGGAGCCCGCTGACCCGATCGACAGGATCGACCCGGACGAGTTGATCGACAGGATCGACCCGGACGAGTTGATCGACCACAGCGATCCGCGCCCGGCCCGCGGGCAGTCGTCCTCGTCCGTCACGGCGAGGGCGTCACGATCGACTTGCCGGCGGGGGAGAGGACGTACCAGAGGCCGCCGGCGTTGGTGAGCGCCTGGCCGGTCGCCTTGCCCGGTGCACGGTCCGGCGGCCACAGGTAGAGGGGCCAGCCGTTGTAGGTGACCTGGGTGGTGCCGTCGGTGCGCGCGGACGTCCCGAGGAGGGAGGCGTCGATGCCGGCGCCGGTCACCGGCTGGGCCACCCCGGGCTTCAGCACCACCGGCGGCCACTGCACCGCGCAGATGTTGTAGCAGCGGGACGGCTGGCCCCGGACGTCGGTGGCGTACATGTAGACCGTCAGCCCCTGGCCGTCCACGAGCACCGTCCCGAGCCCCGGCACGTTCCCGGTCGTGATCTCGTACTCGGGACCGTGGTGGAGTACCGGTGGCGACGTCGAGAACGGTGAGCTGACCGAGGTGCCGTTGCTGCAGGCTGCGGCCAGACCGGCCACGGCAAGGAGCACCGTCGACACGAGCGCCCGGGGTCCCGGCCTCATCCGTCCGACCGATCGAGGAAGGTGACGAGGGCGAGGGAGGGATAGGGCCCCGTCCCCGGGCGCCAGCCGGCGGCGAGCTTCTGGTCGGCGATCCCACCCTCGGCCCAGATGTGGCAGGAGTCGCGCGCCCAGGGGCTGCCCGTGCCCCCGCCCCCCGCCAGGAGGTCATCGGACTCGCCCCTGCTGACCGACAGCGCCCGCCGCGACGTCACCGCCTGGATGACCACGGGACCGAGCGAGCGGGCCAGGTGCTCGAGATGGGTGCACCCGCGCGGCCCGCCGAACCGGGTCTGGACCTCCCGGGTGTAGCCACGGGAGACGTTGAGACCGACCAGGCCGGCGAAGGCCGCCTCGATCGTGGGGCACTCGGTGTGGGGGAATGTGTGCATCTCGGCGGTGGCGCCGGTGATGGTGAGGTCGGCGGTGCGCACCCGGACGCGCAGTTCGAGGTCGTGCACGGTCGCCACGGTCGACCCGTCCTTGGCCCACGGACGTGAGTCCGTCAGTCGGCCGACGACCACCAGGTCGTCGTCGACCGCCCAGGCCCGGTAGTCGATCGCCCGGCGGTGGATGGGGACGGCATCCTCCCCGGGTCGGGCGACGTCGGTCACGCGAGGCGTCCTCGCTCGTGGGGCAGGTGTGTGCGCACCGACCGATCATGACCCGAGGTGGCCCCTCCGCCAAATCACCCCGGCGGGCGCCCGGTCACATGCACGTAATTACGGGCGTGTGATACCGTTAAAGCCCAGGTTGACCGTGAGGTTCACGTCATCGTGAACCTTTGATCGAGGTGGAGGATCGCATGGCCCAGGATCGCACGGCCCGTCGTCCCGAGAAGAGCGTCGCACCGGCTGCCCACGCGGCATCCACCGGACCCGTGGAGGGGTTCCGCGGTACCCAGGTCTGCGCCATCGTGGGGATCACGTACCGGCAGCTCGACTACTGGGCACGTACCGACCTCCTCCGCCCCTCGATCACCGACGCGACGGGGTCCGGCAGCCAGCGCCGCTACTCCTACAGCGACGTGCTCGAGCTCAAGGTCATCAAGCGCCTACTCGACGCCGGCCTCAAGCTGCAACAGGCCCGCCAGGCCGTGGAGTGCCTCCGCGGCGACCTCGGCGTCGACCTGGCGTCGGCCCAGCTCGTCCTGGCGGACAGCCGTTCGGTCCTGGCGACCTCGGACGGCGAGCTCGTCGACCTGCTCGCCGGAGGTCAGGGCGTGTTCAACGTGCTGCCCCTCTCGGGCGTCGTGTCCGAGCTCGAGGCGGCCATCGTGGAGCTCACCGCACCCGAGGTGGTGGCGGCCCCCGACAGCCGTCACCCGGCGGCCGCCTATCTGGCCGCGGGCGGGTCCGCCGCGCGGTGAGTCCTGCCCTCGTACCGGCCGGGGCCGCGGCTCCGGGACGCAGCGTCCGCTTCGCCCACGAGTCCGAGCAGCGTTTCGCACGCATCCTCGACTTCTACGGGGTCGAATGGGAGTACGAGCCCGTCGAGTTCGTCCTCGACTGGGGGCCCGACCTCCGTCCTACCTCGGCATTCCGCCCGGACTTCTGGCTGCCCCGACCCGGCCTGTTCGTCGAGGTGACCACCCTGAACCAGCGGCTCGTCACCAAGAAGAACGGCAAGGTGCGCCGTATGGCTGCGCTGCACCCCGACGTACGGGTGACGTTGCTCTACCAGCGCGACACGCTGGCCCTGTTGGCCAAGTACGGCCTGGCCGGCGGGGGTGCCGATGACGGCCGCGTGGCCCGCTCGGCCTGACCACCGCCGGGGCTAGCCTGCACGGGTGACCGACGCCCAGGACACCACTGACACGCTGAAGCACACCGCCCTCCTCGGGGTCCACCGGGCGCTCGGGGCGAAGCTGGTCGGATTCGGCGGGTGGGAGATGCCGCTCGCCTACGGCGACGGAACCATCGCCGAGCACCGGGCCTGCCGACAGGACGCAGTGGCCTTCGACGTCAGCCATCTCGGGACAGTCCGGGTCGAGGGGAGCGACGCGCTCGACCGGCTCCAGTCGGCGCTCACCAACGACCTGGCGAAGATCGCACCCGGCCGGGCGCAGTACACCCACCTCCTCGACGAGGCCGACGCCTCCGTCGTCGACGACATCATCGTCTGGTGGGTCGACGAAGACGTCTTCGACGTGATGCCCAACGCCTCCAACACCGACCGCGTGGTGGCGGCCATCGGCGGCGTGGACACCACGGTGGAGCGGTCGATCATCGCCGTCCAGGGGCCGCGGGCCCGCGCACGGACCACGGCGGCGATCCCCGATGCGGCCGACGTGCCTCGCTTCGGTGTCCGGCGCTTCACCTGGCAGGGGACCGACTGCGTGGCTGCCGGGACGGGCTACACGGGCGAGGACGGGTTCGAGGTGGCGGTGCCCAACGACGCGGCACCGGCCATGTGGGAGGCGATCGTCGCCACGGGCGTCGTGCCGGCCGGGCTCGGCGCGCGGGACACCCTGCGCCTCGAGGCGGCACTGCCGCTCCACGGGCACGAGCTCGGTGCAGGCATCACGCCGTTGCAGGCCGGGCTCGGATGGGTCGTCGGGTGGGACAAGGGGGACTTCCGCGGCCGCGCCGCACTGGCGGCCGAGCGCGACCGGGGCGTCGCTCGACGGCTCGTCGGTCTGGCCACCGAGGGACGTCAGCCCCCGCGCGAGGGTTCGACCGTCCTCGACGGGGGGACCGCGGTCGGCTCCGTCACCAGCGGCAATTTCTCGCCGATGCTCGAGCACGGCATCGCGCTGGCCCTGGTCGACAGCACGGTTCGCGCCGAGCCCGGCTCCTCTCTCGAACTTGAGCAGCGCGGCAAGGTGCGGCAGGCAACCGTGGTGGCCACCCCGTTCGTCCGGGCGGGGCAGTTCGCGCTGCCCTCATGACGGCTTGGCCCGCACGGCAGCCCCTGGTCTACCGTTCATCGTCCACTGACTGCTGAAGGAGCACGTTGGGTACCTACATCCCTCACACCGACGACGAACTGGCGGGCATGCTCGCGTTCCTCGGCCTGTCGAGCATGGACGAGCTGTTCGCCGTCGTGCCGGAGGCCGTCAAGCTGCAGCACGACCTCGAACTGGCCGACGGGGTGGGGGAGCCCGACGTCCTGGCCCAAATGGAGTCCTTCGGCGGCCGGAACCGGGCCCGCAACGACCGCCTGGTGTGCTTCGCCGGGGGCGGTGCCTACGACCATGAGATCCCGTCCGTGACCCAGGCGCTGGCGGGCCGGTCCGAATTCGTGACGTCCTACACGCCCTACCAGCCGGAGGTGGCCCAGGGCGTCCTGCAGGCCGTCTTCGAGTTCCAGACCATGGTCGCCCGCATCGCCGGCCTGCCCGTGTCGAATGCCTCTCTGTACGACGGGGGCAGCTCGGCAGTCGAGGGTGTCAACCTCGGCGTGGCCGCCACCGGGCGCCAGACGGTCTGGGTGTCAGAGGGGATCCATCCCCACTGGCGCCAGATGCTGGCGACCTTCGCGGTCGGCACCGGTCACCGCATCGTGACCGTCCCGCTGGTCGACGGCGTCACCGCCTGGCCCGACGGTCCGGACGGCGGTGACGAGTCCCCCGGGGTCGTCCTGGTCGGCTATCCCAACTACCTCGGCTGCCTCGAGGACCTGTCCACCGTGCGGACACTCTGTGACCGCACCGGTGCCCTGATGGTCGTGGGCGCAGACCCACTGGCAGCCGGGCTGTTGCGCTCCGCCGGGAACTGGGGCGCCGACGTGATGGTGGGGGAGGGGCAGGTGTTCGGCACCTCCCTCGGGTTCGGCGGCCCCTACCTTGGCCTGTTCGCCTGCAGTTCCGCACACCTGAGACGCCTTCCCGGCCGACTGGTGGGCGAGACGGTCGACGTGGAGGACCGGGTGGCCTACGTGACCACCCTCCGGGCCCGTGAGCAGGACATCCGCCGGGAGAAGGCCACGTCGAACGTCTGCACCAATCAGACCCTCATGGCCGTGACGGCGGCGGTGCAGCTCGGCTGGCTGGGTACCTCCGGCCTGGTCGAGGTGGCCACCCGTTGCGCCCGTGCCACCCGCTACGCACGTGACGCCGTCCTGGCGATCGACGGGGTGACCCCCTGGGCCGACGCGCCGGTCCTGCGCGAGTTCGCGGTGCGGCTGCCGAGGCCGGCCGACCAGGTGATCGAACGGATGGCCGACGCCGGCTTCCTGGCCGGGATCTCCCTCGAGGGGGCGGTCGACGGCGGTGGCCACGGCCTGCTCATCGCCGCCACCGAGCGCCGGACGGCCGACCAGATCGACGCCTACGCCGCAGCCCTGGCCAAGGCAGTGGCGTGATGCCCGACGAGACGACGATGCCCACGACCACGACAGGTGCGCCCGGCGGCAGGGCGGTCTCGACCCCGCTGCTCGGAGGTGAGTCCGAGCCCACGCTCTTCGAGTTCTCCCATCCCGGACGACGCGCATGGTCCTTCCGGACGACCGGCATCCCCGAGGTGCCCGTCGAGGACCTCGTGCCGGCGATCCACCGCCGCACGGCTCCCGTGGACATCGCCGAGGTGTCCGAGCGGGACCTCGTCGCCCACTTCACCCGGCTGTCGCACCGGCAGTTCTCGGTGGACCTCGGCGCGTACCCGCTCGGGTCGTGCACCATGAAGTACAACCCCAAGGTCTGCGACACCGTGGCCGGCCTACCCGGCCTGGCCGGTGTCCACCCGGCCGCGCCGGCGTCCATGACCCAGGGCTGGCTCGCCCTGCTGGTCGAGCTCGAGGAGACCCTGTGCGAGGTGACCGGCATGGCCGCCGCCACACTCCAGCCGGCAGCCGGCGCGGCCGGCGAGCTGACCGGGCTGCTCCTCATGCGGGCCTGGCACGAGGCGCAGGGGAGCGTGCGCCACAAGGTCATCATCCCCGACTCGGCCCACGGCACCAATCCTGCCTCGGTGACGCTCGGTGGCTACGAGGTCGTGACCGTCCCGAGCGACGATCGGGGATGTGTCGACATGGACGCTCTGCGCTCGGTGCTCGACGACGACGTGGCCGGCATCATGCTGACCAATCCGAACACGCTCGGCCTGTTCGAGGAGGACATCGCCGAGATCGCCGCCGCCGTCCACGAAGTGGGGGGACTCCTCTACTACGACGGCGCCAACCTCAACGCCATCCTCGGCGTGGTCCGACCCGGCGACATGGGCTTCGACATCATCCACATGAACCTGCACAAGACGTTCGCCACGCCCCACGGGGGCGGCGGCCCGGGCGCCGGTCCGGTGGCGGTGTCCGAGCGCCTGGTGCCGTTCCTCCCGGGACCTCGGCCCGTCCGCACCGGAGTCGACGACGTCGGTGCCGAGTTCACCTGGGCGACACCGGAGCGGAGCATCGGCCGGGTCCACACGTGGCACGGCAACACGCTGGTGCTGGCCCGTGCACTGGCCTACATCCTGGTCAACGGCGGCGACGGGCTGAAGCGGATCGCCCAGGTGGCGGTACTCAACGCCAACTGGATCCGCCGGCGTCTCCACGACGCCTACGACGTGCCCTTCGACCGTCCCTGCATGCACGAGGTGGTGCTGTCGGCCAAGAGCCTCAAGGCGGAGTACGGGGTGCGGGCGCTCGACATCGCCAAGCGCCTGCTTGAGGAGGGCTTCCATTCGCCGACGGTCTACTTCCCCCTGATCGTCGACGAGGCACTGATGATCGAGCCCACCGAGACCGAGAGCCCCCAGACCCTCGAGGCACTGGCTCGGGCCCTCGAGTCCATCGCCGCCGAGGCCGGCGAACTGGGGGCGGAGGCGATGGCCGCCCACCCGCTCGTGACACCGGTGCGTCGGGTGGACGAGGCCAGGGCGGCGCGCACGCTCATCCCGACCTTCGACGCCCGGACCTGACCGGAAGGGCTGTCGTGGACGGGATCTTCACGACCCGCTTCGTCGGCCCCTACCTGCGGGCCCACACGTGGGTCTACGAGCGGTCGGACGGCCGGATCGGCAAGCACTCCAATCGGGTCCCGGCGCTGCTCCTCACCACCACCGGCCGCAAGTCGGAGCTGCCCCGCACGAACGGGCTGACCTACTGCACCGACCGGGGCGACCTGATCGTGGTGGCCTCCAACGGCGGGAGCGACCGGCCGCCCGCATGGCTCCTCAACATCCAGTCCGACCCCCGGGTCACGGTGCGGGTGGGCCGACGGGTGCTGCCGGCCACCGCACGGGTGGCCGGCACCGAGGAGCAGGAGCAGCTCTGGCCCAAGGTCAACCGGACGAACCGTGGGATGTCCCGCCTGTTCCACCCAGGCGTGCGGGGACGCTACGACGTCTACCAGCGCCACACGTCCCGTCCGATACCGGTGGTGATCATCCGTCCGGACCGCGGGGACTGACGTCAGGCCGACGCCGGCTCGGCCGCGAGGGGGCTGGCGGCCTCGGGCGGTTCGACGGTCGCCAGCCACGAGCCCAGAAGGATCAGCGGGAACCCGAGGGCGATGCCCCAGGTGAAGGGCTCGCCCAGGACCAGCACGCCGAGCAGGACGGCCACCGCCGGGTTGACGTAGGTGATGACCGTGCTGCGGGCCGGCCCCACCTCGACGATGAGCTCGAAGAACAGCACGAAGGCGAGTGCCGTGCAGACCAGGGCCAGACCGACCACCGAGGCCACCACCTCGAACGACACCGACGCCGGCAGGTGGGTGAGCGCATACGGGCTGTAGGCCACCGAGGCGATGGCCAGCGATGCGGTGATCACCCCGATGCCCGGCAGGTCGTCGAGCTTGCGGGAGATGATCAGGGGACCGAGGGCGTAGCCCACGGCCGGGACGAGGACCTCGACGGCCGGACCGAGGTCGGCACCCCGCAGGTCGACACCGACCAGGGCCGCCACACCGCCGAACCCGACCAGCAGGCCGACCATCCGCCGTCGGTCGAAGCGGTCGTAGCCGAAGACCCGGTAGATGACGGCGCCCACCAGGGGCACCGAGGCGATGAGCAGTCCGGTGACCGAACTCGTGAGGTGGATCTCGGCGCGTCCGATGAAGAGCCAGGGCACGGCCAGCTCCGCGGCGGTGAACGCCAGCAGCCACCGCCATCGCGCCAGGATCCCGGTCAGCGCGCCACGGTGCAGGGCGATCGGCGCCAGCAGCAGTGCGGCGGGTGCCGTGCGCAGGAAGATGAGGGTTGCCGGCGAGATCTCGCGCACGGCGATCCGGATCAGCAGGTACGGGCAGCCCCAGATCACCGACATGGCCAGGAACAGGAACCAGCCGCGGCGGCTCATCGGCGCACCGCTCCTGACCCGCCTCCCACCGTCGACCCGGGTGCGCCCCGGGTGCGGCTCACTCGAGCAGGTCGGGCTGCTCGCGGACGATCCGGTCGAACAGTGGCTGGAAGCTGAACCATCCGGCCATGTGGCTGCCCACCTGGCGACTGGTCAACCGAGCCATGTCCGGGTCGATGAGCACCGGGGTGCCGGCGGCCTCGGCCAGCAGCTGTGCCTGACACGAGCGTTCCATGGTGATGAACCACCACGCCGCCTCGTCGACGGAGTGGCCGACCGTCAGGAGCCCGTGGTTACGCAGGATCGCCGCCTTGTTGTCGCCCAGGGCGTGGGCGATGCGCTTGCCCTCCTCGACGTCGATGACCACGCCGGTGTAGTCGTCGAACACAGCGTGGTCCTCGTAGAATGCGCAGACGTCCTGGGTGATCGGGTCGAGGGTGCGGCCGAGCGAGGACCAGGACTTGCCGTAGACCGAGTGGGCGTGGGCGGCCGCCACCACGTCGGGACGCGCTGCGTGGACCTGGCTGTGGATGGCGAAGGCGGCCACGTTGACCGGACGGTCGCCCTCGACCACCTCACCGACGTGGTTGACGAGAAGCAGGTCCGAGGCGCGGATGTGCCCGAAATGCATGCCGAACGGGTTGACCCAGAAGTGGTCGGCCCGCTCGGGGTCCCGTGCGGTGATGTGACCGGCGACCCCCTCGTCGAAGCCGAACTTGGAGAAGAGGCGGAAGGCGGCGGCGAGGCGCTGCTTGCGGTGGAGGCGCTCGTCGGCGGGATCGTCGAACGACATCTTGGGGGGCAGGGACATGATTTCCGGCACGGCAACCTCCTGGGACGCAAGCGATCGGAACGATGCACCTGCACCTCCGGATCGTACCGCCTCCTGTTCCGGCAACGACGTCCAACCGGGCTGGCGTCGCGGTCCGACATGGTGCGTCAATGCTCCGGTTGCCCGCGTCCGTCTGGACCCGTAGAGCAATGTGAGGCGTACGTCTGATCACCATCCGTGGATGCGTGACCACGATTGGTAGGAAAACCGGACATAGGCGTTGCAACTTGGTCGCAGCGCTGTATTTACCGGATCCCGGTGCCCTACGCTCAGACGTCTTCCGTCAGATGGCAGGCCGGCGGTCGTCAAGCGAGGTGTGGGTCCCATTCTCCAGCTGAGCCGTTGCAGGTCTGCCGATGCGACGAGCACTACCGGTCAGATCTCGATGGACTGCAGGAGCGGAGCAAGGAAATGCACCACATGAACGTGTCACCACGGAGTCGGTCCCGTCTGAAGGGCGCTGTCGGTCTCCTACTCGCGACCATTGTCGGCCTCTTCGGAGCTGGAGCGGTCCTACCCGCAACCGCAGGGGCCACCACCGGAATCGCCACCTATTCGGCCAGTCTGACTCAGCCGGGAGCCCTCGCGACGTCCTTCGGATCGACCGACGGATGGGCCGTGGCAGTCAGCAGCACCAGGGTCTTCAACATCACCCACCATCAGCCGACGCTCCAGGTGGCCTGCCACAACGAGATCGACGGCTCCCTCTGCTGGCCCGGCATGGAGACGAAGACCGTGACCGACGGGGTTCATAATTTCGCCACGTCGGTAGGCGCCGGCATGTACCTGAATCAGACCACCGGTCATCTGTACGTCTTCGCCGACGAGACGGACGGCACAGGTGCCGACACCACCGCGGGCGTCGCATGCATCGATACCAACCTGCCCGCCACGGCAACCGGCGAGCAGATATTCTGCGGATTTACCGCATTGTCGGCGCCGGGCGATGCGCCCATCGCCCTCTATCCCGGCCTGACCGCCCCGGTGGTCATCGGGAACAGCTGGTACTCGTTCAACGAGGTGGCCGGAGTCGGGACAGCAGCCGGTTCAGGCACGGAGAACACCCTGCTCTGCTTCAACGTGGCCACCGGCACCGCATGTCCCCGGAACGGTTACGTTGTGCCCCTCAACGGGACCATCGACGGGTCATTCGGTACCGCGCCGCCGATCGGATCGGCCGGCACGGATGTCTTCATCCCGGTGCAGGCCACGGTGTCCGGCAACGCCACCACCGAGCTCGGGTGCTTCGACACCGTGACCCAGGCAGGCTGTACCGGTACCTGGCCCGTCACGATCGGCAACGTGGCCGGGTCACCGTTCCCGCTGCTCAACGCATCCGGCAGCGCTGTCGGCGTGTGCGTGCCGATTGCCGCCGTGCCGTGCTTCTCCTTCACAGGCGCGAGCACAACGACCCCGATCAACCTGAAGCACGTGATAGGGGCCACGAACACGGCCAACGGCCCGGCAGTGGTGATTGGCTCCAGGGTCTACGTCGCGAACTCCAACTCGAATGCCGTCGAATGCTTCGACTACACCACGACCAGCAGCTGCCCGAATTTCCCGATGGCGCTGCACCATCTTTCGTTGCTCTACACCGTGAACACCGACCCGGACCGACCCACCTGCATCTGGGTCAATGCGGATCACGGTTCGGCGCAGATCCAGAACTTTGATGCGATTACCGGGGGTGCGTGCGAGCCCGGGCCGATCCGGGTGCTGGCGTCGTCGTTCGTGGTCTCCAACTCCACATGTCAGCCTCTCTCCTACGTCTCGCTCCAGATCACGAGCCCGATGCGCTCGACGTATTCGTCGGCCACCGTCCAGTTCGCCACGGCCACCGGGACGCCGCTCGACATTCCCTCCCAGTCGGTCGACAGTTTCGGCGTCGCCAACCTCAGTGGACTCAACTTCGCGAGCGCACCGTTACCGCAGTTCATCGTCACCCTGGCGGGCGAGACGGCGCCACCGACGTCGGTGACGCTGCATCTGACGTGGACTGCGAGCGATGAACCGGACTGCAGTACCGGGGGACAGACGGTCACGACGCATCCCGGGTACTGGCTGGTTGCATCTGACGGTGGGATCTTCAACTACGGAACCGCCCAGTTCTACGGCTCGGCCGGCAACATCCACCTCAATCGGCCTATCGTCGGGATGAGCCTCGTGCCGTCCGACAAGGGCTACTGGCTGATCGCATCCGACGGTGGAATCTTCAGCTACGGCAGCGCTCCGTTCTACGGGTCGATGGGGAAGAAGCACCTGAACATGCCGATCGTCGGGATGGCGTCGACTCCCTCAGGCAAGGGCTACTGGCTGGTCGCATCCGACGGTGGAATCTTTGCCTTCGGAGACGCCCGGTTCTATGGATCGACCGGGAACATCCACCTGAACGAGCCGATAGTAGGTATGGCCGCAACGCCGGACGGTGGTGGCTACTGGCTGGTCGCCTCCGACGGCGGTGTATTTGCCTATGGCGATGCCCAGTACTACGGGTCGGCAGGCAGCATCCACCTCAACAAGCCGATCGTAGGCATCGCGGCCAATCCTCTCGGCGGCGGCTACTGGATCGTTGCGTCTGACGGAGGCATCTTCAACTACGGCTCCTCGAAGTTCTACGGATCAGCGGGCAACATCGCGCTCAACAAGCCGATCGTCGGGCTGGCACCGACGTTCGACGGCAAGGGCTACTGGCTCGCAGCGTCCGACGGGGGCATCTTCAACTACGGCGATGCCGGCTACGCCGGATCGGCCGGCAACATCGTGCTCAACAAACCGATCGTGGCCATCGGCTCCTGACGGAGCGGCCCGGCACGACTGCCAGATCGGGGCCGGCAGCAGGTACCACCCCGAGCCACGGGCACTCCGTGGAACCAGGATGCCAAAATAGGACATGACCCCTGCCGATCCCGGCACAGATATCGAATCGCTTCGAGGAGCCGCCGTCACCGACTGC
>PLRX01000101.1 GCA_003164095.1 Acidimicrobiaceae bacterium | reverse complement strand
CCATCATCTGCGGAAGTCCTGTCAGTGACACCACTTCACGGGACGTGATCCGTTGACAAGTACAGCTGGCTTGCCTAGCGCTCGTCGTTCATTCGAGCGGCGGTCCCGCAAGAGCTCGCAGATCCGCGTTCGGCAATCCGCCGGTCGAACGGAGCCCCAATCTGCATCCGCCGGGCCGAGATTGTCAGGAGCCTCCGAGAAGTTCGTCCACAGACTGATCGCCATGAAGCCGATGGATTGCAGTAGTCAGCATCGTCGCAATCGATGCCATCTCCACTGGCAAACCGAGGCCCTGTGTCCCGCCCAGACTATCGGTGACGACGAGGCGCCCCAAAGGCAGGCGGCGTAGTCGGTCGACTGCGTCACCGACGAAAAGGCCGTGGGTGGCGGCCACCGTCACATTGTGGCGGGCTCCGTTGTCGAGAAGTAGCTCGACGGCGGCTTCGACGGTGGCGCCTGTAGCGATCATGTCGTCCACGACGACGGCCGATCGCCCGTCGACGTGACCCACGAGCTCCTCGGCGCGAACTGTTGAACCGCTGACCCGCGTCTTGCGCACGACGACCACTGGCAGGCCGAGCAGCGATGCATAGCGCTCGGCGAGCTTGACCGCACCAAGATCGGGTGCGACAACCACGGCATCCGGTGTCACGCCAGGGATCAGCGTGTCGGCGATGGCGGCGACCGCGGTAAGCGCTTCGACGGGGATGGCGAACATTGCCTCGAACGAAGCGCTGTGTGGGTCGATCACCACGACGCGGTCGGCACCGGCGGCGGCGATTGCCTCCGCCGCCACTCGCGCTCCGATCGCCTGGCCGTCTCGAGTGCGGTGGTCCTGGCGGGCATAGCCGAAGTAGGGCACGACTGCGGTCACCCTGCCGGCGCCGGCGCGTCGACAGGCGTCGATCAGGAGCAGTAGCTCCACGAAGCAGTCGTTGACCGGCGGACCGGTGGACTGAACGAGATAGACGTCGTCGCCTCGGACCCCGGATACGACTGGCCGCAATTCACCGTCGGGAAAGCGCTCCACCTCGCCCACTACCGGGCCCGCACCCAGCGCCACGGCTACTGCGGTCGCCAGGTCGAGAGAGGCCTTGCCTGACGCGATCTGGAGGTTCATCGCTCCGGACCGCCCCCCAGCGCTTGCTCAGACCGGGGACGATCGACCAGGTGTTCGGTGAACCAGTCGCGAGCCAGTTCGGCGGCGATCTCGAGAGTTCCGGGCTCCTCGAAGAGATGAGTGGCACCGGGTACAACCTCGAGTCTGTTCTGGCAGCGGAGCTGTGCCTGGGCCTGGCGGTTGAGGTCGAGAACGACCAGGTCCCGGCCACCCACGATCAGCAAGGTCGGGGCGGTCACTTCGGCGAGCATCGGCCCGGCCAGGTCAGGGCGGCCGCCTCGGGAGACCACGGCGGCAATCTGGGCATGTGGCTCGGCGGCGGCCCAGAGGGCGGCCGCTGCTCCTGTGCTGGCGCCGAAGTAGCCCACTGCCAGGTTCTGCGTTTCCTGTTGGGTGTGCAACCACGCTCTGACCTGGCCGAGACGGCGAGCCAACAGCTCGACATCGAATACGTTGGCACGGTCGTGCTCCTCTTGGGGGGTGAGCAGGTCGAACAGCAAGGTGGCGAGTCCAGCTCCGTTGAGCACGTCGGCTACGAATCGGTTGCGGGGGCTGTGGCGGCTGCTACCGCTGCCGTGGGCGAATACGACTACCCCGATGGCTTCCTCGGGAACGGTCAGATGACCGCCCAGCCGCACCGAGTCAGCCAGCACGTCGATCTCCTCGTCGCGTACCGGCGGGTCGTCAGCCTGGTCCGGTGCCGATGCGGCCACGTCAAGTGGTTGCCCATGCTTCAAGCACGCGACGACCTCGTCGTCGGTGGTCTGGGAGAAATCGGCATAGAACTGTCCGACGCCGTAGAAGGGCTCAGGCGTGTCAACGCAGACGAAGGTGTCGGCGGCACCTACGAGCCGGCTGGTCCAATCTGGTGGTGCCACTGGAACGGCCAGGACGACATGAGCCGCGCCGTGTTCTCGGGCAACCTGACAGGCGGCTCTTGCTGTCGACCCGGTAGCGATGCCGTCATCGACGATGACGACCGTTCTTCCTTTGAGCGGGATGGGCTGCCTATCGCCCCGGAACCTCCGAGCCCGCCGTTCCAGTTCGGTCCGCTCCCGTTGGTCCACGGCAGCCAGGTCTGCCGAAGAAACCCCGGCCATCCGGATCACGTCGGGGTTGAGGACCCGAACGCCCCCTTCGCCGATGGCACCCATTGCCAACTCGGGCTGAAACGGCACTCCCAGCTTGCGAACAAGGATGACGTCCAAGGGCGCGGCCAGCCCGCGTGCCACTTCGAGTGCGACTGACACCCCGCCCCGGGGTAGGCCGAGGACGACAGGATCCTGACCCTTCAGGTAGCTCAGTCGGGCGGCAAGATGTTGTCCTGCCTCGATACGATTGGCGAACAACATTCGGCCCTCCCGCCTCGGATCTGCACTTGGATTGCCTCGATTCCTCCATGGTTCGTCACGCATCGCGATGAGACCAGAGTCCTTGGTCCCGTGGGTGCCGAAAACGCCATCCGCTCATCTGCAGCGAGTGTTCGGCATTCCCATCTCCAGCCGAAGATGGCGGTTCGCCGTCCCGACCCAGACCATGCCTCAACGTCGCCCACGACTCAGCCTGGCTCGCGGGACGCTCTGCCGGCGACACTCCTATCGGTGCCAGGACTTTTCAATGCCAGGACTTCTCGAAGAGCTTCGATAGGGGCAGGCAATCGACGCGAGCAGGATGTCACCTGTGCAACACCGTCTCGACTCACGTGAGGATTCAGCGTGGACGGCTGGGTGCATGGGCGGCGCTGACGTCCTCAGCTCAGCCCGCTGAGATCCCCTCACAGGTTGCAGGTCCCTGTCCTCTTGAGGACCCTCTCCCTAACCTGGGCTCATGGCCTCAATCCTCGTTCGCTCCGCCTGGCCAAGGCGGATGGGTAAGTCAGTGCTCGTCGTTGCAGCCATTTCCCTCGCGTCCTGCGGCACGGGCAGGTCAAGTTTGGGTGTGGGTAGCTCAACCACACAGACGGTCGACCATCCGAGCACGACGGCCCCAGAGCCGCCGACGGTGACCGTGCCTCCGCGCATCGGGGGCCGGGCAACAGGTGGCCTCGGAGTGCCACTGCCCGCGCCTACTGCACTGACGCCATTCACTACCTCCACCAATCCGGGTGAGGGCGGCTGGCTTCCTGACGGACGTCCTGTCGGTGGCGTCCCAGCGGTCTACGAGACAAGCCTGGTTCCGCCGGGGGGCTCACTTCCGGCTGGGATCGCCTGGATGGACACCCATCTTCTATCCGCACTGCTCTACTCCGGCTCGAAGAGTCCGGGCGGTGGGCCGTACCTCTACACGGCGCCGGTCGAGCCGACGCAGGCAGCGTCGCTGGTGGCAGCATTCAATGGCGGCTTCCTCATGGACACCGCCGGTGGTGGCTACTTCACCGAGGGACGCGTCATCGTCCCCTTGGTTGCCGGGGCAGCGTCGCTGGTCATCCATGCGAACGGGACAGTCGACATCGGTGCCTGGGGCAGTGACGTGTCAATGGCCTCGGACGTCGTAGGCGTGCGCCAGAACCTGAAGCCGCTCGTCGAAGGTGGCGAACCCACGGCGCAGGCGGCGAGCACCGACTGGCTGTCCTGGGGAAACACCTGCGGTGCGACGTCGTGCGTGCACTCAGTACCCAGCGTCGAGCAGCAATGGCGATCCGGGGTCGGGATCACTGCTGACGGCGCGCTCGTCTATGCGACTGGTCCGTTGCTCACACCCCTGCAGCTGGCCCAGCTTCTCGTCCGCGCCGGAGTAGTCCGCGGCATGGAACTCGACATCAACCCTTATTGGACCTTCCTGGTCACCTACAGTCCGGTCGATCCGGGCGGACTCGCCGCACCCGGCAACGGCACCCGACTGGTCGCAAGCACCGTGCAAGGTCCGGAGACGCCCTTCGATCCGACTTGGGCGAGAGATTTCATCACCCTGTCTGCTCGAACGGCGTCCGCTGGCTGACCCGCTGCGTCGCACGACCCGACCCCGGTCAGACGACACCTGGACGATTGACCGTGATCACTTCGAGCAAGCCTCGACTGTCCGTCCTCAGCTTCATACGCTGACTAGCCGGCGGTGAGCGCAGAAATCTCCAGGAGCGAGAGGGGACAGGAACCAGGGTCAACCAATGCTCGCGCTCCCCCACCCCAGAGGCCCGGAGTCCGTGCCCGGTTCGCCAGGTGACGCGCACGCCGCCGTCCTCAGCTCGACGTGCCTGAGGACGGCGGCATGGCCACCCGTCATCCAACGGATGCGGGCACCGTCCGACCGACGCACCCGGGTGCAACGCGAGTGCCGACGGTCACCGCACTAGCTGGCGCAGACCGTCGCCCCCGAGGTCGACACGGTGACGGAGATGCCGCCGATGGGCGACGTCACGGAGCCGGATCCCCCTGCCGTGACCGGTAGTGCCCCGAGGGGGCTCGCAGGCACGGGCGGGGTCGAGACGCACGTGGGTGCACTACCACCGGTGGGAACGAGGCCTGCCACGGGCAGCGAGGGAACGGCGGGAATCGCCGGGAGGCCCGCCGGCGGGCTCACCGGAAGGGACGGAACCCCCGGCACTGAAGTGGGAACCGGGAGGGAGGCACCGCCCACGGCTGGTAGGCCTCCCGTGGGAACGAGCGAGGTCACGCCGGTCCCACCGGTGGAGGGGAGCTGGGCCGACGGCAGACCACCCGTCGTGCCGGCAGATGCGTTGCCGGAGGCACCGTTACCGTGCGCCGATACGCTCCCGCTCGCGTGATGTCCCGAGGTGAGGCCCGAAGCGAGGGCTTCTGCTGACGACGGGAACCCGGGCAGTGCCGGTGTGCCGGACGGGAACCCCGACGGGAGGCCCGGGGTGATTCCGCTCGCAGAGGCCACGCTGGCGGTGGGGCTCCCGAACCCACCCAGCGCTGCACCTCCGAGCGCGCAGACTGCGGCACCTACGGTGACGAGTGCCACACGGCGTCGGGCCGCCTTCGTGCCGGGCCCGTGACCGGCCATCGACTCTTCTGTGATCCCGGAGGTCCCGGTAGATGGACTGGTGGGGCTGTTCCTCATCGCTGACTCCTCATCTCGTGGATTGCTCCACGTCCTGGTGCAACTGGCTCGACCACGCCTGGGTGCCGGAAGGTGCTGCTTCTCCTCCACGTTGGACCCGCTGCGAGATCTCCCCACTTGGTCATCGACCGACGTTCGGACCGACTGCCCGTAGAACGGAGGGAACGGACGGATCTTGCGGTCGGATCGCGGAATCCCCCTTCGCCAGGGGTTACGCGCGCGAGGCCTGGGTACTGTGGAGGTGGACCGCTGGGTCCTCGGACGTGTGCGGGCAGGCACGGCGAAGGGGGAGAGTCGCAATGAGCATTGCCACGGATGACGTAGATCTCGAGCGTGACCGTCGCCTGGTCCAGCAGTGCCAGGCAGGCCGGGCGGAAGCGTTCGACGAGCTGTACGCGCTCTACCACCATCGACTCGTGCGACACTGCGCCCGCCGCCTCGGCAGTCACGTCAACGCCGAAGACGTCGCCCAGGAGGCGTTCATCCGTGCATGGCGGGCCATCGGGCGCTTCGAAGGACGTCGTCGCTTCTACCCGTGGCTCCATGTGATCGCGTCGAACGCCTGCACCGATGTACTGCGACGAGAGCGGCCGACGACGCCGCTCTCGGAGCTCGCAGCCGCGGCCGAGCTCGACGACGGGCAGGGGATCGAAGACCTGTTCACCATGTCGATCGACGCCACCGTCGCCGGCAAGGCGATGCAGATGCTGAACGAACGCCATCGGCGCGTGCTGCACCTGCGCGAGGAGCTCGAATGGTCCGTGCAGGACATCGCCGCGCACGAGGGGCTCGAGGCGAATGCCGTCGACTCCTTGCTGTGGCGTGCCCGGGCGTCCCTCCGGCAGAAGTTCCATCAGCTGTCGAAGGGGGCGGCCGCGTTGGTCGCGACGGGCACGACGGGGTTCCTGTCGGCCCGTCACCGGCTCGCCCGCGTCGTCCACGGGCTGCACGGTCCCTGGAACGTGTCGCTACCAGCGCGGGCCGCCGTGGCGGCTGCGATCGTCATCGGTGCCGGTGCGTCGTCGGCTCCGCTGCTGTCGTCACCGGCGGCTCACCAGCAACCGGGCGTGGGTAGGCACACCGTCGCTGACGTCGTGGCCGGCGCCCGTTCGGACACCGTCGCACCTGACCACACGGCCTCGTCGGTCGCCCGGTTGACCCACGCCTCGGCGAGCAGCGGACCGGTTGCCACCGCAGGCTCGACGGCGACCGGTCGGGGCGAGCCGTCGGTGGTGCCGACGGGTAGCGCCTCACCGGCCGTGCCCGCAGCCGTACCCATGCCGGCCAGCACGCCGGGCGCCGGTATCCCGGCCGCGGATATCGCGCCCTCGGCGGTGGTCTCCACGGCCGGCGGGGCGGTGCAGACGGCCGTCGGAACGGTGTCCGGGATCGCGGGAGGAGCCGCCACCGCTGCCGGCGGGGTGGTGCAGACCGTCGTCAGCAGCCCCGTGCTCACCCCTGTGCTCCAGCCGGTCACCGGCGGCGGGAACGGCAACAGCATCGGCATCACGTTGCCGTAGGCCGGGTCGCAGGCCCGACCTGGCTCCGAGCGGCCGGCGCCGGACCTGCCGTGCGGGCCGTGCCGGATCTCGGTATATCCACCGCAAGATCGGCCATACTCGTCCGTTCCTCCGCTGATGAGACGTCGGACACCGCGCAGTTCACATCCCCCGCTCCGGAGCCCGGCCGTCGTCGCGTGCCTCGCCGCGGGCATCATGGCGCTCGTCCTCGTGGTTGTGGCGATGAACGCCGGACCGTCACTCTCGGGGGCCTCAGCGCCGGGTGCTTCCCCGACCCACGGCGGTCCCCCCGCCGGGCGACCCGGGACTCCTGGCAGCACTGCTCGAGCGGAGCCCGGACAGGTCGTGTTAGCAGGTCCCCTCGACTGGGGCGATCCGGTCATCGTGGCTTCCGGGAGCGCCTTCTACCTGTACTCGACACAGCCGCTGCCCTGGGTGCACGTGCCGGTCGAGATCGGGAGGAGCGGTGGTTCATGGGGCGCGGTGGAGGACGCCCTTCCCGTACTCCCACCGTGGGCGCAATCCGGAGCGACCTGGTCGCCCGAGGTCCATCGGTTCGGCGATCGATGGGTGCTGTACTTCGCCGCCCAGATCCAAGGGACGGTCCCGGCGGTCCACTGCATCGGGGATGCGGTCGCGGACGCCCCGACGGGACCGTTCCTTGCGGCAGCCACGCCGTTCATCTGCCAACGGTCGTTGGGCGGGTCGATCGACCCCCGGGTCTCCATGTCCCCGTCCGGGTCCCCGTACCTCGTCTGGAAGTCCGACAACAACTCCGACTCGGCGAAGTACGGCACGCCGATGATCTGGATTCAGCGGTTGAGCAGTGGAGGCCTCGGTCTCCTCGGGTCACCGACCCCGATCTTCACCCCTGACCGGGCCTGGCAGGACTCACTGGTCGAGGCACCCGACCTCGTCACCACCAGGGGACGGACCTGGCTGTTCTACTCGGCCGGTGCTGGGTACTGGGCCGCCGACTACGCAATCGGTGTCGCCCGGTGCGCCGGTCCGCTCGGGCCGTGTGCGGACACCGGCGACAGACCGCTCGTGGCCAGCAGTGCCTGGGGCGCGGGTCCCGGAGAGGAGTCGGTATTCAGTAGCGGGGGCCACTACTGGCTCGTGTACAACTCGTCGTTCTCAGCCGATGGGTCCACCGCCCGCCCGATCGCAATCGATGCCCTGACCTTCGGGACGGGAGCCCCTACGATCTCGCCCTGACGGCACCCACCGAGCCGGCCTACAGATCCAACACGGCCCGGGACACCCGATCCCAGACTCGAGTGGGCGCATAGACCCGCAGGCCTGCGATCACCTGGGCGTCGCAGCCGACCAGATACCTGGCCCGCGGGTTCCGGGACGTGACGGCATTTACGATGACGTCGGCCACCTTCGACGGGTCGGACATGATCGGACTCGCGATCCGGGTGTTGGCCAGGAGCCGCTGGTAGGACCGGTCGAAGTCCGAGCCGGCTCGCCCCCGCACTTCGTCGTCGAGCTCGGCCCAGATTCCCGTGCGGACGAATCCTGGTTCGACCAGCACGACCTTGATCCCGTCGCCTGCGACCTCGGCGCGGAGTGCGTCGCTCGCCCCTTCCAGGGCATGCTTGCTCGCCTGGTACCAACCGGTCAGCGGTGTCGTCGCCCGACCGTAGATCGACGACACATTGACGATCCGTCCATCGTGGACCTCGCGCATGTGGGGAAGGGCCAGACGCGCCAGTCGCATGGGAGCCACGACCATCGTCTCCAGGGCCGCCCGAGCTTCCTCGTCGCCGACGTCCTCGATGGCCCCGGTGACCGAGAACCCGGCATTGTTCACGACGACGGTAGGGCGGTACTTCCGGATCACCCGCTCGCAGGCCTGGGCATCGGTGACATCCAGGATGGCCGTTTCGACGGCGAGGCCCATCGATTCGGCTGCCTCGGCGACGACAACGGATTTCACCCTGGAGCGGACCGTCCCGACGGAGCGCAGACCCCGTCGAGCGAGTTCCAGGGTGGTGGCAAGTCCGATCCCCGAATTCGCGCCCGTCGTGAGGGCCACGCGCCCATCGGTCATCGGCTAGCCCGATCACGACGGGTACCTTCAGGCGCTCGTGCCAGATGATCGGGCGAGGCGTGGCCGATGGGCAGGTTCGCCATGGGTGCGCCCCCGCCGGTGCCCGACTGACACATTGGGGGAATCCGAGCAGTGCTCACATCGACGAACCTACGAGTCGGGGCTCGCTGCGCACAGGGTCCAAGGGCACATTTCGTCGTCAGGACCACCTGCCTCATCCTCGACAGATCGAGCGCCCGGTGCGGCGTCCTCAGCGTCACCGCGCTGAGGACCAGAGCCTTCTCGGCCGAGGAGACTCGCCCCTTGCGGCTCGAGGTCTGCTGCTACTACAGCGGCACCGTCAGGCGCTTCGCAGGTACTCCTTGCGTGCCCATCGAACGATCTCGGAGCGAGTGACGCCGGGCACGGACTGCGTGCACCAGAGCGCCACGCCGAACGGACGCGCCGCCACCACCCGACTCAGTCGGCGCCGCGTTCCTCGAGCTGCTCGTCGGACGGCTTGACCGATCCAGAGAGGTGGGGCGTGGCATCGAACAGTGCCTCGCAGGCCGCCACGATCTCCGGGTCGCCGTCCAGCTCGTGCGCATCGAGGTACTGGCGCGCCTCCCCCACGTGCGAAGGCCGCCATCCCGTCGTCCACTCTGCCATCTCCCCACCGTACCGGGTACGGCCGCGGTGCACAGTGGGGCCCCGGAACCGGTCGGATGGATGGCCGTATGTGGCCACGAGATGGTCCGGGCACGCTCTCCGCCCACCGGTCGACCACCTATCCAGACAATTCCTAAAGGTTTCATCCGGAAGTGACGACTCAGTGCCTGAGGAGTTCTGCGGCCCATCGGGTCGTAGGGAGGATTGGGGGCAGCTATGGCGGGTGGACCGGTCGCGTGTCGGGCGTGGGGTGCGATTGCCCCGCCTCACTTGTGCTGGTGGGCTCCCTGGCGGGGTCCACGCTCCTGAGCGGGCCGGTCGGCGCTACCGCTCACACCGTGGCCGTCAACTACACCTGGCCGAAGTGCTGGCCTCCTTCACCTACGTGACCCCGACTATCGCCGCTCCGCCCGGTGGTGCCGAGACGGTCTACCTCGGCGTGAACGGTATCCAGGCGAACGCACCGACGATCCGCAGTGCGCGCCACGGGAGCAGGTCGTCTGCGGTCGAGGACACGGCGACAGGTGCGACAAGCTCCAACTGCTCGAACGCAACGGGAGCCCACCTGGGTTCCCGCTCTTCGGTCGATCGGCAGCAGGCCACCATCGACGGCACGCTGCCAGCAGTGGCACTCAGCTCCGCAACAGTCCCAGTCGGGACGTTCGAGCTGGATGCGGCAGCCGCCGCGTTCGGCCGCGTTGAACGTCTCCGCACCGGGCAGCGTGCCTCCCTCCAGAGGCGGCCTCTCACATCGCTCGACTGCCCGAGTGGGCCGGCTCCCCGTGGCGTGCCTCCTGACCGAACTCCTTCTGACCCGCGCTCCCCTCCGGAAGGACCATCGTGCCGTCCTCCAGCTTTGCCCGCAGGTACTGGAACGACTGCGCCGTCTGGGCAAACAGGTGCTGTCCGGCGGAGAGTCGCCGGCGTACGGGTGCACCGGGCGTTCGGAACTGCTCCAGTGGCTCGACGACCGTGTCGTAGTCCACGTTCACGAACAGCGGAAAGGAGTACCGCTCCTCGGCCACCTTGCGCACCCGGTGGGACGTGGCGACGAAGTGGCCGTTGGTCCAGGTCTCGAACATGTCGCCGATGTTCATGACCAGCGTCCCGTCGATCGGTGGCGCATCGACCCACACCCCGTGCGCGTCCATCACCTCGAGGCCGGGGGCTGTGGGCTTGAGGAGGGTGAAGCACTCGAAGTCGGTGTGCGCGCCGAACCCGACGGCATCCTCGGCCGCGTCGTCGAACGGGTAGTGCACCAGGCGCAGCTGGCTCGGTGATCGGGTAGTGATGCCGTCGAAGAAGTCGGGCCCCTCCCCCATGGCGATGGCCAACGCCCGGAAGAGCAGGCGCCCGACGTCCATCGCCCTGGCGTAGTAGTCGGTGACCGCCTCGGCGAAGCCCTCGACCTCGGGCCACACGTTCGGGCCCAGCATGGGGTTGCCGGCGAGGTGGTCGGGATCGTCCGCCGGCAGGTCGAGGGCGGTGTCGAACGCCTCCTTCAGGTCCACCGTGCCGTCGTAGGTGACCTCCTCACCAGCGGGGACGTACCCGCGGTGGCAGCTCGACAGGCCGATGTACGAGCGCATCTTCGTGTCGGCGGGCAGGGAGAAGAAGGCTTCCGTGACCTCGAGGAGGCGTTCGACGGTCGTGTCCGGGATCCCGGTGCCGGCCAGGTAGCAGAAGCCGACGTCGTGGGCGACGGCGCCCAGTTCGCCCGCGATCCTCGCCAGGTCCGCGTCGCTGCCACTCCGCAGACCCGAGATGTCGACCACCGGGAGCGCCGTCACGATCGCGGTGCCCGTCGCTCGACACGGCCTTCGACACCCGCGCCCTTGTTCTGCCCACAGTTCGTCACGAGTCCTCCAGTTCGGTCGATCGAATGGTATCGACCGACCGCCGGCGACCTCCTCGGAATTGGCCCGGATCGGCATGAGTTCGCGCGATCGTAATAGTCCCGATCCGGAACCCCCGGACGGAGCGTCGCCCGGATCCTTCAGCCGTAGAGGTCGGGCCTGCGGTCGCCCACCAGGTGGTTGCGCGAGCCGAGGCGCTTGTCCCGGGCCGCGGCCAGATCGAGATCGGCCGTCACCAGGGCGGGTGCATCGTCGAGCGAGGGTCGGGCCGCCAGGTAGCCGGTGCGGTCCACGATGCAGGCACCGCCGATCCAGCGGGTGCCCCGGTCGTCGCCACAGCGGTCGGCCACCACGACGTGCACGCCGTAGTACGCGGCGGCCGCCTGGGCCTTGACCACCTCGATCGGAAGCTCGCCCTCCGGCCGATCGGCCAGCGGCCAGTTGACCGGAGCGGCCACCACGTCGGCACCGCCGTCGGCGGCCAGCCGCACCCACTCCGGGAACTCGAGGTCGTAGCAGACGAGCACGCCGACCCGCCCGACGCCGGTGTCCACCACCGGAGGAGGGGTCGTACCGGGCGTGAACACCTCGGACTCGCGTCCCCACAGGTGGACCTTGTCGTAGCGGGCGAGCACGCCAGTGCCGTCAACCACCACGGCGCTGTTCGTCAGGGTGTCGCCCGCACGGTCGCAGTACCCGCCCACGACGACCACGTCGAACTCGCGGGCGGCCTCCACCCAGCCCTCCAGTGTCTGACCGGGGTCGGCAAGGGCGACCGCCTCGTCGCGGTCGGCGAAGACGTAGCCGGTGTCGGACAGCTCCGGCAGCACCACCAGCCCGACACCCGCGGCTGCGGCGTTGGCGATCGCCTCGCGCCCGGACCGGCGGTTGCCGGGCACGTCACCCACGGTCAGCGACAGCTGGGCAGCGGCAATACGGGTCACCCGTCGGCGGCCTGCACCGGCAGGGGAACCTGCAACTTCCCGCCCGGGACGGCCGGCAACGCCTCTGCCGGGTCCGCCTCGAGGTCGTGTTCGACGAACCGGACCGCCTTGACGCGGGCCCGCCCGAGGCGCGCCGGGGGTACGCCCAGCATCCGCAGCGCGGCATCGGCGATCCGCGAGGGGGTGGTCGGGTCGGCCCTGACCACCGGCTTGGCCGTGATCACGCTCTCGACGAGGCCGAAGACCAGATCGGGCGCCGTCGGCCCGGCACCGGCCGGGAACAGCTCGGACTCGACGCCCGAGCGGATGGCCCGACGATAGAACGAGAACAGCCGTTGGCGACGGCGCCAGAACCAGGCGAACTGATCGGCCCGGGCCTCGGGCAGCAGCTGGAGCGCCCCGAGGTTGTGGGGTCCGGCGCACAGGTTGCTCACGTCGCGCTCGGCCAGCACCCACAGGGTCGCCTCGGGACCGAGGGCGGCCTGCTCGAGCCGGCGGCTCATGTCGAGGGGCGGCCGCAGGGTGCGGTCGAGCAACTCGGCCAGGATCGCCTCTTTACGCGGGTAGTAGTGGAACAGCGATGCCTGACGCAGTCCGACGGCCTGGGCGATGGCCCGGGTGGAGGTCGCTGTGTAGCCCTCCGAGGCGAACAGCTCGGCCGCCGCCTGCAGGATCTCCTCCTGCGGATCGACAGTGGAGGAACGGGGATCGACACGGGGCCGGCCGACGGGATTCATGTGAAGACCACGTTAACCCGACCCTTCCGGCCTGTCTTTCTATCAAATGATAGATAACAATCGGTCCATGACCGGACCACCAGGAGCAGAGCACCCCGACGCGCGGTCGGGCACGGCGACGCCGGAGGGTGCCCGGGCACATGCCCGTGCCCAGACCGGCACCCTCACCGAGCACATGCCGACCCTGCCGGCGACGTCCTACGCACCGGTTCCCCCAGAGGTCGACGGCAGCGCGCTGGTGTGGGCCGAGCGGGTGGCCGGCGGTGGCTACACCCACCGGGTGGTGCGGGCCGGCACGACCGTCCGCCTCACCGACCTCGAGGGTGATGCCTGCGCCCACCTGCTCCTCTACCGGGCCCACGAGCCGTGGGAGCGGCTCAACGTGGCCGACACCGTCAAGGTCCAGTGGAGCGCCTACCTCGCCGTCGGACAGCTGCTCCTGTCCGACCAGGGTCGGGTGCTGGCCAGCATCGTGGCCGACACGAGCGGGCACCACGACACACTGTGCGGCACGTCGAGCCGCATGCGCAACGACGAGCGGTACGGCTCGGGAGCGGCCCACGGTACGAGCCCGGCCGGCCGGGAGCTGTTCCTGCTGGCTGCGGCCAAGCACGACCTGGGACCGGTCGACGTGCCACCGAGCATCTCGTTCTTCAAAGGGGTCCGCATCGAGCCCGACTCCGGCGCGCTCGACTGGGTGGGTGCCGCTGCCGCTCCGTCCCACGTCGAGCTGCGGGCGGAGCTCGACCTGCTCGTCCTGATCGCCAACACCGCGCACCCCGTCGACCCCCGGCCCGAGTGGTCGTGCACCACCCTCGAGGTCCTGGCCTGGACGGGCGAGCCGACCGTCCCCGACCAGTGGCCGGCCACGGCCTCGCCCGAGGCGGCGGGCGCCTTCGCCAACAACGGCGAGGTACTGGCCGCCGGGGGTAACTCATGAGCGCGCCCCTGGTGGACGTCACCGTGGAGGCCCGGGCACCGTGGTCGGGCGTGGTGCCCGCCGGATCGACACTGCGGATCGTCGACCTCGGCGGCAACCAGGCCGTCGACTGTCTCTTCTACCTCGCCTCGGACACGACCGAGCGCTACAGCGCCCCCGAGACGATGGTCTGGCAGGGGTCGGTCTTCCTCACCACGGGGAGCGTGCTGCGCACCCACTCGGGCCGTCCCCTGCTCACCGTGGAGGATGACGAGGTGGGACGCCACGACACCATCGGCGGAGCGTGCTCCAAGGAGTCNNGGGGCGCTGGGCATCGTCGACGGCATCTCCGCCCCCGGGCTGGCGGTCACGCTACGGGCGCACGAGGACGTCCTCACCCTGATCTCCAACTGCCCACAGGTGAACAACCCGTGCAACGGGTTCGACCCCACCCCGGTCCGGATCGTGGTCACCGCACCATGAGCGCCAGGACGCACTTCAACTCGCTGCTCGTGGCCAACCGCGGGGAGATCGCGTGCCGGATCCTGCGGTCGGCGACCGAGCTGGGCCTGGCCACCGTCGCCGTCTTCAGCGATGCCGACCGGGGGGCGCCGCACGTGGCCATGGCCGACGCCGCCGTCCGCCTCGGTCCCGCCGCTGCCCGGGAGAGCTACCTGCGGGCCGACGCCGTGATCGAGGCAGCGCTGGCCCGGGGCGCCGGTGCCATCCACCCCGGCTACGGCTTCCTGTCCGAGGACGCCGAGTTTGCCGCCGCGGTCGAAGCCGCAGGCCTGGTGTTCGTGGGCCCCACGCCCGCCCAACTGGCCCTGTTCGGTGTCAAGCACCAGGCGCGCGACGCCGCACTCGCCGCAGGGGTGCCGCTGCTGGCCGGAACCGGCCTGGTGGCGAGCGCGGCCGAGGCGGCCGACGCGGCCGACGCACTCGGCTACCCCGTCATGGTCAAGGCCACGGGCGGAGGGGGCGGCATCGGCATCCAGCCCTGCGGTTCGTCCGATGAGGTGGTCCGGGCGTTCGAGTCGGTGTCGCGGGTGGCCGGTGCCGGGTTCCGGACCACGGGCGTCTTCCTCGAGCGTCTGGTCGAACGGGCCCGCCACGTCGAGGTCCAGGTCGTCGGGGACGGCGACGGTGGCGTGGTGGTCCTCGGTGACCGCGACTGCTCCCTCCAGCGCCGCAACCAGAAGGTCGTGGAGGAGGCCCCGGCCCCCGACCTGCCCGACCGGGTCCGGCGCTCCATGGCCGAGTCGGCGTCCCGGTTGGCCCACACGGTCCGGTACCGGTCGGTCGGGACCGTCGAGTACGTCTACGACACCGACCGCGAGGAGGCCGCCTTCCTCGAGGTCAACACCCGCCTGCAGGTGGAGCACCCGGTGACCGAGGAGGTCTACCTGGTCGACCTCGTGGCCGCCATGCTGCGCCTGGCCAACGGCGACCGCGAGGTCATGGGTGAACTGTCCGCCGCCGAGCCGAGGGGCTGCGCCGTCGAGGCGCGCCTGTACGCCGAGGACCCGTCCAAGGACTACCGCCCCAGTCCGGGGCGGCTGACCGAGGTGGTGCTGCCGGACGACGTCCGGGTCGACGGGTGGGTCGAGGCCGGCACCGAGGTCACCGCCGCCTACGACCCGCTCCTGGCCAAGGTCGTCGCCTGGGCCCCCACACGGGAAGCGGCACTCGACCGGCTCGCCGGGGCCCTGGCCGACACCACGATGGCCGGCATCGAGACCAATCTCGGACTCCTCGGTGCCGCCCTGGCCGACCCGGTGGTGCGGGCCGCTGCCCACACCACGGCCACCCTGGCCGCCGTGGCCGACCCCTCCCCCCGCATCGAGGTGCTGCGGGGCGGGACCCAGACCACGGTGCAGGCGTGGCCCGGTCGCCTCGGCTACTGGCACGTCGGCGTGCCCCCGTCGGGCCCGATGGACGACCGGTCGTTCCGGCTCGGGAACCGTGAACTCGGCAACCCCGAAGGCGCTGCCGGCCTCGAGGTCACACTGGCCGGCCCGGCCCTCTCCTTCACGGCCGCGACCGAGGTGTGCCTGACCGGCGCCCCGTGTGCGGCGACCGTCGACGGCTGCACGGCCCCCCACGGCGTGCCGTTCAGCGTGCCCGCCGGCGCCACGCTCGATCTGGGCGCGGTGGGACCTCCCGGTATCCGCACCTACCTCCTCGTGCGCGGCGGCCTGGCGGTGCCCGACTACCTGGGCAGCGGCGCCACGTTCCTGCTCGGCGTGTTCGGCGGCCACGGCGGACTGCCGCTCCGTCCCGGTGACGTCCTGCGGCCCGGGGACTCGAGCGGACCCGAGCTCCCCCGCGTGCCCGTGGCCGGCGAGCCGACCGATGCCTGGGGCAGCGAGTGGACGCTGTCCGTCCTCGCCGGGCCCCACGCCGACGAGGAGTTCTTCACTCCCGAGGACCTCGACGTGCTCTACGGCACGGCGTGGGAGGTGCACTTCAACTCGGCCCGCACCGGCCTACGCCTCCTCGGACCCCGGCCGACCTGGGCCCGGTCCGACGGCGGCGAAGCGGGTCTCCACCCCTCCAACATCCACGACACGCCGTACTCGGTGGGTGCCGTCAACTTCACAGGCGACCTGCCCATCCTGCTCGGCCCGGACGGTCCCAGCCTCGGCGGCTTCGTGTGCCCGGCCACGGTGGTGACGTCCGAACGATGGAAGCTCGGCCAGCTCCGACCCGGCGACACGGTTCGGTTCACTCCGGCCGCCAACCCCTACCGGCGTCGCCCGGGCCATGGCGACGCCCGCTCGGGCGTGCTGGCCTGCACCCCCGGCGTGGACGGGCCCGACGTCACCTACCGGGCCAACGGCGACGACAACCTGCTCGTCGAGTACGGCGACATGGTCCTCGACCTGGCCCTGCGCGCCCGCGTGCAGGGCCTGGCCGACCGGGTGGCCGCCGCCGGGATGGACGGGGTCCTCGAGCTCACCCCCGGGGTGCGCGGCCTCCAGGTCCACTTCGACCCGACGGTCACCGACCTCGACCGTGTCCTCGACGTGGTCGGCGACCTGGAGGAGCACCTGCCCCCGACCCACGAGCTCGAGGTCCCGAGCCGGGAGGTCCACCTGCCGCTGTCGTGGGACGACCCGGCAATCCGTGAGTCGATCGACCGCTACATGGCCGGCGTCCGTGACGACGCCCCCTGGTGCCCCTCCAACATCGAGTTCATCCGCCGGATCAACGGCCTGGCCGACGTGGACGACGTCGAACGCGCCGTGTTCGACGCCACCTACGTCGTGCTCGGCCTGGGCGACGTCTACCTGGGGGCACCGCTGGCCACCCCGGTCGACCCCCGCCACCGGCTGGTCACCACCAAGTACAACCCGGCCCGTACGTCGACGGCCCAGAACTCGGTGGGGATCGGCGGCTCCTACCTCTGCATCTACGGGCTGGAAGGACCGGGCGGCTACCAGCTGGTCGGCCGGACCGTGCAGATCTGGAGCCACTTCGCCCAGAAGCCGCCGTTCGAGCCCGGCGTCCCGTGGCTGCTCCGGTTCTTCGACCGCATCCGCTGGTACCCGGTGAGTGCCGAGGAGCTGCTCGACGCCCGGGCCGACATGGCGGCCGGCCGGCTGGACGTCCGGATCGAGCCCGGGATGTTCAAGATGGCCGAGTACCAGCGCCTGCTGGACGACAACGCCACCTCGATCGCCGAGTTCCGGTCCCGCCAGGCGACGGCCTTCGCGGCCGAACGCGACGCGTGGGAGCGGGCCGGCGAGTTCGAGCCCCGTGACGAGTCCTCCGCCTCCGCCGACACCCCTGCGGCGACAGCCCCCGCCGGCGGCTCGGTGGTGGACGCGCCGATGACGTCCAGCGTGTGGAAGGTGTCCGCCCGGCCGGGCGACGTCGTGGAGACCGGCCACCCGCTGGTGATCCTCGAGGCCATGAAGACCGAGATGCACGTGACGGCCCCCGGTCCCGGCGTCGTCCTCGAGGTGCTGGTCACCCCGGGCGACCAGGTCGACTCCGGTCGGGCGCTGGTCGTCCTCGGCCCAGTGGCATGAGCACGTCATGAGCACCCCCGAGGAGCGGGCCGCAGACGTCGTCGCCCGCATCGACGCCGCCGACCGCCCCGAGGTGTGGATCGAACGGGTGCCGGTCGACGACCTCGCTGCCGCCGTTGCGGCGGTGGACGCCCGCGTCGCTGCCGGAAACGAGCTCCCGCTCGCCGGGCGGACCTTCGCCGTGAAGGACAACATCGACGTCGCCGGGTTGCCGACGACCGCCGGCTGCCCGGCCTTCGCCTCGGTGCCCACCGTGACGGCACCTGCGGTGCAGGCCCTGCTCGACGCGGGGGCCGTCCTCGTCGGCAAGACCAACCTCGACCAGTTCGCCACCGGTCTCGTCGGGACCCGCAGCCCGTTTGGTGCCGTCCGCAACGCCGTCGATCCCGAGCGCGTGTCGGGCGGCTCGAGCAGCGGATCGGGGGTGGCCGTGGCCCTCGGCCTGGTCGACCTCGCCCTCGGCACCGACACCGCAGGATCCGGCCGGGTACCGGCAGCCTTCAACGGGATCGTCGGGATCAAGCCGACACGCGGCTTCGTGTCGACCGAAGGCGTCCTGCCGGCCTGCGTCTCCTTCGACTGCGTCTCGGTGTTCGCCCGGTCGGTGGGCCTGGCCGAGCGGGCCCTGGCCGTCCTGGCCGGGCCTGCTCCGGACCCCGCGTCGTCCGGTCCCGGACCCGACCCGTACCGACGGACGCCTCCCCCGACCGCACCGTTGGGGACGCCCGCTGCACCGGTGGTGGCCAGGGCCGACCCTGGCGCTCTGGTCGGCGTCGACCCCGGCTACCTGTGGAGCTACGAGCAGGCGGTCCTTCGCCTGGAGTCGGCCGGGTGCACCGTGGTGACGATCGACCTCGATCCCTTCCTCGAGGCCGGCCGCCTGCTCTACCAGGGTGGGTTCCTGGCCGAGCGCTATGCGGCGGTCGGCGCCTGGATGGACGCCCACCCCGACGACGTCGACCCCGTGGTCGGGGCGATCATCGGCGGAGCCCGTGACCTGCCCGCCGCCCGGCTCGCCACCGACACCGACCGTCTGGAACACCTGGCCGCTCAGGTGGCCGCGCTGCTGGACGAGGCGGGTGCCTGCTCGCTCGTCCTCCCCACCGTCCCGTTCCACCCGACACTGGCCCAGGTGGCCGTCGACCCGATCGGGGTCAACGCTCAGCTCGGCGTGTTCACCAATTTCGTCAACCTGCTCGACATGTGCGCCGTGGCCGTGCCATCGGAGCCGGTGGACGGCCTGCCGTGTGGGGTCAGCCTGATCGGCCCGGCCTGGAGCGACCGGGTGCAGGCGGACCTCGCCCGCCGGGCTGCCTCCGACACCGATCCTGATGGCTCGTGTCCGGACGACGCCTGGGCCCGCCCCGCCGTGCCCGCCGTGCCGCTGGCCGTGGTCGGGGCCCACCTGTCCGGCCAGCCGCTCAACCATCAGCTCACCGACCGGGGGGCCCGGCTGGTGCGCACCACGACGACAGCCCCCGTCTACCGGCTCGTGGCACTCGCCACCGAGCCGCCGAAGCCCGGCCTCGTCCGCCTGGCCGACGGGGCCGACGGGGGAGCCATCGAGGTCGAGGTGTGGGAGGTCCCACCCGCGGGGTTCGCCGACTTCGTGGCCGCGCTGCCCCGGCCCATGGCCATCGGAAAGGTGACCCTGGTCGACGGCACCTCGGTGCCCGGCTTCCTGTGCGAGCCGGAGGCGACCGTGGGCGCGCTGGACATCACGGCGGCCGGGGGCTGGCGGCCCTACCTGGCCGGCGGCTGACCGGTCCCGTCGCCCACAGGGCTCAGCCGTCGGTGGCGAACCGCTCCGCCAACGACCGGGTGAGGGACGGCCACACCACCGGGTCGTGTCCGGGCACCAGCTGGTAGCCGCGTTCGGCGGCCAGGTGCTTCAGGCGCCGGATCGGCTCGATCGTCTCCTCGGGCGTCACCCCGATGAACCCGCCCACGGCGAGCTCGTGCTCGATGTTCTCGGTCAGGTCGGCTGCGTCGAACGCGAACACCAGTCCCCCACCCCCCACCGACTCGTCGAGGTCGACGACGAAGCTCTGGTGGCCCGGGGTGTGCCCGGCGGTCAACACGGCCGTCACCCCGGGGGCGATCTCGGTGTCGCCGTCGGCAAGGTCCCAGTCGATGGCCGGGTCGTCGAAGTCGATGCGGAAGATGGCGTGGTGCTCGGGGGTCGGGTGGTCGGCGAGGCCGAAGTCGAGCTCCGCCCGCTGGGCGTGCACCGGTACGCGACCGGCGAAGTGCCGCAGGCCCCCGGCGTGGTCGTTGTGGAGGTGGCTGACCGCCACCCGCGAGATCTCGTCCATGGCGATGCCGGCGTCGGCCAGCGCCTCCTCGAGGGGCTCGCCCGGTCCCGGGAGGATCGGACGGAAGCCGGGGTCGCCGTGGAAGCGCCTCCGGAGTGCCGGGTCCCGGATCAGGGCCGGGTTGAACCCGGTGTCGAGCAGCAGCCAGCCCCCGTCGCACTGGAGCAGCACGCCCGGCACCGGCTCGCGCAGCCGCTCCTCGGGTGGGGCCCCGTGGATCGACACCGACTTCGGGAGGTCCTCCCACCCGAGGGTGAGCAGCACCACTCGCCGGACCCCGTTGCCTGCACGCCTCGTTCCGGTCATCGTGCCTCCTGCTCGCGCCAGCCCCCGGTCGGCGTTCCGCCCGCAGCCACAGCACGCAGGGCGCCGCCGATGTCGAGGTCGGGCGGGACGACACCGACCACACGGGCCGGTTCCCATCCGCCGTCGACCCCGCACCACGCGCCGCCCGGCACCGGGCCTGCCCACACGGCCACGGCCATCCCCTCGGTGCACACCAGCCGGGCGGACACCGGGTCGCCGGGGCCGGCACCTCGCTCGAGCACCCGGCCGTCGGCCGACGCGCCGACCGGTCGGTCACGCGGGCGGTCCCACCACTCCACGTAGCCGGCGCCGGACTCGATCAGGCAGCCGTCACGCACCTCGACGACGGCCGAGTCCGGGTCCCCGACGGGGCTCCCCCCGGGGTCGAGCGAGTCGAGGTCGTGGTGCCAGGCGACCCGGGACCCGGGCCCCTCGATGACGAGGACCTCGAGCCGACCGCTGAAGGCGTGGGCGGCGTCGAAGGCGTGGGTCGGGGCGCGGCCGGGGCGGGGCAGGCGGATGTCGGCGAACCACGGACCGACCTGGAGCCACACGACGTCGCTGCACTCATCGGGTGGCCCGTCGTCGATGGAGCGCGCCGTGCGCACCCACGGCCCCGTCACCCACGTCGGGACGGTCACGGCCCGGTGTCGCTCACTCGAGGGTGACCCGTGGGTCGACCACAGCCTGGAGTATGTCGACGATGGTGTTGATGACCACGTAGCCGACGCCGAGGACGAGCGTCACCCCGGCGATGGCCGGGAAGTCGGCCTGGGGGATGCTCTGGTCCACGTAGAGACCGATGCCGGGCCACGCGAAGATGGTCTCGACCACGACCACCCCGGCGAACATCAGGCCTACCTGGAGCCCTGTCATCGACAGCGCCGCGCTCGTCGAGTTGCGCAGCGCATGGCGCAGCACCACCGTGCGTTCCTTCAGGCCCTTGGCCCGGGCCGTGCGGGCGAACTCGGACGACATCGACGCTTCGAGCGAGCCACGCAGCACGCGGCCGATGGAGACGGCCGGCCCGAGCGCGACCACGATGGCCGGCATGATCAGGTGGCGCACGCCATCCCAGGCGATCGCCGGCTGGCCGTGGAGGAGCCCGTCGATGACGATCATGCCGGTCGGCCCGGTGGGCGCGTTCGTGTACCCGGTGTCGCCCGTGCCCGGCAGCAGGTGCAGGTCGCCGCTGATCCACAGGATCATCAGCAGGGCGAGCAGGAAGACCGGGGCCGAGGCCAGGGCGAGGAGCAGCGTGCGGAAGGCGCCCGCGCCCCGGAACCGGGCCGCCGACACCAGCCCGAAGGTGGCGCCCAGCAGTACGGCGAGCACCAGAGCGGTCACCGCCAGTTCGACGGTGGCCGGCAGGAAGACCCCGAGGTCGGTGGCGACCGGATGACGGGTCCGGAGCGACACCCCGAGGTTTCCGTCCAGCAGGTTCCGCACGTAGTGGACGTACTGGGTGAGCACGGGCTGGTCGTAGCCGAGCACGTGGGTCTCGTGCCTGATGGCGGCCTGGGAGGCGTTGGCACCCAGGTAGGCGTGTGCCGGGTTGACGTTGCTGAGCTTCTGGAGCAGGAAGACGATGGCGGTCAGCACCAGCAGGATCAGCACCATCGAGACGAACCGTTTGGCGGCGAACTTGATCACGGTCGGACTCCCCTCGTCACTTGTCGCTCATCGCATTGTTGAGGCCGTCACCCGAGAGGTTGGACGCCATCGTTAGGAGGAACACCACGAGGGCGGGCATGACCGGCACCCACCACTCCTGCAGGAGGAACTGCAGACCGCGGGCGGCCATGGCGCCGAGTTCGGGGGCGGGTGCCGGGGCCCCGAGCCCGAGGAAGGAGAGGCCGGCCAGGGTGAGCACCAGGTTGCCGACGTCGAGGCTGGCCGTGACCACGATGGCGGGCACGGCGCCGGGCAGCAGGTGCCGGAAGGCGCGACGGTACGGGCCCGCACCTGCCAGCCGGGCCGCCTCAAGGTGGGGCCGGGCGGCCAGGGCCCGGATCTCCCCGCGCATGATCCGGGCGTAGAAGGGCCACCACACGATGGCGACGGCCAGCAGCGTGTGGAACTCGCTCGGGCCGAGGGCGGCCACGAAGGCGATGGCCAGCACCGGGCCGGGCAGGGCCAGGAACAGGTCGGTGATGCGCATGAGCACCGTGTCGACCCACCCGCCCACGACGCCGGCGACGAGGCCGACGGTGCCGCCGATCACCACGCCCGACGTCACGACCACCACCGCGCCGACCAGGCTGGTCCGCAGTCCGTAGAGGACCCGGCTGAAGATGTCGAACCCGATCTCGTCGGTGCCCATGAGATGCCCGCCCGTCAGCGGCGGGGTGAAGGGGATCCCCGACGGGACGATCGGGTTGTAGGGGGCGATCAACGGGGCGAAGATCCCGGCCAGGACGAGCACGGCCAGGAGGCCGAGCCCGACCTTGTCGGCCACCGTCGTCCGTCCGAGTGCCCGTGATGCGCCGCCCAGTCTGGCCGTGCCCCGGCGGGGGACGGTGGGGACGAATGCCTCAGCGACCGCCATCGTCGGCCTCCGATCCCGGGGTCGGGGACAGGGACGGGCCAGACGCCCGGCCACGCAAGGCCACCGGGCAGGCGGCGCGGCGGTTGCCCGAGCCGTCCACCGGCTCGAGCGCCACAGCGGTCGTCGAGCACGACACCTCGGCCATGGGGCAGCGGGGGTGGAAGGCGCACCCGGTCGGGGGCTCGAGCGGGTTGGCCGGCTCGCCCTTCAGCCGGACGTGGACGCGGCCCACCTCGGGCACGGTGTCGAGCAGGGCCCGGGTGTACGGATGGACCGGGTCGGCGCACAGGTCGTCGGCGTTCCCGATCTCGACGATGCGGCCGAGGTACATGACGGCGATCCTGTCCCCCACCATCCGGGCCGCGGCCAGGTCGTGGGTGACGAAGAGGATGGCNNCACAGCAGGACCTCGGGTGGCACCACCGTGGCCCGGGCGAGGCCCACCCGCTGGCGCTGGCCGCCGGACAGCTGGGCCGGCTTGGCCGTGGCCACCTCGTGGGGCAGCCCCACCATCGCCAGCGCCTCGAGCACCTTTGACTTGCGCGCCTGGCGGCCGATGCGCTCGGACCGGAGGCGCTCCTCGATCTGCTCGCCCACGGTGAGCCACGGGGTCAGTGAGGCGCCTGCGTCCTGGAAGACCATCTGGGGCCTGGCCCCCTTGCCGAACTCGATCGACCCCTCGTCGACCGGCTGGAGCCCGGCGATCGACCGGAGCAACGTGGACTTGCCGCACCCGCTCTCCCCCACCAGGGCGACGGCCTCCCCCTCGTTGAGGGCGAGGTCCACGCCCCGCAGGGCCTGCAGCTGGCGCTTCTTGAAGCCGGAGCCCACGGAAAACCGCTTGTGCACACCGTGCACGAGCACGGCGGGGGCGTTGCCGAGCCCGATGCCGGCGACCGGGCCCCACGGCTCGGCCGGATTGCGGGCCACGGCGGCGGGGCCCGTCGCGATGTCGTCGAGCCGGATGCACGCCACTTGATGTACGGGGCTGGTGGACTCGAGCGGGGGCAGGACGTCGTCGCACCCGGCGGCGTAGTGGTCGCACCGGGGGGCGAAGGGGCAGCCCGGTGGGTGCGCACGGGGGTCGGGCGGTTCGCCCGGGAGGGTGCGGATGGGCCGGGACCGGTCCGTCTGGAGGACGAGGCGCGACCGGAGCAGGCCCCGCGAGTAGGGATGGAGAGGCGCCTCGAACAGGTCGGTCGACGGGCCCACCTCGGCGAGGCGGCCGCCGTAGAGGACGGCGATGCGGTCGGCCACCTGGGCGGCCACGCCGAGGTCGTGGGTGACCAGGATGAAGCTGGTACCGAGCTCGTCGCGCAGCGTGGCGAGCAGCTCCAGGATCTGGGCCTGGACGGTCACGTCGAGCGCGGTGGTCGGCTCGTCGGCGATGACCAGCGAGGGGCTGCCGGCCACGGCCATGGCGATCATCACCCGCTGCCGGAGCCCACCGGACAGCTCGTGCGNNGTGCTCGAGCCGGCGGACTCGACGACCTGGGCCCCGATGTGCATCGTCGGGTTGAGCGAGGTCATCGGGTCCTGGAACACGGCGCCGAGGTGCTGCTTGCGGACGAGCCGGGTGCCCTCCTTCCCGGCGGTCACCATGTCGGTGCCGCACACCAGGGCTCTACCGGTCACGGTCGGCGCCGGCCGCTCGGGCAGTAGTCCGAGGAGGGCGAGGCCGAGCACGCTCTTGCCGGATCCCGACTCGCCGACCAGACCGAGGATCTCGCCGGGACGGAGTTCGAGGCTCACCCCCCGCAGGGCGTTCACCTGCGTGCCGCCCCGGCTGAACGAGACGTGGAGGTCCTCCACCGACACCAGCGGGGCGGCTGCCGGAGCGACCTGGCTGCCGTTGGGCGCCGACGCCGTGACGGCCGGGGTCGACTCCCGGGCCGTGCGAGGGGCAGCGGACACCTTCGTCACCCGGGTCGCCTGCTGGACACGGTGGGAGTGGTCATCGGGTGCAGCTCAACCCGGGTAGAGCTGGTTGAGCAGGAGGGCCCACGGCATGGCCACCACGTGGGCCGCGTTAACGCCCTTCACCCAGGGCTGGAACACCATGGCGTCGTTCCGGTTGGCCACGTTCAGCCAGCATCCCTCCTTGACCGCCATCTGCACGGCCTGGCTGTAGGTGCCGTTGGAGCCGGTCGTCACCGCCTGGGTGTCGACGGCGTCCACACCGGGCACCGAGCAGGTGAGGTACTGCAGGCCCCCGGTCGAGTCGTAGGTGATGTGGTTCCAGGTGTAGGCGTTGTAGGCGTCGGGCCACACGTAGTACACGAGGAGGTTGGGCGCCTGGGTGGCGGCGTCCTGGGCGTTGCCGATCCAGCCGTAGATCTCCGACGTCTGGTAGCCCACCACCTTGGTGGTGAGGCCCAGCGCCTGCAGCTCGGCCGCGATCTGCTCGGCCACCAGCTGGTCGTCCGGCGCACCCGAGTCGTAGCCGACGGTGATCGCCTTCTCGCCCGAAGGGAGTTTGGTGACGACCGAGGTCAATGGGGCGGTGTCGTACTTGATGCCCTGATTGCCGAAGCCCGCCGGCAGCAGCCCCAACGGCGTCGCCTGGGTTGGCACCGTGGCCCGGCCCGGGAACACTCCGGCCACGATGGCCTTCGAGTTGATCGCCTGCAGCAGGGCCTGGCGGTCCGGCTGGGACTGGAGGAAGCCGGCGTGCTCGTTGATGTAGACGCCCTCCTCCTCGATGACCGGCAGCGAGTAGAAGCTCACCTTGGAGTCGGCCCGGTACTGGGCGACGGCCGGGGTGGTCAGGTCGTGCAGGATGCCCGCCAGCTGCCCGCTGTTGAACTGGATCTCCTGGGTCGACAGGTTGTCGATGACCGGGATGTCGACCGTCGTGTAGTACGGCTTCTTCCCCCAGTAGCCCGGGAAGGCCTGCAGCTGGTACGACACCCCGACCTTGGCCTGGGTCAGCGTGTACGGCCCGGTCCCGACGTCGTGGGTCTGGAGGTAGGTCTGGTCATTGTCGGAGCCGGCGTGGGCAGCCAGCGCCGTGGGGCTCTCCATGACCGGGCCGTAGGACGAAGCCAGGTAGTCGAGGAACGCGGTGTTCGGGGTGCTGAGGTTGATGACCACCGTGTACGGCGACGGGGTCTGGACCGAGGACACGCCGGCCACCATGTAGGCGGGTCCGCCGTTGACCGCGGTGCGGCGTGCGAAGGACGGGGCCACGGCTGCCGAGGTGAACTGGGTCCCGTCGTGGAACAGGACGCCCTGGCGGAGTTGGAAGGTGTAGGTGGCGCCCCCGTTGGAGACGGTCCAACTGGTGGCCAACGACGGGACGATGACCCGGGAGGCCGTGCCCGACTGGTACTTGACGAGGCCCTCGTAGAGGTTGCGGGTGAGCAACAGGCCCTCACCGGCGTAGTAGACGTCGGGGTCGGGCGGCTGGCCCGGGTCCTGCAGGAAGCTCAGCTGCAGGGTGTGGCTCGTCGGGTAGGTGGACGACGTGGCGGTCCCGCTGCTCGAGCCGCAGGCGGCCAGCAACAGGGCGAGCAGTGCCAACACGGTCACCGGCAGGCCGAAGCGCCGGACCAGGTCATGGCCGGCACCTGGACCGGACGGGGCATAGGGCACGGCGATCATTCCGGGCATGGGCATCAGGCGACCTCAATCAACTCGTCGGACAGGGAACCGGGTGCGGTGCGCTCGAGCGCAGCGAAACCCGACACGATCTCGTCGGACCACCGCCTCGCCCCGGCTTGCAGGTACTCCATAGCGTCGAGGGACGCCCGGTGGCGCTCCTCGGACGAGCCGAGGACCGCGTCCTCGACGACCCGGGTGTAGTAGTCGTGCTGGTGCGCATCGGCGAACGTGTAGTGGACACACACGTCCGTCAGGCCACCGGTGAGCACGAGGGTCGAGACGCCGAGACCCTTGAGCAGGATCGGGAGCTCGGTGCCGAAGAAGCAGGAATAGCGGCGCTTGGCGATGAAGTAGTCGTCGGGGCCGGGAAGGAGCGTGGGCCACAGCGCCGTGCCCTCTTCGCCCTCGAGGCAGTGCGGGCCTTCGACGCCGTCGAGTTCACGACCGAAGTCGACGCCATTCCGCCGATGGGCCTCCTGGAAGAAGATCACCGGGACGTCGGACTCCCGGGCGGAGGCCACGAGCCGCTCGGTGGTGGCGACCACCTGCTCGAAACCCGCCATCCGGGGGATCCCGCCGACCTCTGTCGGCATCCCTCCGTCCTGCTGGATGTCGATCACGATGAGTGCGGGTCGACCGACGATCATCGGCTGCTTCGCCATGCATGCTCCTTGGGGTCCGGGTGGTTCCAGCGAGACCACTCCTTCCCCCACGGTTCCGTCAGTCGGCGCCGGCGGGTGGCAGAGCTGGGCGATCGCTCATGCCATTCAACCCTGTCTGTATTTCTATCGATCGAACGGAATGTTTCCAGTCAGTGAACAGGTGGGCGCCGAGCTGCCCCCGACGGCACCCACCCGGCCGTGCCGGACCGGGTCGACGACTAGGAGGCCGGGTCCGCCATGAGCCGACGTGCCAGGAGGCTGACCAGGTCGTACGCGACGTGCGATGCGGCAATGGCCGTCAGTTCGGCATGGTCGTAGGAGGGGGAGACCTCCACCACGTCCGCCCCGACCACGTCGAGCCCGTCGAGCCCGCGCAACAGTCCGAGCAGTTCCCGACTGGTGAGCCCACCGGCCTCGGGGGTCCCGGTGCCTGGGGCGTGGGCGGGGTCGAGGACGTCGATGTCGACCGAGACGTAGACCGGGGCGCTGCCGATCCGATGGCGGAGCGAGGCGACCACGTCAGCTACCCCTCGCTCCCCCACGTCGGCCGACGACACCCGCCAGAACCGCATCCGGTCGTCGTCCTCGAGATCGGCCGCCGAGTACAGCGGCCCCCGGGTGCCTACGTGGGCGGCCCGGTCCGGGAGCAGGAGCCCCTCCTCCCACGCCCGTCGGAACGGGGTCCCGTGGGTGTAGCGGGCGTCGAAGTAGGTGTCCCACGTGTCGAGGTGGGCGTCGAAGTGGACGAGGGCGACCGGGCCGTGCCGCCGAGCGGTGGCCCGCAGGAGCGGTAGGGCCACGGTGTGGTCGCCGCCGATGGCCACCAGGTGCGATCCGGCGTCCAGCAGTGCGTCGGCGGCCGCTTCGATCTGGGCCACCGCTGTCTCGATGTCGAAGGGCGTGCAGGCGATGTCCCCGGCGTCGACCACCTGGACGGCGGAAAAGGGCGAGACGTCCAGTTCGGGATGGTAGGGGCGCAGGAGCCTCGAGCCCTGACGGACGGCCGCGGGGCCGAAGCGGGCGCCGGGCCGGTAGCTCGTCCCGGCGTCGAACGGGATGCCGACCACGCCGATGTCCCACGCATCGACCTGCTCCCGCATCGGGAGACGGGCGAACGTGGTGATCCCGGCGAACCGTGGCACCTCGGTCGCGTCGACCGGCCCGACCGGATCGTGCCCGGCCGGCGTCGTCCGTCCCTGCCGACGGTCGGCTGCATCGTGGTGGGCGTCTACCGAGGGGTCGAGGGCCAGACGCCGAGTGTGCCCGTCATGCAGCCGAGGTGGCAAGTCCGAGCCGACGCCCTCAGCTCGGGCGGCCGGGGTCGGACACAGCCACGGCGGGCAGGACCTTCTGATCCTCAGCCTGCAAAGCAGGGAACGGAGGACTCGCCTCCGACCAGCGGAGCCCGGCGCGTCCTCCATGTCCAGACGGGTCATCTCCACGTTGGCAGAGTGAGTCGATCGGGTTGGGGGTCCGAACCTCGGCGCCGGGGTGCTGTGGACGAATTGCAGGGGCGTTCGGCCCTGTCCGATCCTGCTCACGAGCGCGAACCTGGAAGCTGGCCAACCGAGAGGAGGCGGCGATGACTGCGCTGGTCGTGTGTGTTTCCATTTCCGAGGGCAATACGAGACAGGTGGCCGAGGCCATCGGTGAAGCCCTCGACGCGGAAGTCGTGGAGCCCGAAGACGTGGCTCCCAATGATGTGGTCAGCTATGACCTCCTAGGGCTGGGTTCGGGCATCTACGGAATGATGTTCCATGCCCGGCTGTGGCGGTTCGCCCGGTCCTTGCCGAAGGTGCAGAGCCTGCCGGTCTTCCTGTTCGCCACGAGCGGGGGTCCCGATCTCCTGTGGCGGCCTGCAGTGGTGGTGCTGAGTCGCCTGCTCCGTTCGAAGGGCTACCACGTTGTCGGCACGTACTCCTGCCCGGGGTTCGACAACCTGGGGCCGTTCCAGCTTGTCGGCGGACTCAATAAGGACAGGCCGAACGACGCGGACCTTGCCGCGGCCAAGGCGTTCGCGTCGCGGCTCCAAAGCGAAAGGAATCGTGCGGGTGGTAACAAGGTGCGAACTGCGTCCAAGAGCAAGGGTGCTGCGGCCCGGCCGTCATCGTCGGGACAGCGCGCTGCATCCTGAGTGCCGCTGAGGAGGATGAGGGTTCGTCGTTGATGCGCGTCGCAGCCGTGAGTTCTGACCTGCCCACGGTACCGGAATCGTTGGGCAATGGTTCACAATGGGCTCGGCTTAGTGCCTGCATTGCTGAGCCTCAGCCGCATCTGTTCAGGTCCGCCGCCAGTAGGCCATCAGCCGCGGGGATCGACCTCAGCTGGACCAGCTGAGGGCACGCTTCGCAAGGTGAGGTCGGCCGTCGTGATGGCGCCGACGGATGTGTCCGGGCGCAGCCGACGAGGCCCATCCGCCTTGACGAGCGATCAGGACCCGGAGCCGATCCACCCGGTCGTCGCCCGTCAGCAGATCCCGCTCAGCAGATCCGGGGCAGCTGCTCGCCGAGGGGACGGTCGACGACCCGTGTGGCCCCGAGCGCGGTCCGGGCCACCACCACGCCCGGATGGTCATCCACCACGTGCCCGATGACGACGCTGTCCCGTCCCTCCGGGGTGGCCCGCATGACGTCCAGCACCTGCTCGGCCCGGTCGGCCGACACGAACGCCACCAGCTTCCCCTCGTTGGCCACGTGTAGCGGATCGAGTCCCAGGAACCCGCAGCCCGCCCGGACCGCCTCGGGCACCGGGACCCGCTGCTCCTCGAACACGATGCCCACCCCCGCCGTGGCGGCCAACTCGCAGAGGCTCGTGGCCAGCCCGCCCCGGGTCAGGTCCCGCAGCACGTGTAGGTCCCGGTCGACCCCGAGCATCGCCGCCACCAGGCCGGCCAACGGCGCGGTGTCGGACAGGATCTCCGTACCGAACTCCAGCCCTTCGCGCACACTGAGCACGGCGATGCCGTGCATCCCGATCGGGCCGCTCACGATCACGACGTCACCCGGCACGGCCCGGTCGGGCCGGATGTCCACGCCCGCGGGCACGATGCCGACTCCGGCGGTGGTGACGTACAGGCCGTCGCCGTGGCCGTGCTCGACCACCTTGGTGTCCCCCGTCACCAGACCGACCCCCGCACGCAGCGCCGCCCTGCCCATCGATGCGGCCACCGCGCCCAGCACGTCGAGTTCCAGCCCCTCCTCCAGCACGAACGCGCTCGACAGCGCCAGCGGTGTGGCTCCGCTCATGGCCAGGTCGTTGACGGTCCCGAACACGGCCAGCTCCCCGATGTCGCCACCGGGGAAGAACAACGGCTGCACCACGTACGAGTCCGTGGTGAAGGCCAGTCGCGTGCCCCCGGGAAGCGCCATGACGGCCGAGTCGGTCGGCGTCGCCGTCGCGGCCGCGTTCCCGAAGGCCGGGAGGAACAGCTGCTCCACCAGTTCGGCGGACAGGAGGCCCCCGCCGCCGTGGCCCATGACCACCTGGCCACCGGGGTGGACCGGCACCGGGCAGCTCCACGACTCGACATCGTCGGCGGTCGCCGGAACCTCCGTCTGCCGATCCGTCGTCGGAACCTCCGTCTGCCTATCCACGGCGCACGCTCACCGGGATGGCCACCCGCCGGTACTGGTGGTAGGCGGCGCAGGCCCCCTCGCTGGAGACCATCGTCGCCCCCATCGGCGTGCGGGGCGTGCACGTCGTCCCGAACCATTCGCACTGGTCCGGCCTGAGCATGCCCTGGAGGACCTCCCCGGCCCGGCACTCCGACGGTTCCTCGACGGTGAGGTCGCCCACGTCGAAGCGCCGCTCCGCATCGAACCGGGCGAACTCGGCGGTCAGCCGCCAGCCGCTCCGGGGGATCAACCCGATCCCCCGCCAGGAGCGGTCGCAGACCTCGAAGACCTCGGCCAGCATCGCTCGGGCCACCGGGTTGCCCTCGGCGCTCACCGCTCTCGGGTAGGCGTTCTCCACCTCGCTCCGGCCCTGCTCCAGCTGGAGGACGCAGCGCCGTATTCCGTCCAGGACGTCGAGCGGCTCGAAGCCGGTGACGACGATCGGCACCCGGTAGCGCTCGGCCAGCGGGTCGTACTGCCCGGTCCCCATGACCGAGCAGACGTGGCCGGCGGCCAGGAAGCCGTTCACCCGGGATGTCGGTGACGCCATGATCGTCTCGATGGCCGGGGGGACGAGGACGTGGCTCACCAGCATCGAGAAGTTCTCGAGGCCACGCGCGCGGGCCTGGAACACGGCCATGGCGTTCGCGGGAGCGGTGGTCTCGAACCCGACGCCGAAGAACACCACCTGTCGGTCGGGCTCGGCCTCGGCGACGGCCACGGCGTCGAGGGGCGAGTACACGACCCGGACGTCACCGCCCTTCGCTTTGACGGCGAACAGGTCCCGATCACGCCCCGGCACCCGCAGCATGTCCCCGAACGAGCAGAACACGACGTCCGGCCGCGAGGCGATCTCGAGGGCCCGCTCGATGATGTCGAGCGGCGTGACGCAGACCGGGCACCCTGGGCCGTGGATGAGCTCGACCTGTTCCGGGAGCAGTTGGTCGATCCCGTTCCGGATGATCGAGTGGGTCTGCCCCCCGCACACCTCCATCAGTGCCCACGGCCGGGTGGCGGCCGCCTCGATCTCGGCGAGCAGCCGGCGCGCCAGTGCCGGGTCCTGGAACTCGTCGAGGTACTTCACGGGATCGGGTCCTCCATCGCGAGCTCGCCCTCGATCATGCCGAGTTCCGCGAACATCCGGAGTGTCTCGAGCGCCGACTCCTCGTCGAGGCGGGTGATGGCGAACCCGGCATGCACGATCGTGTAGTCGCCCACGCCGACGTCGGGCACATACGCGAGGCACACCGTCTTGGTCACCCCGCCGAAATCGGCCACGGCCATCCGGGTCCCGCGGGACTCGTAGACCTCGTTCACCTTGCCGGGAATCCCGAGACACATGGTCAGCTCCTGCGGTAGCCGGCGATGACGGCCTGGCCCAGGGCCAGTCCACCGTCGTTGGGCGGCACCGATCGATGGGCGAGCACGGTGAAGCCGTCCGCCTCGAGCGATCGGCGGACCAGGCCCGTGAGCAGCGCGTTCTGGAAGACCCCCCCGCTGAGGGCCACCGGCAGGTGGCCGGCGGTGGCAGCGGCCCGGTGGGCCGACGCGAGCACGGCGCCGGCCACTGCGTGGTGGAACGACCGTGCCAGGTCGGGGACGGGGACACCGCCGGCCTTGCCCTCCGCCAGTGCCACCAGGACCGGGCGAGGATCCAGGACGCCGTCGTCGGACAGACCGAAGGCGATGGGCAGCACCGGGCGCCCCGATTCCGCCGCCGCCTCCAGCTCCATGGCCGCCTGGGCCTCGTAGCTGACGCGGTGCCGGATCCCGACGAGTGAGGCCACGGCATCGAACAGCCGGCCCATGCTGGTCGTCGGCACACACCTGGTCCCCTGTGCGACCATGCGGGCGACGACGGCGCGCTCGGTGGCGTCGCAGGCCAGCTCGGGGGCCGAGCCTCCGTCCGTGGCGATGCCGAGTGCGCCCAGGTAGGCCAGGGCGATCCGGCACGGATTGCGCACGGCGGCGTCCCCGCCGGGCAGCGGCAGTGGGGCCAGGTGACCGACCCGTTCGAAGCCGGCGTAGTCCGCCACCAGGACCTCGCCACCCCAGATCTGCGCCTCACCGTCGGGGCCGGTCCCGAATCCGGTTCCGTCGAACGCCATCCCGATCACGGGTGCGGTGCCGTCCAGTCCGTGCTCCACCATGACCGAGGCGATGTGGGCATGGTGGTGCTGGACCTCGGTCCGGCCCGGCCAGCCCCGCTCGAGTGACAGGCGGTGGGTGCGGTAGGCGGGGTGGCGGTCGACGGCGTGGATCTGCGGCTCGATGCCGTAGATCCGGCAGAACGCGGAGCGGATCCCCTCGAGCGCCTGCTCCGTGGCCATGTCCCCGAGGTCACCGATGTGCTGGCTCATCCACGCGTGGTTCCCCGAGGCCACGCAGATCGCCGCCTTGAGCTCGCCGCCGAGCGCCACGGTCGGGACCACCGTCACCGGCAGCCGGATCGGCAGCGGGGCGAATCCGCGGGACCGGCGGACGGGGACGACGTGCCCGTCCGCCACGCGGACCACCGAGTCGTCGCACGGCGACACGATCGGCCGGTCGTGGGCGCAGACGGCGTCCGCCATGCCGGCCAGCCGTTCCCGGGCGTCGGCATCGTCGAAGCAGATGCGCTCGTCGGCCACGTTGCCCGACGTGAGGACGACGGCCCGGGGCGGGGCCACGGTCGAGCCGGGGACGGGCAGGAAGAGCAGGTGGTGCAGGGGGCTGTAGGGGAGCATGACGCCGACCAGTGGGTTCTCCGGCGCCACCCCGTCGGACACCGGGGCGCCAAGCCGGCGGCGGCACAGCACGATGGGCCGGGCGGGCGAACACAGCGCCTCCGCCTCGGCATCATCCACCTCGGCGATGCTCCTCGCCGCCGCCAGGTCCGGGACCATGACGGCAAACGGCTTCTCGCCCCGGCCCTTGCGCCGGCGGAGCACCGCCACGGCGGCGTCGTCCAGGCCGTCACACGCCAGGTGGTAGCCACCGATGCCCTTGACGGCCACGACCTCGCCGGCGGCGAGCGCCGTCTGGATGCCGACGAGCACGGCATCGGTCCCGTCCACCACCTCGTCCCCGCGGTGCAGGGTGATCCGGGGCCCGCACGCCGGGCAGGCGATCGGCTGCGCGTGAAATCGGCGGTCGGTGGGGTCGGCGTACTCGGCGGCGCACCCGGCACACATCGGGAACCCGGCCATCGAGGTCGAGGGGCGGTCGTAGGGGAGGGCGCGGATGATGGTGAAGCGGGGCCCGCAGTCGGTGCAGTTGGCGAACGGGTACCGGTGGCGACGGTCGTCCGGGTCGAGGATCTCGGCCAGGCAGTCCTCGCACGTGGCCACGTCGGGTGGGATGAGGGTGGACGGACCCGAACCGGGCCGGGACCCGACGATGGTGAACCGGCCGACGGAGCCGGTGTCACCCCCGTCCGGGTCGAGTCCCTGGACCGGGTCGACTGCCTCAGCCTCCGACACGTCGACGTGCTCGATGACCGCCAGGGCCGGGGCCTCGGACACCAACCGCTCCACGAACCGGTCGACGTCGGTGGCCACACCCCGGACCTCGAGGAACACACCGGTGGCGTCGTTGCCCACGAACCCGCCCAGCCCGAGCTCCGTGGCGATCCGGAACACGAACGGCCGGAAGCCGACCCCCTGGACGACCCCCCGGACGTGCACCTGCCGCCGGGTGGTGCACTCGGCCACGACCGTCACGGGGACCCCTGCCCGGACATCACCCGATCAACTCCGGAGTCGGCCACGGCCACCCGTGCTCAGGCCGGTGCCAGGTGCCCGGCATAGCCGACGGCGTCGAAGGCGAGGTCGGCCATCCCGAAGCCGGGCTCGACCAGGCGCGCACCGAACTGCCCCACCGGTTGACGGCGCAGGATCAGCGAGTGGTAGATGCCGGCCGCCCCGATGTCACCGACCAGCTGCGCGCCGATGATCCGGTCGTCGCGGAGGTACAGGGCACGCAGGTGGGCCCCGTCCTGCCAGCGCAGCACCTCGTCGGGGGTATCGATGGTGCCGATGGACACGATGGGGATGCCGAGGTGCTTGAGGCTGTTCATCGCCTCGGCGCCGTCGTAGCGCAGTCCGGCCCCCAGCAGGTTGGCGGCGGCGATCGGGGCCTGGGCCACCGCATTGGGGAAGATGGCGTGCACGTACCGCTCCCCGGTGAACCGGTCGATCGCCTCGGCCACGTCGCCGGCGGCGGTCACCCCGGGTACCGACGTGGCCAGGCCCTCGTCCACGTGCACCCCCCAGTCCGTGGCCAGCCCCGAGCCCTCGAGGAACTCGGTGTGCGGCTTCACCCCGGTGGCCGCCACGACCAGGTCGGCCCGCATGACCGTGCCGTCGGCCAGCTGCACCCCGTCGGCCGAGGGATCCCCCACGATCGCCGTGGCCTCCATGCCCAGCCGGAGCGTCACGCCGCGGGCCACCAGGGCCGACTCGGCCAGGTCGGACGCCATCGGGTCGAGCACACGGGGCATCACCCAGTTCCGCCGCCCGATGATGGACACGTCCACGCCCAGGTCGGCGAGGAGGAGCGACAGCTCGACCCCGATGAAGCCGTTGCCGACGATGAGTGCCGTGGTCACCTCGCCCCGCCGCACCCGTTCGACGATCTCGGTGGCCGACCGCAGCGACTTGAAGTCGAGGAGACCCGGCAGGTCGGCCCCGGTCAGCGGGGCGTACAGACGGCTCCCCGACGCCACCACCAGGCCCTCGTAGGGGATGCGGCCGCCGTCGGCCAGCACCACCTCCCGCGAGTCGGTGTCGATGCCCGCCACGCGGGCACCCCGCCGCTCCTCGATGCCCAGGCGCCCGGCCACGTCGCGGCCCTTCCAGTAGAGCGGCTCGTCGCGCCCGGTCAGGAAGTGGTCGGCCATGGCCGGCGGCGAGTACGGCGGGCTGTCCTCGGCCGACAGGGCCACCACCGAGCCGGTCGGGTCGAGCCGGCGCAGGGTCTCGGCCGCGGTGATGCCGGCCGGCCCGGTGCCGATGACCACCGCCCGCATCAGGCCCCCACCCCCACCGGACCGGACACCTCGGACAGCAGCTCCTGTGACAGCGCGGCCACGGCACCGGCCAGCGCCGAGTCCTCCAGCAGCCGGTCCACGGCGGGCTCGCACTCGAGGGCCACCTCGTCGAAGGGCAGCACGGTGGTCGAGGCGAAGGGGAAGCCGCCGAGCCGGTCCATGTGGGCGAGGGCCCGGTCCACGTCGGCCTGCGACCTGGCACGGTTCACCACCAGGTGCACCGTGCCGATCCCGAGCCCGTCGGCCAGGACCGACGACTCCCGGCCCACCTGCACGGCGTTGAAGGTCGGGTCGACCACCACCACGGCGGCGTCGAAGCCGCGGGCCAGCGAGCGGCCGAAGTGCTCGACGCCGGCGTGGGTGTCCATGAGCACCACGTCCTCGGGATGCAGGTGCATTCCGGCCACGGCCGCCTGGATCAGCGCCGTTTCCGGACAGAGGCACCCGCCGCCGGCCTGGCGGACCCCGCCCATCACCAGCAGTCGGACGCCGTCCGGACCGAGGACGGCGCGGCGCTCGACGATGTCGGCGGTGTCGGGGTTGAGCCGCAGCATGGCGCCCGCACCCTCCCCGGGGCGGGCCCCGGTCTTCTCCTCCACGTAGTCGGCGTCCGCGGCCACGGGCACGATGCCCGCCGCCTCCTCCCACCCGATTCCGAGGGTGGCGGCCAGGTTCTGCTGCTCGTCGGCGTCCACGGCCACCACCCGCAGGCCGCGGCGGGCGGACAACCGGGCCAGCAGCGCGGTCACGGTGGACTTGCCGACGCCACCCTTGCCCACGACGACCAGCCGGGCGCCGGCGCCGTGGGCGTGGTGGCCGGCGTGATCATGGTGCGCCGCCGTCGGCCCGTGGCCCCCACAGGTGTCGCACATCCCTCAGCCCTCGGAACCCACGGCCGCGGGCACCGGGGCGGCGGTGCCGGCGGGCCCGTCCCCGTCGATCTCGACGGCGGGGAGCCCGAGCCCCCGGCGCTTGGTCTCGATGTGGCGGCGGATCCACAGGGCGGCAGCGGCGGGGTCGGGCTCGACGACAAACTTGGCGCCCACCACGTCGTCGAGGCCGTCGGCCAGCAGCGACACCACGTTCGGGCTCCCGAACACCGGGGGCTGGACGCCCAGCACGGTGGTGATCCCCGACCCCACCACGTAGGCCCCGATGGCGACGGCCTTCTCCGAGTACCACTCGGGGGCGGCTCCGGCCAGCGGCAGCTGGTCGATGTCGACACCCAGGTAGCCGGCCAGCGCGGCGGCCAGCACCATCACCCGGCTGTTGTCCACGCAGCTCCCCATGTGCAGGACCGGGGGGATGCCCAGCGACTCGCAGACCGCCCGCAGGCCCGGCCCGGCCATGGCCGCCGCCTCGGGCACCATCTGGCCGGCCTTGCCGTTGGCCACCGCTGCGCACCCGGTCACCAGGACCAGGATGTCGTTCTCGATGAGCCGTCGGGTGAGCTCGATGTGCTCCAGGTCCTGGGGGAGCTTCGGGTTGTTGCAGCCGACCACGGCCACCGCCCCGCGGATGGTGCCGGCGGCGATGGCGTCCACCAGTGGCTTCGGGGTGCCCCCGAGGGCGCCGAGGATGGCCTCGACCGAGAACCCGCCCATCCAGCGCACCGGCTCCACCGGGATCCGCACCCGCTCCTGATTGCGGTCGGCGAAGGCCTCGACTGCCATCCTCACGATCTGGTGGGCGATCTCCGCCCCCCGCTTCGGGTCGAACGAGACGTGCGTGGCGCCGGTGAACTTGGCCTTGTCCGAGGTCGAGATGATCTTCGTGTGGTAGCACTTCGCCACGTCGACGATGGATGGCATGATGCACTGGTAGTCGACCACCATGGCCTCGAGCGCCCCGGTGATGAGGACCAGCTCCTGCATCAGGTGGTTGCCGGCCATGGGCACACCCCGGCGCATCATCAGCTCGTTGCCGGTGCAGCACAGCCCGACCACGTTGATCCCGGTCGCCCCGAGCGAGCGGGCCAGCTCGACGAGCTCGGGGTCCTGGGCGGCGGCCACCACCACGTCGGACAGCATCGGGTTGTGCCCGTGCATGGCGATGTTCACCTGGTCCTTGCGCAGCACCCCGAGGTTGACCTCGGACATGACCGGCTTCGGCGTGCCGAACATGACGTCGGACAGCTCCGTGGCGATCATCGACCCGCCCCACCCGTCGGACAGGCTCGTGCGGAGTGCGTGGAGGAGGGTGTTCACGTAGTCGTTGTCGACACCCATGTGTGTCCGGTGCAGCATCTCGACGTTCTCGCGGTCGACTCCGCGCGGGGTGATCCCCAGTGCCTCCCACCGGTCCCTTCGGATCTCGGGGACCCGCCCGACGAAGGAGAGCGTCCCGCGCTTGGAGCCGTAGTCCTCCAGGAGCACGTCGGCCACGTCGGCCCCCACCTCCTCGGGTGAGCGGCCCTCGGTGGCCACGCCCACCTCCTCGGCCAGGCGCCGCAGCTTGGCCTCGTCGGCGATCTCGTACCCGGTGGTCTCGCCGTGGGCGAGGGAGCGGAACGTCTCCAGGATGTCCCGCCCGTGGTCCGAGTGGGACGAGGAGCCGGCGGCGATGGCCCGGCCCAGGTTGCGGGCCACGATCACGTCGGCACCGGCGCCGCACACCCCCTTCTGCGGCCCTTCACCGAACGGATCGATCCGGCACGGACCCATGGCGCAGTTCCGGCAGCTGAGGCCGAGTGCGCAGTAGCCGCACTGGGGCTGCTGGGCCTCGAGCCGGTCCCACACGGTGTCGATGCCCTGCCGGTGGGCCTCGTCGATCATCGCCTGGGCGTCCTCGTTGATGGTGAGGCGACGCGCCGAGCCGTTGCCGTTGCTGCTGGTCATGACTGTTCTCCCTGATCGTTCCCGGCCTGATCGTTCCCGGCCTGATGGTTCCCGGCCGACCCGTTCCCACCGGCATGCCCGTTCTCCCGTGTCCACCCGGCCGACGCGTCCCTCGCCGCCCGTTCGGCCGCACCCCAGGCACGCCACCCGGCCAGCGGGTCGCCGCCCGGGAGCGGTGTGGCGCCGACACCGGCGGCCGCCAGGACGGCACCGGCCTCGCGCAGGCTCCCGGCCGACACGAGTTCGTTCAGCTCCCCGAAGACCAATGCGTCCACCTTGCACACCTCGGCGCAGGCCGGCTCGTCGCCCCGGCGGACCCGGTCCACGCAGCCGTCGCACTTGACGGCCACCGCCACCTCGGATCCCGGGCCGTCGGCCAGCGGGTGGAAGGTGATTACGTCGAATGGGCAGACCACAGCGCACATCGCGCAGCCGATGCACCGCTTCGGCTCCACCAGGACCACACCCAGTTCGTCCTCGCGGGTGATGGCACCGGACGGGCAGACCTGCAGGCACGGAGCCGGATCGCAGTGGCGGCAGCGGTTCGGGAAGGCGAGGGTGGGCATCGGACCGGGCTCGACATGCACCCGCTTGCGCGGCACCGGTACCTCGAGGAACGCGGTGGCGGCGTCCTGGCTCGCCGAGTGCTCGACGGCACAGGCCAGCTCGCACTGCAGGCAGCCGATGCACCGCTCGGGATTCACGAACACGGTCTGCATCGCTCCACTCCCTCCTCTGCGGGCCGGACATGGACGACCCCTCCATCCCATCGTCGGGGAGTGCCGGTGCGGGCGCCAGGGGCGAAGGTCACCTCGGTAGCCGCCACCGGTCCCCCGGCTGCACCCACGGATCGCCTCCACCCCACCGACGGATCATCCCGCCGGGTCGACCAGGTCCCGCACGTGACCGACGGCATGGGGCACGGCACGCTCCACCGCCGGGCTCAGCCCGACGCCGTTCCCGAATTCGCTCCCCTCGATGCCGACCACCACCACCCGGCGTGGCGCGCTCCCGACGGCCCGGGCCAGTCGCAGCACCCCGGTCAGGCCGATCCCGTGCGTGCTGGTGGTGCCCGGCGGTCCAACGGACCCCTGCCCCGTCCCGGCCGCCTCCGACAGTTCGATCAGCTGGACGGTGCCCGGCTCGGCGCCGGACCGGACGGCATCGGCCACCACGGCCAGGTCGGCGCCGTCCCACAGTCCGAGCAGGTCGAGCGGCTCGCCGATCGGGCCCAGGCGGGTGACGTGGGGGCAGGTCCGGGCCACCTCCTCGGCGACGGCCACGCCGGCACCGTCGTCCCGCCGGTACTCGCTCCCCATCCCGACCACCACCACCCGTGGCGCCGCACCGGGATCGCCGGACCCGCTCACCGGTGGACCACCGTCACGTCGAGGAAGTGGGCGGCGCAGGAGATGCAGGGGTCGTGGTTCCGCACCGCCTGCTCGCACCGCCAGGTCAGCTGGTCGTCGGGGAGGGCGAGGCCCGCCTGGGCCACCCGCCGGAGGTCGGCCTCGATGGTGAGCTGGTTCTGCGACGTGGGCGGCACGATGCGGGCCGAGGTGATGAGCCCTGCGTCGTCGAGCCCGTAGCGGTGGAACAGGAGCCCCCGGGGTGCCTCGGTGGCTCCGGTTCCCACGCCCGCCCGCCACCCGACCGGGGCGGCCGGCGGGTCCGGCGGCTCGTAGGCGAGGACCAGACGGAGCGCCTCGGCGCAGGCGGCGACCAACTCGACGGCGCGGACGACGATGCTCCGGAATGGGTTGGTGCACACGGGTCCGAGGCCGGCATCGGCCGCGGCCCGGCGGGCGACCTCCGGCAGCTGGTCGGCGTTCAGCGCGTAGCGGGCCAGGGGGCCGGTCAGGTACTCGAGCCGTCCGTCGAGCCGGGCATGGAGGGCGGTGGAGCGGGCCACGTGCTCCTCGACCACACGGTCGGCGAACCCACCGGCGGTGACGTCGAGGCCGTCGGACGAGGTGACCCGTCCGGACTCCATCGGGTAGCGCCCGTCGCCCCGGAGCGCCACGAACCGGTACTCCCCCTCCACGTCGGGGAAGTCGAAGCCCGCCACCCAGGAGACGGTGGCCAGCGCCGCGTCCCGCGCCCGCTCGAGCGGCCCGGCCAACGCGGCCACGTCGGCGGGGTCCGGGGCCCGGTAGAAGCCGCCCACCTTGACGTTGACCGGATGCACGGCCCGACCCCCGACCGTCTCCATGACCAGGTTGCCGGTCTTCTTGAGGTCCAGCCCCCGCTGGACGGCCGCCCGGTCGCGCTCCGCCAGTTCGACGGCGTCCGCACAGCCGAGGAAGTCGGGTGCGTGCAACAGATAGATGTGCAGGGCGTGGCTCTGGATCCACTCGCCGCAGTACAGGAGCCGGCGCAACGCGGTGACCCGATGGCCGACCCGGACACCGACGGCGTCCTCCACGGCCGCACAGGCGCTCATCTGGTAGGCCACCGGGCAGATCCCGCAGATGCGGGCGGTGATGTCGGGCGCCTCGGCGGCCGCACGCCCCTGCAGCAGCGCCTCGAAGAAGCGGGGCGGCTCGAAGATGGTCAAGGCGACGTCCTCGACGACCCCGTCGCGCACGTCGACCCGTAGCGAACCCTCTCCCTCGACTCGGGACAGGCCCTCGACGGCGATCGTGCGGTGGGAGCCCGATCCATGGGTCACGGCTGACCCCCCTGTCGCTCCGGCGCCGAGAGCGCGGCGGCCTGGTCGCCGAAGACCGGGTTGCCGACGTTGAAGGTGGCGAAGAGACGGGCCGCCTCGGCCCGGGTCGTACCCTCCTCGAGCAGGTGCTCGGTGAGCGCCCGCGGATTCGCCCCCACCGACGGCCCGAAGCAGCCGAAGCAGCCGCGGTCGAGCGAGGGGCAGAGGCCACCGCAGCCCGCCCGGGTCACCGGGCCCAGGCAGGCCGTCCCCCGGCTCACCGGGAGGCACACCGTGCCGGCGGCCTTGCACTCCTGGCAGACCGAGTGGCTCGGGAGCACCGGTCGGCGCCCGGCCAGCTCGGCCGTGATGACCTCCAGGAGCTGGCCCGCCGAGATCGGACAGCCCTGCAACTCGAGGTCCACGGCGACGTGGGCGGCAATCGGCGTCGAGGTCCCGAGCGACGAGAGGTACTCGGGATGGGCGTAGACGGCTCCGGCGTACGCCCCGTCGGCGGCCGAGTTGCGCAGGGCCTGGATGCCACCGGCCGTGGCGCACGCCCCCACGGTGATCAGCCGGCGGGACGAGGTCCGGACCTCGCGGATCCGCCGGGCGTCCTCCTCGGTGGTGATCGACCCCTCGACGATCGACAGGTCGTAGGGCCCGTCGACGCTGGCCCGGGACACCTCGGGAAAGTGGGCGAACCGGACGGCCCCGGCGATGGCCAGGAACTCGTCCTCGCAGTCGAGGAGCGTGAGCTGGCAGCCGTCGCACGACGCGAACTTCCACACGGCCACGGTGGGTCGCTCGTCGGTCATCGCCCGCGCTCCACCAGCAGGCGGTCCGCCACGCCGCCGTAGGGAACGACCGGCCCGTCCCGGCAGACGAGCAGTGGGCCCAGCTGGCAGTGCCCGCAGATGCCGATGCCGCACTGCATGTTCCGCTCCAGCGAGACGAGGATCCGGGCGGGCTCGACACCGCACTCGACCAGGGCGCGGGCCACGAAGCGCATCATGATCTCGGGGCCGCAGGTCAGGGCCCAGGCACCGCCCGGTTCGAAGGCGAGATCCGGCAGGACGGTCGTCACCACGCCCACCGGGCCCTCCCACCCCGGCGTCCCGACGTCGACCGTCACGACCACATCGGACCCGGACAGGCGCCAGGCGTCGAGGTCGTCCCCGTACAGGACCTGGTCGGGGGAGCGGGCCCCGGCGACGACGAAGACCCGGCCCCGGCCCTCCCGTTCACGCACCACCAGGTCGCCCACGGCACTGCGCAGCGGCGCCAGACCGATCCCCCCGGCCACCACCACCACGTCGGGGCCGTCGGGCAGGCGCTCGATGCCCCAACCGTTCCCGAACGGGCCCCGCAGCCCGACCACGGCTCCGGCCGGCACGGTGCACAGTGCGTGGGTCACCGCACCCACGTCCCGGACCGAGTGCTCGATGAGGCCGGACGTGCCCGCGGATCCGGCGATGGAGAGGGCCACCTCACCCACCCCGAATGCCGTGAGCATGTTGAACTGACCGTGGGCGTACGTCCCTGAGGCACCATCGGTGCACGGCTCGAGCGACAGGGTGACCACGTCCCCGACCTCCTCCCGCCGCCCGACGACCCGGTAGGGCTCGGGGGTGAGCGGTCCGTGCATCGGAAGGCCGTCCGTCGGAAGGCCGTGCGTCGGCGGGGACGCCGACCGCTCAGCGCGGACGGTCATCGCCCAGTGCGTGCAGGTCGAGCACCCGCAGCCGGGTCTCCTGGAGCCGGTCGACCAACAGGGACGCCAGTCGTTCGAGCACGACGACCCCGATGTCCGGCCGCCGACGGAGTTCGGTCCGGAGCCTGTCCACGTCGACAGCCACGACGGACACCGGCTCGAGGGCGCGGGCGTCGAACTGCCAGCGGAAGGGCGGTGATGCCCACGACAGGCCGACGATCTGGCCCGGCCCGACCGTCTCGATGGTGATGATCCCCTCCGACTGGTGCACCTCGATGCCCACCCGTCCGTGGTGGACCAAGAAGAGCGTGCCAGCCGGCTCGCCCTCGGCCAGGAGGCGCTGGCCGGGCTCGAACGAGTCCAGTTGGGCGCAGCCGGCGATCAGCTCCACGGTCCCCTCGGGCATACCGTCGAGGAATCGGTGGGCGGCCAGGACCCGTTCGACCGTGTCACTCATGACGCACCCCCCTCATGACGCATCTCACTCATGACGCATCCCCCACGGTCTCGCGGTCACCGGCCCGGATGGCGGCGACCTCCTCGGTCAGATCGATTCCGACGGGACACCACGTGATGCACCGACCGCAGCCCACGCAACCCGATCCGTCGAACTGGTCCCACCAGGTCGAGAGCTTGTGGGTGAGCCACTGCCGGTACCGGGACGACGTGCTCGCCCGCACCGGCCCGCTGTGGAGAAAGGAGTGCTCGATGTCGAAGCACGAGGCCCATCGGCGCCGGCGCTCCACCGAACCGGACAGGTCGGTCACGTCGTCCACGTCGCTGCAGAAGCAGGTGGGGCACACCAGCGTGCAGTTCCCACAGGACAGGCAGCGCTCAGCCACCTCGTCCCAGCGGGGGTGGTCGATGTTCCCGTCGAGCAGCCCGGGCAGCCCGTCGGTGTCGAGGACGCGTCCCATGCCGGCCCGCGCCCCCTCCAGCACCCCCCGGCGCTCGGCGACGTCACCGTCGCCCACCGGCTCCCGGGGCACCGAGGCGAGCACCTCGGCCCCGGCCGGGGACCCGACCCGTACGTGGAACCGGTGCCGTCCGTCGGTGAGCTCGGTGAGGGCCAGGTCGTAGCCCGAGCCGGCGGCGGGGCCGGTCCCCATGGAGGAACAGAAGCACGTCGACGCCGGCGCCCCGCAGTCGACGGCCAGGACGAACGTGCCCGCCCGGCGCGCCGCGTACCGGTCGTCCACGACCCGGCCACCCTGGAGAACGCGGTCGAGCACGTCGAGGGCCGACAGCTCACAGGGGCGTATCCCGATGAGGGCCACCGGTTCGGTGGTGCCGTCCGGCTCGGTCACCGTGACCTGCCCGTCGTCCACCGACGCCCGCCACACGACCTCCTCAGGAGGGAAGAACTCCGACTTCCACGAGGCCGGGCCCACGGCCCATCCGAAGAGCTCCGGACCACCGACCTGTTCCAGGCGGTAACGGCCGGGGGCCTGTTGGTCCCGCCAGCCGCCGGGGAGGTCGCCCGTGGACGACACCTCGTCGTGGAGGATCGCCTGATCGCGCACCACCGGCCCCCGTGTCCGGAACCCACGCCTGCGGAGCTCGGCGATGAGGGCGTCGAAGCCGTGCCGATCGATCACCGCGTCTCCGTCGGAAGCCATGCACCCACTCTGATGGTCCGGCAGCGCCGACCAAAGGGTCGAATTGCCCATAGTGCCCCGGTTGCCACCAGAACCCCCGGCTGGCGCCGGCCGGACGTCGGTCGACCCGGGTGCCGCCGACCCGGGTCCGGCCTAATTCACCGGCGCCAGGAGCACGGGCACCGGACTCCGATCCAGGATCTCGCGGGCCACCGCACCCCGGGACGGATCGTCGGACTGGGGCCATCCGACGCCCACCAGGTCGGGGTGGAACTCCTCGATGGCGTCGAGGACCTGCGCGGCGGGGACGCCGATCCTCAGCTCGAGCCGCATCCGAGGAGCGTCCATCACGTGCCTGGACAGGAACTCCCGTGCGTAGGCGCCGGTCTCGTGCTGGACCTGGTCGGTGAAGCTCGGGATCTCCTCGTCCACGTGCACCACGACGATCTCGAGGCCGGCGTCGGCCGACAGCTGGATGGTCCGTTTGAGTGCCCGGGCCTTACCCGGGCTTCCCTCCATGGCGACGAGGACCCTGTGCAGCCGCGCCGGCGGTCGAGCATCGGGCTGCACGACGACGACGGGCTTGTCCGTGGTATCAGCAAGTGCCAGTGCGAGGTGTCCGGCCGGCCGCGGACCGCCGGGCCTGCCCCGGACGCCGAGCACCAGCGCCACCACATCCGCCTCGGCCAGTGCGAGGGTCAGCTGTTCGAGGGGATCGCCGGGGAGCACACGCATCGGCGCACCCGCGGCCTCGGCACAGGCGCGTGCCGTCTCGTCACCGTCCTCGATGACGTGGACGGCATCCCGTGTCCCGGCAAGCGCCCGAGCGATGGCCTCAGCCATCGTGAGCACCGGCCGTGCGGCGGCCGAGTTGTCGATGGCGGCGATGATTCTGGTCATGGTGACAGCTCCCAACTGGGTCCGTGACGGGAGAACTCGAGATCACGGGCACCGGTGACGAACGATGAACCGCCCACGACCACGGGCACGGGCCGGTCGGCGGAGATGACGAGGTGGGACCGCTCCTTGCGGACGCGCACCCTGGCGCCGTGGAACTGCACGCGCAGTTCCAGGGCCGACCACGAGGTGGGCAGGACCGGGTCGACGCGGAGCATCCCGGCAGCCGGTCGGAGCCCCATGAACCCATAGGCAAGGGCCTGCCAGGTGCCACCCATCGTGGCGAGGTGCAGGCCCTCTCCCGTGGAGCCCGTCAGGTCGTCGAGATCCATGCGCGCGGCGATGCGCAGCGCCTCCAACGACCGGTCGAAGTCACGTGCCCGTGCGTACAACGAGGCGTGGATCGCCGGGGACAGCGAGCTGCCGTGGGCGGTGCGCGGCTCGTAGTAGCGGAGGTTCGGCTCGAGGCTTCCGGGTGCCGCCTCGTCGGGCAGGAGGTGGTGGATCATCAGAGCGTCCGCCTGCTTGATCACCTGGGCACCCCGGGTGCGCTCGGCTCCGAGCAGCAGGTCTGCGGCGATGGGACGATGGGGGGCGAGTTCGGCAATGAGCAGCGGCTCCAGCTGGTTGAATCCGGCGAATTGCTCGTAGACCCCGGTATCGGCGTCGTAGCCGTCGAACAGGGCGTCGGCGAGTTCAACCCATCGTTCCCGCTCGCCGGCGTCACCGTCCCCGTCCGTCGCTTCGGCGGCCGCCGCGGCGCGGCGCAGGTTCCACCGGGCCATGACGTTGGTGAAGGCGTTGTCGTCGACCGGTTCGTGGTACTCGTCAGGGCCGACGACCCCATAGATATGGGCACCGCCGTCGGAGGCGACCCGGATCCGCGACGCCCAGTACCGGGCCGTCTGCACGAGGAGGTCGCGGCAGGGCCCACGGGCGAAGTCGTCGTCCCCGGTCCAGTCCACGTAGCAGCATGCCGCCCACGCCACCTCGGAAACGATGTGCTCCTCGAGTTGACCGGTCCGGATGAGGACGACCCGCCCCGACCGGTCGCGGGCACTCTTCGGCGTCACGTCACGGCCGCTCTGGGCGGACTCCCACGGGAAGCGGGCACCGGCGCGACCGACAGCGCGTGCCGCGTCGAGGGCGGCGGGCATTCGTCGGATGCGGTACTCGAGCATGGAGCGGGCCGCCTCGGGGTGCGTGGCGGCCAGGAACGGAAGGACGAAGGTGTCCGCGTCCCAGAACACGTGGCCCCCGTAGCCCATGCCGGACAGTCCACGCGCGCCGACCGGGGCCTCCCCGCTGTCGGCCACCGATGCCATCAGGTGGAACAGCGCGAAGCGGACGCCCAACTGCAGCTCGTCATCGCCGTCGATGACCACGTCGGCGTCCTCCCATCGGCGTGCCCAGGCCCGGCGGTGCCCGGCCAGCAACCGGTCGAATCCGACGGTGGCGGCCCGGTCCACGGCGCCGACGGCCCCGGTGGCTTCCGGAAGGTCCACGGGATCGGTGCAGTAGGAGGCGACGCGGTCGAGGACCTTGGCGCCGGTCCCCGACCCCGCAGCCGGGCGCGACCGCCGGGTCAGTGTCTGGGTCGCCGCGGCGGTGATCCCGCCGGTGGACCCGGCGACCCGGATCCAGGTGGTGTCACCCGTGCGCCCGGCATCGACGGTGGCGTCGTCCGCCGGGGGTTGTAGGGGCGGTCCGGGGCGGAGGGCGCCCGGGTAGCGGCCGCGTAGGACGGCCGTCGTCGGCCGGTTCAGGGAGACGAACCGGGTGCTCTCCACCCCGGCGCCCTCGGCACCCGACCGCTCGTGCAGCACCCCCGTGCGCAGGTCGAGCACCCGCCGGAGGGGGTCTCCGGCGTGCAGTTCGCCAACGGTGAAGGCCACGGGACCGGTGAGCAGGTGGGAGGCCGGGCCCTCCGCCACATAGACCCCCTCGGCCACCACCCACGGGTGCCGGCCGGCGTGATCGCCCAGCGCTGCCCCGCTCATGCCGACGTGTCCGTTCGCCAAGGTGAGCAGTGCCTCGCGGACGCGCTCGACCCCGGGGTCGAATCCCTCGATGGCGACGGACCAGCCCGCCCGGGCGATGACTTCGGGGAGCGACCGGCGCCGGCGACGGCGCAGCTGATCGGCAAGGAGCTGGTGCACGCGCGCCCCGCCACCGGTGAGTGCCACCATTCCTGCAGCTGGAGTCCCACGACCACCGTTGACCAGGACGACGGACGCCTCCCGGATGTCGGGGACGACGACCGGCGCTGGCCGGTGGGGAACGCCCGACAGGCCGTCGATCACGACCAGGGTGTCGCGGGGGTCCACGCCCCGTCGCCAGAGCTCGTGCAGCACCTCGGCCGCGACATCCCCCGCGTCCCGCAGGGCGATCTGCACACTGCCGCCCTCGACGACCACCCGCGGATCGTCCAGGCCGACCTGCCGGGCCGCCTCCATGGCAAGGCCCGCGAGGTGGGGGACGCTCGGAATCCCGTGCCCGTGCAGGAAGCGCTTGAATCCCAACCGGGTGGACGGGACGGCCGGGTCCCCCATCAGTTCGACGCTCATCCTGGTCGCCCCGGCACTGTGGGGGGACAGGGCGCTGGCGATCCCCAGATCGGCCAGCTTCCGGACAACAGCCTCACCGGCCCGATCGAGGGCATCCACGCTCTCCTCGGGTTGCGGCCACTCCACCTCGCAGGGACCCGTGTCGTCGACGGCGACGGCACCGTTGCCCCCGCTGTCGGCGAGGATGAGTGGGGTCGCATCCGGGGTGGCCCCACCCAGCCGTTCCACCAGACTGTGCGTCGGGGCGGGGGCCATCCATGCGACCGCCAGTGCAGCCCCGCGCAGCGCCTGCAGGTCCTGAGCGGTGCGCGCCGACAACTGCGGATCGGCGCTCCACAGGACGACCGCCTCGAACCGCCGGTCCAGTGCGGCCGGCAGTACACCGAGGCTGCGCCGGGCGCGACGGGTACCGCCGTCGTCGCCTTCGGTCCGGCCGGGGGCGCTCATTTCGGTCTCCGGGCTCCGACTCCCGCCACGGGGGAAGTACGACGGTGGGCCATGGACTCACAGTGACACTCACCCGAATCGTCGGAACAGAGTCCGAATCCCTTTTGCTCCCCGGGCGTCCGGGTGGGACCCGGGTGACCTTCGACCCTGGCTCCGGGGTACACGATCCCCGAGGATGGGGGCATGTGGATCGACGAGCGCGGTTCGGAGGTCCTGGATCTCCCGGAATGCCGACGGTTGCTCGCGCTCGGGGCCAAGCGGCGGCACCACGGACATTTGGGGATCCCCACGGACAGCGCCCCGCTGGTGCTCCCGGTCGACTATGCCGTCCACGCCTCGCACGTGCTCCTCCAGATCGGCGAGCGGCTCCTCGACCGGGTGGACGGTCGGTTGGTGGCCTTCCAGGTGGACTACTCGTTCGATGGGCTGGCGCGGGACGGCGGCAGTCCGGAGGGGAGGTGGAGCGTGCTGGTCCGGGGACTGGCGAGCGCTACGGACCGGGTAGCCGCCGGGGGTCCCTTCCCCGAGCCCCGGGTGGCGGAGCCCGGTCACCGCCTGGTCCTGGTCCGCGGGGACGTCGTCACCGGCCGGCGCCTCCGGCCACCGGCACCGGCGCCGGGCGTGGGTGCCACCGGGTCGTGAACGTCCGACCGGGGACCGGCCCGCAGGATCGACATCCGACCACCGGATGACCTCGCCACCTGAGCGCACCGGCCCCTTGGACCCGACCGACTGCCGGGCCTGGCTCTTCGACCTGGACGGGGTGCTCACCCGGACCGCGGACCTCCATGCCGCCGCCTGGAAGTCGGCCTTCGACGGGTTCCTGGCGGCGAGGACGTCGCCGGCGCCGGGCACTCCCTCGTCCGGGTTCGACCCGGTCGAGGACTATCTCCGGTACGTCGACGGGAGGCCCCGGACCGACGGGGTCCGCACGTTCCTCGCCTCGCGGGGCATCACGCTGCCGGAGGGTGAGGCGGACGATCCCCCCACAGCCCAGACGGTGATGGGCGTTGCCAACGCCAAGAACACGCTGTTCCAGGAGCTCCTCGAGACCGGACGGGTGGCCGTCTACGACGGTGCGGTCGAATTGGTCCGCCTCCTCAAGGCGCGGGGCGTGCCCGTCGCGGTGGTGTCGGCCAGCGAGAACACCCCGGCCGTGCTTCGGGCGGCAGGGATCGCCGGACTTTTCGACGCCTGCGTGGACGGCACGGTCGTGAAGGAGCGCCGCCTGGCGGGCAAGCCCGCGCCGGACAGCTATCTCGAGGCGGCGGCGATGCTCGGCATCGACCCGGCTCTGGCCGCCATCGTGGAGGACGCCCAGGCCGGGGTCGAGGCGGGCCGGTCGGGCCATTTCGGGCTGGTGGTCGGCGTCGACCACACCGGTCAGGCCGACGCACTCCGGTCACACGGCGCCGACCTCGTGGTCGGCGACCTGGGGGAGCTGCTCCCCGGGTTCCTCGGCCCGGCCGGCGGGACGGGACGAGCGCTCACATGATCTCGGCGATCATCGCCTCCGACTCCGCCTCGAACGCCTCGTTGGCGACCGGCGGTGCACTCGGCTGCTTGATGAGGAGGAAGCCGAGGGCGATCGCCACCAGGACGCTGGCGAGGGCGACGACGAACGCCAGACGGTAGCCACCGTCGAGGGCATCTATGACGGAGCTCCCCGAGTGGAGCAGCGAAGCCGTGCGGGAGGTGGAGATGGCCCCGAGGACCGCCACCGAGAGCGCACCGGACACCTGCTGGGACACGTTGACGATGCCCGAGCCGATCCCCGCGTCCTCCGCCGGGACGCCGGCCAGGGCGATGGTCAACAGGGGCGTGAACGCCTCAGCCGCACCGAAGCCGATCGACAGCACGGCCACGAAGATCTGGGGGAAGTAGGGGGTGTGGGGGCCGGACGTGACGAACAGGACGAGCCCGATCGCCACGATCACCAGTCCCATGAGCGCCGTCACCCTGGCCCCGAGCCTGCTCATGATGCGGGCGGTGATGCCCATGGACATGACTGCCACCATGAGCGTCTGGGGGAGGAACGCGAGCCCCGTCACGACGGAGTTGAAGCCCAGCACGTGCTGGAAATAGAGCACTCCGATGAAGAACGTGCTGTACATGCCCACGACCATGAGGCCCCGGATCAGGCTCGACGTCAGCAGGCCCGGCGCCCGTAGCACACGCAGCGGCATCATCGGCTGCGTGAGCCGGCTCTCGAGCAGGACGAAGGCGGCGAGCACCACCACCGCCGCCCCGCCGAACAGCAGCGTGTGGGTCGAGCGCCAGCCGTACTGGGTCGAGGTGACGATGGCGTAGACCGCGAGCATCAGACCACCGGTGCTCAGCACGGCGCCGCCGACATCCAGTCCTTCCCGGACCCCGAGTCCGACGTTCTCGTCGATGAGCACCGTCCCCAGGGCGAGCGTGGCGATCCCGATGGGGATGTTGATGAAGAAGATCCAGTGCCAGCTGAGCGCCTGGGTCACGTAGCCCCCGACAAGGAGGCCCAAGGACCCGCCGCCCACGGCCACGATGATGTACGAGCTCATCGCCTTGGCACGTTCCGCCGGAACGGGGAAGTCGGCCACGATGATCGCCAGGATGACCGACGAGGACAGCGCGGCCCCGAGCCCCTGGGCGAACCTCGCCCCGACAAGCAGCGCCTGGGTGTCGGCGGCGCCACACGCGGCCGATGCCGCCGTGAACAGCGCGACCCCGACGAGGAAGACCTTCTTCCGGCCGATGAGGTCGCCCAGCCGGCCGGCCAGCAGGAGGGCCCCCGCGAAGGTGATCAGGTAGGCGTCGATCACCCAGGCGAGGGACGCCTGGCTGAAGTGCAGATCGCGCTGGATGGTGGGCACGGCCACGTTCACGATCGTCTGGTCGAGCGTGTTCATGAGCATCGCGAAGCAGACGACGATCAGGGCGACCCAACTGCGGCGCTCGTGGACGAAGCCGCGGATGGAAGAGGGCATGGGCGAGGCGTCCTCGATCTCTCGGAGTGAAGGTTGCACTCCATTGATAGTCACTATCGTAGTGAGTGTCAAGCTGTGGTGGTAATCTACGCTCCGGGAGCGATTCGGAACTACAATCGAGGCGATGGTGAAGAGCACGACACCCGGTGTGACGGTCCTGTTGACCCAGCTGACGAAGCTGATCTACCGGCGCACATCCGAGGAGCAGCTGGGCATGCGCCTGAAGGAGTTCGCCACGCTCGCCACGCTGCACGACCACAGTCCGGTCCCCCAGCACGAGCTCGGCGAGATGATGTGCGTCGACGCCAACAACCTCGTGCTGCTGCTGAACGATCTCGAGGCACGGGAGTTCGCCTTCCGCCGTCGCGATCCGGCCGACCGTCGCCGGCACCTGGTCGAGATCACCGACGAGGGCATCCGGGCGTTCGGGAGTGCACAGAAGGCGATCGAGGGAGTCGAGGACGACGTCCTCGCTCAGCTCAGCCGCCAGGAGCGGGTCGAGCTCCACGAACTGCTGGCCAAGGCGCTCGACTGAGTAGTTGGCGTCCATCCGTCGACGGGCCCGTCGGCCGGAATCGACCCCTTCAGCGAGCGGGGTCTTGTGTGTGGGACGCCCTGGATGCACAACGTGCACACGAGTCGCCCCTCAGCGCCGCAGCAGCCGCACGGACGGAGATGATCGAGACGGGCGAGGGACCCATTCCGTGGGAGCTGGTGACGTCCGATCTCGGCCTCACCTGACCGACCTGAGCACCCGGATCGGCTCCCGGCCGGTGCATCGCTGTCAGATGGAGACATTCCGCTAGATCGTGGTATTCGTGGACGACGGCGAGGACACCCCGGGAAGCCTCCTCAGACGAGCGCGTATCCACGCTGGACGTTCCCAGATGGAGGTGGCCAGTCGCGCTCACGTCGCCCAGAGGGTCATCAGCACCTATGAATCGGACCGGCGTGAGCCTGCACTCAGTACCTTGACGAAACTCATCGAAGCTGCCGGACATCGCCTCGTCGTGAGAACTGACGGCAGCGACATCGACCTCATGGTTGACCTGGCCCCCGGGGCGGGATCGGTCTCGCTCGCAGCCGTCGAACGAGAACTCACTGCAGTCCTCCGGGCACCGGTTGATGGACAATGATCGGGGAACCTCGGCGCTGACCGAAACGGGAGTGACCCGCTACCCCGATGCGGGGGCGCCCGCTCCCGCCCTCCCGAGCCGCTCCTCGACCTCCAGCACCAGCCGGGTCGTCTTGAGGACGCTGTCGGGGTTGAGACTCATCGAGTCGATGCCGAGTTCCACCAGGAACTCCGCCATGTCCGGGTAGTCGGACGGCGCCTGCCCGCACAGGCCCGAGTGCATGTGGTTGCGCCGGCACCCTTGGACGGCCAGGCGGATCATCTCCTTGACCCCCTCGTCGCGCTCGTCGTAGTCGAAGGCCACGATCTCGCTGTCGCGGTCGACACCGAGGGTCAGCTGGGTCAAGTCGTTCGAGCCGATGGAGAACCCGTCGAACAGCTCGGCGAAGCGGTCGATCAGGATGACGTTGTTCGGGATCTCGCACATGGCGTAGACCTCGAGGCCGTCCTCCCCCCTCCGCAGCCCCAATTCGGCCATCCGGTCGATCACCTGCCTGGCCTCTGCCACCCGGCGCACGAAGGGGAGCATCAGCACCACGTTGGTGAGCCCCATCTCCCCCCGCACCCGGCGCATGGCCGCGCACTCGAGGGCGAACCCGTCCTCGTACGCCGGGTGCGCATAGCGCGACGCACCGCGGAAGCCCAGCATCGGGTTGGCCTCGTCCGGCTCGAAGTCCCTGCCGCCCAGGAGGTTCGCATACTCGTTCGTCTTGAAGTCCGACATGCGCACGACGACCGGCTTCGGCCAGAACGCCGCGGCGATGGTGCCGATCCCCTCGGACAGGCGCTGCACGAAGAACTCCTCGCCGCTGTCGTAGCCGCGGACCAGCCGGGCCAGTTCCTCCCGGGCTCCCGGGTCGGTGACGCGGTCGGGGTGCAGGAGTGCGAGCGGATGGGCCCGGATCGACTCGCTGATGATGAACTCCATCCGGGCCAGCCCCACGCCGTCACACGGGAGGAAGGACGTGGAGAACGCGAGGTCGGGATTGCCCAGGTTCACCATGATCTGGGTAGCCGGGCGCCTGGTGTCGACCTCCTCGCGGTGGACCTCGAAGCCGATCTCCCCCCGGTAGACGTAGCCGGCGGCGCCCTCGGCGCACGACACCGTCACCGGCTCGCCCCCTTTGACCACCGTGGTGCCGTCGCCGGTCCCGACCACGGCGGGTATCCCGAGCTCACGGGCGATGATGGCGGCGTGGCACGTGCGCCCGCCCCGGTTGGTGACGATGGCCGCCGCCGACTTCATCACCGGCTCCCAGTCGGGTGTGGTGACATCGGCCACCAGGACCTCGCCGGGACGGAACTGGCCCAGATCGGCGGCGTCCTCGATCACCCGGGCCGTGCCCGACGCGATCCGCTCCCCCACCGACCGGCCCTCGACCACGACCTCGCCCCGGTGGTCGATGACGTAGGTCTCGAGCGCGGACGGCCGGCGTTGCGACACGACCGTCTCCGGGCGGGCCTGGACGATGTAGAGCTTCCCGTCGATCCCGTCCTTCGCCCACTCGATGTCCATCGGGTGCCCGAAGTGCGACTCGATCCGCAGTGCGGTCCCGGCCAGTTCGAGCACCTCGGCGTCGACGAGGCAGAAGTGCTCCCGGGCGTAGTCGGGCGTCGGTTCGTTATGGGTGGTAGCTCCTGACTCGCCGTCGGACAGGACCATCCGGATCGCCTTCTCGCCGAGGAGGCGGCGCAGCACGGCCCCGTGGCCGGCGGCCAGGGTCGGCTTGTGGACGTAGAACTCGTCGGGGTCGACGGCACCCTGGACGATGTTCTCGCCCAGGCCGTAGGAACCGGTGACGAAGACCACGTCCCGGAACCCGGACTCGGTGTCCAGGGTGAACAGCACCCCCGACGAGGCGAGGTCGGAGCGCACCATCTTCATGACACAGATCGACAGCGCCACCTGGAACTGGTCGAAGCCCTCATCGACCCGGTAGTGGACGGACCGGTCGGTGAACAGGCTGGCGAAGCACTTCCGGCACGCTTCCAGCAGCCCGTCCTCCCCCCGGATGTTGAGAAAGGTCTCCTGTTGGCCGGCGAAGCTCGCCGTGGGCAGGTCCTCGGCGGTGGCCGACGAACGGACGGCCAGGCCGACATCCGCTCCGTACTCGTCCTGCAGGTGCCGGTAGCCGGCCAGGATCTCGGTGGCCAGGTCCGCGGGCAGGCCGGCGTCGTAGACGATGGCCCGAGCCCGGGCCGCCCTCCGGGCGAGGTCGCCCATGTCGGTCGGGTCGAGATCATCCAGTGCGTCGTGCAGCGGCCCGAGGGCGTCCGCCGCCTCGAGTACGTGGCGGTAGGCGTCGGCGGTGATGGCGAAGCCGTCCGGGACCCGCACCCCCTCGCCCGACAGCGACCGGTACATCTCACCGAGGCCGGCCGTCTTGCCCCCCACCGTCGGGACGTCCCCGATGCCGAACTCGCCGAAGCGACGTGTGTAGACGGGGCCTCCAGCCATCACTCCTCCTTCGTCCACCGTCCCGCCCGGGCGGTACCGGCGCTCGACGGTGACGTTCACCTGTTCCCGAGGATCGTCCATCGTGCCTGACATGGCCAGGGCCGTTCGGCCCTACCCGCCCCTCCGGGACCCCGCGACCATGGGAGGAGATCGGCGACCGAGGCCGGTGGACCGGCAAGGGGCGTGGAGTGGCATGCGTGGAGACATCTCGATGACGAGCGACGGCTCCGGGGCCTCCGCCCCCAGCCAGGGCGGTCGGTAGACCGTGTTCCAGGTCCGGATCCACGGTCGGGGCGGCCAGGGCGTGGTGGCGGCCGCCGAGATCCTGTCCATGGCAGCGTTCGACGAGGGACGGTTCGCCCAGGCGTTCCCGAGCTTCGGCTCGGAGCGGATGGGGGCGCCGGTGGTGTCCTACTGCCGGATCGACGACCGGCCCATCCGCACCCACGAGCCCATCGCCGAGCCCGACGCCCTCATCGTCCAGGACCCCACCCTCGTGCACCAGGTCGACCTCTTCGGCGGACTGGCCGACGACGCGTACGTGCTCGTCAACACGTCGAAGAGCTTCGAAGGGCTCGGACTTGCCGAGTTCGCGTCACGGTTCCGGCCCGGCCGCCTGCTGACCTGCCCGGCCACGGCGCTCGCCCTCGAGTACGTGGGACGGCCCCTGCCCAATGCTGCGTTGCTGGGTGGGTTCGCCGCCCTGACCGGCCGGATCTCGCTCGATGCACTGGAGAAAGCGATCAGCGAGCGCTTCGCGGGTGTCGTCGGCACCGCCAATGCAGCTGCGGCCCGTGCGGCCTTCGAGTTCGTGGTGGACGAGGCACGAGCCGGACAGGACCGGGAGGTGGTCGCCCGTGCTCCAGCAGATTGAGGGGTCCCAGGCCGTGGCCCGGGCCGTGGCGTGCTGTCGGCCGGAGGTGGTCTGCGCCTACCCCATCTCGCCGCAGACCCACATCATCGAGGCGATCGGTGTCCTGGTGCGGACGGGCGAGCTCGCCCCGTGTGAGTTCATCAACGTGGAGTCGGAGTTCGCGGCCATGTCGGTCTCCATCGGGGCGTCGGCCACCGGCGCCCGTGCGTACACGGCCACGGCCAGCCAGGGGCTCCTCTACATGATGGAAGCCGTCCACAACGCATCGGGGCTCGAGCTGCCGATCGTCATGACCCTGGCCAACCGGGCCATCGGTGCGCCCATCAACATCTGGAACGACCACAGCGACGCCATGGCGGCCAGCGATGCCGGGTGGATCCAGCTGTTCGCCGAGACGAACCAGGAGGCGGTCGACCTCCACGTCCTGGCGTTCCGCCTGGCCGAGGAGCTGTCGCTGCCGGTGATGGTCTGCATGGACGGCTTCGTCCTGACCCACGCCGTCGAGCAGGTCGACCTCCCCGAGCAGGGCCGGGTCGACGCGTTCCTTCCTCCCTATGCGCCCCACCAATTCCTCGACCCGGCCGACCCGGTCTCGATCGGCGCCATGGTCGGACCCGAGGCGTTCGAGGAGGTGAAGGTGCTCGCCCACCTGCGCCAGCTCGACGCTCTGGACCGGATCCCCGAGCTGGCCGCCGAGTTCGAGGAGATCTTCGGACGACCGAGCGCCGGCCTGGTCGGCACCTACCGCACCGAGGGGGCCGACACCATCGTGGTAGCGCTCGGCTCGGTGCTCGGGACCATCAAGGATGCCGTGGACGAGCGACGCCGGGCCGGGCAGCGGGTCGGGGTCGTGGGCATCACCACGTTCCGGCCCTTCCCGACCAGCGAGGTGCGGTCGGCCCTCGCCGGGGCTCGCCAGGTGGTCGTGATCGAGAAGGCGTTCCGGGCCGGCGGGGGTGGCGTCCTGTCCGGCGACGTCACCCTGGCCGTCCAGGACTCAGACGTCGGCGTCCACACCGTGGTCGCCGGGCTCGGGGGACGCCCCATCACCCGGCGGGGGGTCGAGTCGGTACTCGGTTCCGCCGCACGTGGCGAGCTCGAGCCGCTGAGCTTCCTCGACCTGGACAATGCAGTCATCGAGCACGAGCGGGCCCGGGTGCTGTCGGCATCGTCCCCCGGTCCCGACGGAACCGCCACCGTGCGCCGCCGGCCGCCACCGGTCGCCTCGCCCGTCGGGGAGGCACCATGACCACGACGCCGGTCCACTTCTACCAGGTGGGCAGCTACGCAGCCGGCAACCGGCTGGTCGGCGAAGGGGACCGCACCGTGCAGTCCGGGGCCGGGCGGACCAATGCGCTCGACTCGGGGCACCGGGCCTGTCAGGGCTGCGGCGAGGCCCTCGGGGCCCGCTACGTCCTCGATGCCGCCATGCGCTCGTGCGACGGCCAGCTGATGGCGGTCAACGCCACCGGCTGCCTGGAGGTCTTCTCCACCCCCTTCCCCGAGACGTCGTGGCGCATCCCCTGGCTGCACTCCCTGTTCGGCAACGCACCGCCCGTGGCTACCGGGGTCAGTGCCGCCCTGCGGGTCAAGGGCCGCACCGACGTCCGCGTCGTGGCCCAGGCCGGCGACGGCGGGACGGTGGACATCGGCCTGGCCTGCCTGTCCGGCCTCTTCGAGCGCGACGACGACGTCCTCTTCGTCTGTTACGACAACGAGGCGTACATGAACACCGGGGTCCAGCGCTCGGGGGCGACACCCCCGGCCGCCCGCACGGCCACCACGGAAGCGGTCGGTGACTCGCCCGGCAACCCGTTCGGCCAGGGCAAGGACCTCCCCCGGATCGCCATGGCCCATGACATCCCCTACGTCGCCACCGCCACCGTGGCCGACCTCCACGACCTCGAGGCCAAGGTCGAGCGGGCCATGGAGATCCGTGGCGCCCGGTACCTGCACGTCCTGGTCCCCTGCCCCCTCGGCTGGGGCTCAGCCCCGAGCGACACCATCGAACTGGCCCGCCTGGCCCAGGAGACCGGCATCTTCCCGGTGTTCGAGGCCCGGGACGGCTCGGTCACGTCGGTGTCGCCGATCCGATGCCGGCAGCCGGTCGAGGCCTACCTGTCCCGCCAGCGGCGCTACGCCCACCTGTTCACCGATCCGCCACGCCAGGACGTCATCGACCACATCCAGGCCATTGCCGACCGCAACATCGCCCGCTACGGACTCGTCGGGTCGGACGCGCCGGCGACGGACGGGGAGCACTGACCATGGAGCGCCCGTTCGCCATCACCCTCGACGTCGGGTCGAGCCACGCCAACCGCACCGGCTCGTGGCGTGTGGAGCGTCCCGTCTACGTCCACCGCCAGCCCCCGTGCAACGGCGCGTGCCCGGCCGGCGAGGACATCCAGGGCTGGCTCTACCACGCCGAGTCCGGCGACTACGAGGCGGCGTGGCGGCTCCTGGTGGAGACGAACCCGCTGCCGGCCGTCATGGGCCGCATCTGCTTCCACCCGTGTGAGACATCGTGCAACCGGGCCCAGCTCGACGAGGCCGTCGGCATCAACGGGGTCGAGCGCTTCCTCGGCGACCTCGCCCTTGAGCACGGGTGGGCCCTGCCCGGGGCCGCCCCGTCCACCGGGTCCCGGGTGCTGGTGGTCGGGTCCGGGCCGGCCGGGCTGGGTGCCGCCTACCACCTGCGGCGCCTCGGCCACGCCGTGCACCTCGTCGAGGCGGCGCAACAGCCCGGCGGGATGATGCACTACGGCATTCCCGCCTACCGGCTCCCCCGGGACGTCCTGGCCACCGAGATCCAGCGGATCGTCGACCTGGGCGTGGAGCTCGAGCTCGGACGGACGGTGACCGACGTCCGACGCGAGCGGGCCGCCGGGTCCTACGACGCGGTCTTCCTGGCTGTCGGGGCCCAGCTGGCCCGGCGGATCGACATCCCGGCCGGCGACTCGTCGCGTGTGGTGGACGCCCTGTCGCTGTTGCACGGGGTAGCCGACGGCGACCCACCGCAACTCGGTCGACGGGTGGTCGTCTACGGCGGCGGGGACACCGCCGTCGACGCTGCCCGCACCGCCCGCCGACTGGGCGCCACCGACGCCGTCATCATCTACCGCCGGACGCGCTCACGGATGCCCGCCCACGTCGAGGAGTTGGATGCCGCGCTGGCTGAGGGGGTCACGGTCCGATGGCTGTCCACCGTGGACAGCTTTTCCGGCACCCGCATGACCGTCGAGCGGATGGAGACCGGTGACGACGGTGCGCCCCGTCCCACCGGCGAGTTCGAGGAGCTCGACGCCGACTCGCTGGTGCTGGCCATCGGGCAGGACACCGACCTGTCGCTCCTCGGCCAGGGCACCTCCCTGACCGTGGAGGACGGCGTACTGGCGTTGACGCCCACCATGATGACCAGCGAGCCGGGTGTCTTTGCCGGCGGGGACGCCACGCCGTCGACCCGCACGGCGACGGTCGCCGTCGGGCACGGCGCCCGGGCGGCCCGGGGGATCGACGCGTTCCTGGCCGGCCGCTCGAACCCCGAACCCACCCCGGCCGCTCCGGCCACGTTCGACCGGCTCAACACGTGGTACTTCGCCGACGCCCCCCGCACCAGGCGGGCCGAGCTCGAACAGGTCCGTCGCCAGAGCACCTTCGACGAGGTGGTCGTCGGGCTGACCGAGGACAACGCCGTCTTCGAGGCCCGACGCTGCCTGTCGTGCGGCAACTGCTTCGGGTGCGACAACTGCTTCGCCGTGTGCCCGGACAATGCCGTGCTCAAGCTCACGTCCGCCGGCGACTACGAGTTCGACTACGACTACTGCAAGGGGTGCGGGATCTGCGCCCACGAGTGCCCGTGCGGGGCCATCGACATGGTGCCCGAGGAGATCTGACAGCCTCCACCCGAGCGGCGACTCCCCTTCGTCCGGCTCACTCGCTCATCAGGTACTGCGGCCCCGACCCCGCACTGGCGGCCATGTCCTCAGGATTGGCGAGCGCGCACGTCCGCAAGGACAGACAGCCCCATCCGATGCACTCCGACAGGCCGCCCCGGAGTGCCTCGAGCAGGACGATGCGCTGGTCGATGCGGTCCTGCCAGCCTGCGTCGAGGCGCTCCCAGTCCCGCTTGGTCGGTGCACGGTCAGCAGGCAGCCTGGCGAGTGCCGTGACGATCTCCTCCAACGACAGCCCGACACGCTGGGTGATCCGGATGAAGGCGATCCGCCGCAGCACGTCCCTACGGAAGCACCGCTGCAGGAGGTGGGCGACCTCCTCGACAGCCCAGGCGCGGTGTCGACGGTTGTCGCCGGCGACGTGACGTCACCGAGCCATCGCACGGCCCTCGTCGATGCGGCGGTGCGGCACGGCTCGCTGGACCTGCACGTCAACAACGCCAGCACCCTCGGACCGACTCCGCTGCCGCGACTCGCCCGGTACCCGATGGCCGACCTGCGCCACGTCTACGAGGTCAACGTCCTGGCCCCGCTGGCCCTGGTCCAGGAGGCGCTCCCCCACCTCCGCCGTGCGCGGAGGCCCGTGGTCGCGCTGTCGTCGGATGCCGCCGTGGAGGCCTACGACGGCCGGACCGATCTGATGATCTCACCGGAACGGGGTGTGCGGGTCGTCGACGGGATGCTCACCGGATGGCACGAGCCGGCGTCGTCCCACCTGATGATGCTCGAGGCGGTTGCCGGTCGTGAGCTACTGCAGGCCTCCTACGGGGCCGCTGTGGACCAAGGATTCCGGTGGCACGAGTTCGGCGACACCCACCTCATCCTCCCGTGAAGGGCGGAACCGGGCGTCCGGTCCGTCAGCGTCTGCCCGTCGGCGCACGCGTGGTCCGGACCGGGAGGAGGCCCACACCCAGTCCGAGGACCACGCCGAGGACGATGATCAGGTTCGGCGTGCTCGTGCTCCAGCCGACCTGCCCGTAGAGGGTCAGCATCAGACTCACGCCGATGCCGAGGAGCAGGCCGGCAAGCGTGTTGGCGAGGACGTGCCTGGTCTTGGGGCCGTTCACTTGGAACCCTCCCGGTCGTTCGCCCGGACGTAGACCGGCCGGGTCAGCTTCGTGATGCCGAAGAAGAAGAGCATCACCAGTCCCGCGACGGTCAGGATGGCCGCCAGCCAGAACAGTGGATTGCGGAACGGGCTGTCGATGACCTGCACCGACATCGTGCCCGTGCACTGGACACCTCCGCTGCCGGTCACCGCGAAGGCGACCTCGTACTTGCCGGGCAGCGTGACCGGCTCGATGGAGCTGGGAGTGAAGGAGTTGGTGAACGTGGTGGCCCCCTGGCCACTGTCGAAGGTGCCGTTCAGGCCGTGCTGGTGCCCGGTCACGAGCTCACCGAGGGTGAAGAGCCACGACGGGTGCTGGACGGTGAGCTGCCACGTCCCCGTGGTCACCGGCTGGGGCGTCTGGCCCGTCCACGTCACGGGATCGCCCCACAGGAGCCGGAACGGACTGGGGATCGTCCCACCGGTGCCGGGCACCGCCACCGTGTCGAGCGGCACATTCGCGACGGACGTGGAGGAGATGGATCCCGAACAGCCCTGACTGGTGGCGGCCCGGGCAGGCGATGCCAGCAGTACCACCGCCAACGCGGAGAGGACCACCACACCCGGGACCGCACGCCACGTCATGGGTGGGTCATCGACCGTTGGACCGCACTACTGAAGGCTCGTGCGCCCCGGGAGTCGGCGGGCCGTTCACGTCTCCGGCGAGCCCGCGATCCGGCCGAACAGATCGACGAGCCGATCCACCAGTTCGTCACGCTCGAACGCCACCGCTCCCTGGTGCCACGCCACGCAGATCTCGCCGAGGGCTCCCATCTGGGCGTAGGCGATGAACCGTCGACGATCGAGGGTCTCGGTGTCGGCCAACCGGTCCACGGGCAGCAACGACGACACCCCCACCTCCACGATCCGGCTGCGGAAGCGGCTGAGGCTGCCCGCCTGGGTCTCGGTGATGAGCACCCGGGCGAGGCGCGGATCGTCGAGGAGGCCGCTGATGAACGCCGTGATCCCGGCGTGGACGGAACCGCCGGGCCGGCCCGGCTGGAACGGCCCGGTCAGGTCGACCATCACCTGGATGGCATGGTCGACGACGGCGGCCCCCAGATCGTCGATCGAATCGAAGCTCTCGTAGAAGTACCGCTTCGTCAGACCGGCCGCCTCACAGACCTGGCCGACGCTTAGGCTGGCCGAGCCGTTGGTGCCAGCCAGGTCGAATGCGGCCTCGACGAGCTGTTGGCGCCGGACCCTCCGGCGCTCGGGAGCGCTGACCCCCCTGAAGGGGCGCGTGACCGCTCGACTCATGGTTGCCACCGGATCCGTCCCACTCTAGGGTGCACGATAGTTGATACGAGGCAGTGTCAACTTGGACACCCGTCGAACTGGAGGCACCGACGATGACGACCGTCATCTCACCGGGATTCGATCTCACCGACCCCGACATCCTCGCCGACCGCCTCCCGCTCGACGAGTTCGCCTACCTGCGCGACCGTTCCCCCGTGTACTGGAACGCCCAGGACCCGCTCGACTCCGGACACCACGATGGAGGCTTCTGGGCCCTCACCCGCCACGCCGACATCAAGGCGGTGTCGTCGGCCCGCCACGGCTGGTCGGTCGAGGAGGACTCTGCGTTCGTCCGTCTCCTCGACCCGTCCGACTTGGCGCGCGAAACCAGCAAGGAGTTGCTGCTCTGCATGGACCGCCCCCGGCACACCCGGGTGCGCGGCGTCGCCCAGCGCTGCTTCACCCCGCCAGCCGTCAACAAGCTCGAGGACGACCTACGCGAACGTGCCGCCCGGATCGTCTGGTCGGCCTCGCAGGAGGAGACGGGGGACTTCGTCGCCGATGTCGCGTGCCACCTCCCGCTCCAGGCCATCGCCGGCCTGATGGGCATTCCCGACGAGGACCGCGGGCAGCTCATCGAGTGGAGCGACAAGATGGCCACCACCGAGGACGCCGAGGTCGGTGGCATGGACCAGACCGCCACCTTCGAACTGCTGGCCTATGCCTTCGCAGCGGCCGAGGAGCGCAAGCTCCACGACCTGGGCGACGTGACCAGCACCCTCGTCCGGCCGGACGCCTCGGGTCAGACACTGTCGAGCGAGGAGTACGGGTTCTTCTTCATGATCCTCTCGGTGGCCGGCAACGAGACGACCCGCCAGGCGATCGCCCACGGGATGCTCGCCTTCATGGAGCATCCAGACCAATGGGAGCGCTGGCGCACGGAGCGACCTCCGACCGCGATCGACGAGATCCTTCGCTACTCCTCACCCGCAGTCGTTCTGCAGCGCACCGCAACCGAGGACACCGAGGTGGGTGGGCAGGCCATCCGCAGGGGTGACCGGGTGGGCCTCTACTTCGCGTCGGGCAACTTCGACGAGGAGGTCTTCGCCGACCCCCGCCGGTTCGACATCGGACGGGACCCGAACCCGCACATCACCTTCGGAGGGGGCGGTAACCACTACTGCATCGGCGCCAACCTGACCAAGCTCGAGCTCCGGATCATGTTCGATGCCCTCGCCGACGGGCTCCCGGACATCCGCCTCCTCGGGCCGCTCCGACGGCTGCGTTCCTCCTGGCTCAACGGCATCACCAAGCTGCCCGTCGCCTACCACGCCCCGGGGGCACGATGACGGGCGGACCGCAGGACACCACCGTGTCGGCCACCGCATGGGTGGCGACCCGCCTCGGTGCGCCCTCCGAGGCCCTGGAGACGCGGACGGTGGAGGTCGGCCTGCCCGGGGCCAATCAGGTCCGCGTCTCCACCGAGGCCTTCTGCCTCGACTTCAACGACATCGACACCATCCGGGGTCGCTACGGACTGCTGAAGTTGGAGCCACCCTTCGTGCCGGGCATGGTGGCGGCCGGTACCGTCGATGCCGTGGGCCCCGGGGCCGAGGCACTGACCGGCCGGCGGGTGGTGGGCGTCACCGCCGGGGTGCAGGGCGGCTATGCGTCCTCTGCGTTGCTGGACGCGGCGACCGTGCAGACGCTGCCGAACCGGCTCAGCTGCGTCGACGGGGTCGCCATGTACTTCCCGTACCTCGTGGGCTGGCTCGCCCTACGCGAACGCGGCCGGATCCGGCCGGGGGACCTGCTGCTCGTGCATGCCGGGGCCGGAGGGATGGGGTCGGGGGTCATCCAGCTGGCCAAGGCCTTCGGTGCGACCGTGATCGCCACGGCCGGAACCGACGAGAAGGTCGAGTTCTGCCGCCTGCTCGGCGCTGACCATGCGGTCAACTACCGCGACCGGGACTTCGTCGGATTCGTGGACGACGTCACCAACGGGCGGGGCGTCGACCTGGCGTTCGACACCGTCGGCGGGCAGGTCACCCTCGACACCTTCAGGACGATGGCCTTCAACGGTCGCCATCTGATCGTCGGTTACTCGGCCGACATCACCCTCGAGGAACAGGGGGTCAACCTCCAGCCGAGCATCTACGGCAACTTCGACCTGGTCGGCATCTGCTTCGCCTTCGTCGACGATCCACGCCTGACACGCTGCCTCGGCATGAACTTCCTGAGCCGCGCCGACGGCATCCGCATCTGGGACGGGATCCTGCAGCTGCACCAGCAGGGAGCGGTCCGGCCCGTGGTCGGACGTGAGCTCCGGTTCGACGAGGTGCCACCCATGCTCGAGGCGATCGAGGAACGACGGACCATGGGGCGCACCGTCGTCCGGGTGGCGCCCCAGGAGTGATCCGGGGCCGACGAGCGGCTCCATGCGCACTCGGGCGAGCTCGAGGACGGCGGTCGCGCTGGCGTGGACAACGACTCCACCAACCGCAACACCACGTCCATGACATGGAGCCTGCTCCACCCGGCCGCCCTGCTCACGTCGGCCGGCGGCTTCTCCACCTACGGCAACCAACGTCAGGCGTGGGACGCCGCGTCCCGCTTCGACTTCCCGAATCCCGAGTACCGATCGTGAGTCGGCATGCGATCCGGCCCCGGAGTGCTTCCGGAGTCTGACGATCGAGGTGAGGTCACCAGGTACTGGGGCCCCGCCTACGCCTTCACGACCACCGACTGGAACAGACCCGAAGCGTCGAGCGCGGCCACCACGGCGGCGACGTCCGTGGTCGGGTCGGTGATGGTCAGGTCGAAGGTGGTCTGGGTCGGCGTCGGCATCCCGTCGTCGTTGAACAGTGAGTTGCCGGTGCCGATGAACTGGTCGAAGACGTCGGCCATCGTCTGGAGCCCGACGTTCGGATTCCCGACCGCCTCGACGGCATGGAATCCGGAGATCCACGACGGCAGCTGGGCCTGGTCGACGACCGACGGACCGCCGACCGGATCGATCCACGTCGTGGAGATGCCGTAGCTCACGCCCTCGGTGTAGACCGGCGCATCGGGGCTCCCGACGAAGTCCTGGCCGGCGCTCTGCAACACCGGGATGGAGAAGTTCCGGGCTTCGAGCAGAGCGCCCGTCGATGCGTCCAGGATGACGACCGGGCTGACGGACTCCGACTCGGTGGCCCCGGTGACGGGGTCCACCTCGGCCACACTCGGTGTCGAGAAGGCGGGTCCCTTGCTGCCGGAGTGGGCGGTCATCGGACCGAGCGAGATCACCCCGGGCAGGAGGGCCATGGTCTCCAGCATCTCCTGCCTGTATCCCGACCAGGTGCCACTCGTCGGTCCGACGATCAGCACCGTCAGTCGTGCGAACACGTCCTGGGGAACCGATGCACCGCGTTCGGACTGGTCAACCGAGGGGACACCGGTCGTCCCGGACTCCAGGTCCTTCGCCAGGGTCGCCGGATCGTGGGTGAGGTGCGAGACGTCGATCGGCGTCATCTCCATGCCACCCCCCGAGGCGGCCTGCACGCCGGCCACGCACCCGGTGACCGGTTGGTTGTTCGGCGTGGCGATCAGCCCGATCGACTGCCAAGCCTGGGCGTTGACCGGGCTGGCGAACGTGGCCGTCCCGAACTGCTGTGACGTGCACGTCGTGCCCGTCGAGTTCGACCACACCCCGAAGGACAGGGGGATGGACGCCTGGGCGTCCGGTGTCTTGGTCGATCCGACGGAACCGACCGTGGCCAGTACCTCCCCCGTCATCTGGACCGACGACCACTGCCCGGACCGGAGGGGCGGTGCCGGCTGCACGGCGTCCGCCAGCCGGTTGATCTGTGCCGCAGCGGCTACCGGCGGGTGGGTGTCCGACGTCGGGACGACCTGGACGATCAGGACGGCACAGGCGACCGCGGCCGCCAGTCCGGCCACCACCAGCCTGCTCCTGACCTTCGACCGTCGCCGGGTGCGGTGCATCGACGCGGGCGCACCGTCCGTCGGCTGCAACTCGTCGACCTCGGCCCGGATGGCGTCGTCGAGGATCGAGCGGGCCCTGGCGAGGTCCGTCGGCGGGGGGTCGTCGGCTCGTAGGTAGTCGGTGACCAGATCGAGGTCGAGTTCGTCGTTCACGGTGATCCTTCTGCCGAAATGGCCGGTGTCGTGTCGTGCGCGGCACCGTCGAGGTAGTGCTCCGGGGCCCCGAGCAGCTCCCGGAGTTGGCGACGGACCCTGGCCAGGCGCGACCGCACGGTGCCGATCGGGATGTCCAGCGCCTGTGCCACCTCGTCATAGGAGAGGCCGGGCCCTGCGACCAGCAGGAGTACGTCGAGGTGGGCGGCGTCGACCTGGCTCAGCGCCCGGGCGATGGGTGCCGCCTGGCTCCGGAACCAGGCCGTGGCCGCCACGTCGTCACTCGGGTCCTCCGCCATCACCGTTCCGCGTTCGACCCGGTCGTCCCGCGCCTCACGTCGTCCCTCTGAGCGCCAATGGTGCCGGGCGAGGTTGGTGGCGATGCCGAACAGCCACGGGCGGGCATCCGGTCGGCTCAGCTCGTAGGTCGAGCGCGAGCGGAAGGCGGTGGCGAAGGTGTCGCCGACGAGGTCCTCGGCGGCTCCGCGCCCCACCCGTGTGACCAGGTACCGGTGCACGGGTGCGGCGTGCCGCTCGAAGATCGCCGCGAACGACTCGGGGTCGGTCAGGGACGACCGGATGACCTCCGCATCGGTCCCGCCACCAAGCGCTCGTTCCCCCATCACCGGAGTATTGCCCGGTCGGCCGAATCGGGTTCCCGGCCGGAGCGGCACGCAGGTCGACCCTGCACGGTGCGAAGGGAATTACGCTGGTGGCATGGACAGTGCCCGCCACGAGGTCGAGGAGGCAGCCGAGGCGTTCATCATCGCCATCGCCCACCTGCGCGAACAACTGGAGACCAACGAGGCACTCGTCCACCGTGCGCTCGACCATTTCCGCACCGGCGCCTCGATGGCGCAGACCATGACCGAGGTCCCCTCCGCCGCTGAACGCGCCGCCGCCCAGGACGGCGTCCGCAGGTTCTACTCGGGCAAGAACGTAACCATTCAGGTGCCCTGACCC
>PLRX01000014.1 GCA_003164095.1 Acidimicrobiaceae bacterium | reverse complement strand
GCACTCACCGCTTGAATTCGCCGTGTTCCTGATGCCGTGCTTCTTGAGACAGTAGTAGTACAGCCTCACTTCTGGCCGGTCCTTTGCACCGGGGCGGAGACTATACGGCTCAATTTCTCGCACTTCGAACGAACCATCGGACTCCCGAGCTGTCAGCACAACAGTTCGGTGAGCGCGAGCTTCGGTGACGATGACCTCCATCGGCTCCATTGGTGAAGAGTCTGGCACAGGCCTGCTCGGGGAACTCAAAGAATTCCCGCTCTGAGCAAGAGTTGGTGGCCCACGGGTATGGTCGCCAATACGTCTCCTCACTCCACGGCCCGGATGTCGAAGGCGCAGCGACGAAAGGTCGGAGTCATTATGCGAATCAGTCGGGTGCGGGTTCAAGGCTTCCGATGCCTCAAGGATCTCGACGTTGCATTCGATGATGTGACGACGCTCATCGGCCCGAACGGAGTAGGTAAGTCTTCGTTCCTGCGAGCTCTGGACTGGTTCTTCAACGGAACACCCTCCTCCGGCCCGAGTCTAGAGGACCTTCACCCGGCCGCTATGGACGGACGGATCAGAGTGGAGGTCGAGTTTGTTGATCTCACTGGCGCCGATCGAGTGGAACTTGGCAGCTACGCCCCAACCGGAGTTGAGCGAGTGCTGCTATGGAGGACCTGGACCAACGACACCGATGTGTTCAGCGGTAACGCCCGAGCCTACGAGCCCTTTGGCGAGATCCGCACTACGTCGGGAGCCATGGCGAAACGTACCCTCTACAGTGCGCTAAGGGAGGCCCGGCCTGAGTTGGAGCTTCCCGTCACCACCAGCGCAACGCAAGTTGATTCAGCCCTCCAAGCATGGGAATCTCAAAATCCCGACCAACTCACCGATGCGGAGATCCCGACGACCACCAGGTTCTTCGGCTTTCTCGGCGACGCCAAGCTGAAGGGCTTGTTTGACTTCGTCTTCGTGAGTGCTGACTTGCGCGCAGCGGAGGAAACCGAAGACTCCCGCAATGCGACAATTGGCAGGCTGCTGGAGCGGACGATTGACCGAAGCCAGATCACCACAGAGCTCGACGGACTCGTCGACGGCCTGAACGTCAAACAAGCAGGTCTGGTCGCAGAACATCTAACGGGCCAACTTGACGAACTCGCGGTCGACCTCACGGCGGTAGTCAACCAGTTCACCATCGGTCGCGAGGTAAAGCTCGATGTGTCTCCGGCAGAGGTGAAAGTTTCACCTCTTCAATTCGTAACCCACATTCTCGACGGCACGGTCCAGACCACCGTTTCTGGCCAAGGCCACGGGTTTCAACGGGCGCTTCTAATCGCAGCGCTGAAAATGGTCGCTGAGCGCGGCCGTCAAGATCCCGACAGCGGAACGATTCTCCTCGCTATCGAGGAGCCAGAGCTTTACCAGCACCCGTCGCAAGCACGTTCCTTCGGCCGCAACTTGAGAAGGCTGGCTGAGGAGCCTGATCAAGCGCTGCAGGTTGTTTATGCGACGCACAGCCCCTGGTTCATTGAGCCAGGGGCATTCCATCAGATACGGCGGCTCAGACGCGTAATCCATGATGGAGAGCCGCGAACCGTTGTGACGGCGGCGTCCCATCAGCGGGTTATCGATACGCTTGCGGGGATCGTGTCTGAGGCCACGGTACGCAAACAGATCGACAAGGCATGTCCGCAACAGCTCGCCGAGGCCGTCTTTGCCGATTCGATCATCCTTGTGGAGGGCGAAACGGACAAGGCCCTATTCGATGCGGTCGCAGTCAGAGACGGTGGATTCGCAACACGAAATGCCGCCATCGTTGATGTGTCCGGCAAGGACAGTCTTCCTTTGTGCCGAGCCATTCTGGACAGCCTCGACATCCCAACTCTTCTGGTTGCCGACAATGACCTCGATCACCGCCTCGATGCTGGCGACGAGCAGACCGATAATGCGCGTCAGGCTGAATCCAGAGCAAGGCGCTCGAACCGTCGCCTACTCAGAGCGATTGGTAATGCCGAGGAAGATTGGCCGGAGGAAGGACTGATCGCGGAAGAACTCGCTTTTCTCTCCCCAAACCTTGAGGCGTACTTGTCTCGGGCTTGGCCGGAGTGGGAGCAGGCACGGGATCGTCTCATCGCGGAGGAGGTGGGCTACGGCGGTAAGCACGGATTGACCTACGCGAATGCTGTGAGAGAAGCCGAGTCCGAACCTCCGGAGCTGCTACGTGCCATCATCTCAGCGGCATTGGCCAAGCTTGGGGGGTCCAACATGTAGCCACCCCTGTAGCCACGCCGGTGAACTGGCCAGGCCGACGCTGAAGCTCAATCGTCGCGGCAGCCCAGGTCAGCGGTCAACCACGCGCGATCTTGGATGCCTTTGAGCTGGGATTCCGAATGTCGTTACACCCCAGCCGTACGGTCCACGTCATGGAAACGAAATCATGACCCATCCATACGGCCCGCCTCAATGTGTCCGAACTTCGCAACGGAAACATCCGTTCCCCAGGATCGTGCGGATTGCGCTGGCACTCGTATCCCTAGTGGCGGTAGTGGTGGATCCGAAAGTGTGTGCGGCCATTGCCGGCGTGATCTTCGTAATGGGCATTGTTCTGGGCCTCTTCGTTGTCCGTGGAGTCTGGCGCACCATGCGTAGACCGGTTGGCTCCCTGACCGTCGGCGATGCCGTGTTGGGCGGTTTAGCGCTTCGATGGTGGCGACGACGACAGGACCGCAGGCACGGGAATGGACCGCGGCTTTCCGGCGAGTGGTCGTACGTCCCTCCTTCTGACCCGGAAAATTTTGGTTGGGGTGGACGACGGCGAAACGGTCGAGATCCGATGCGCCGGAGGGCCCGGGCCACGGGCAATACGGCGTGCCCATCTTATCTCTCGCGAAACCGCATTCGCCCAGGAGGTTGTCGACAGAGAATGGAAACGCGACGGGAGTGACTGGATAGGAGAATGGCATACCCACACCGTGGGTCGGCCTCTGCCGAGCAATCTCGATCGGCGAACCTACGAAGGGATCGTCACGGCAGCAGACCTGGAGTTCCAGCGATTCTTCTCTCTGATCCTCCGTGCGAACGACGAGTCGTGGGAGGACCTAGACATTGTGCTGTGGGAAATTGACCGACAGGGCATCCGGCCTCGAAGCCTCCTAGTGGTGAACGTCGAGTGAGTTCATGGGTCGGAAGAACCTGGAGTTGTTGCGGCCTCCTCCTCGCATAGTGTCTCCTGCTGACGCCGGGAGTATCGGCGTCAGACCCCCGAGCGATGGTTGGGGGACTCCGGTGGGTATAAGTGTTCTTGCAAGTCGGGGGTAGAACACTTATACTACGAGCATGATGGTGATAGAGACGCAGCCCAGGGTGCGACGATGGGGTCCAGCCACGTCGCAACTCGTGCGGCACCTGGCGGTAGATGCCGAGCCCATCAACCAAGTTGCCCTGGCACGAGACCTCCAGGTGAGCCAGCCCCGGATCTCCCAGATCCTCCGGCTTCTCGCTAACCACGACATCGACATCGAGCACCTCGATGACCCGGATCAGCGCCGTCGGTTGGTCGATCTCTATGTGCGGTACCACCGTCCCTATTCGGTGTCGGAGTCGCTCTTCTATGCCCTCGACCCGGCGTACGAGCAGGTCCGCCAGGTGATCGAAGCTGCTAACCGACAAGATGTCCGGGTGGCAGTAAGCGCCGACCTGGCGCCTGACCTCGTCGCTCCGTGGCGAACACCGACGCTCACAGTCGTCTACACCGAGGCATCACTCAACCTCGAGCCCAGCCTGTTCGTACCGGCGCTGGCCCGGGGCGAGGCCACGCTTCTCATCCGCCACGTCTCGGACGATTCGCTGCTCGCCCCTTGGCCGACCAATCGGCCAGACATCCCGATTGTTCATCCGGTCCAGCAAATGTGGGATCTCTACGACCTTGGCGGAGAAGACCGGATCGAAGCAGCAGAACGGCTCATCGCCAAGACACTGCGCTAGCTAGCGGAGCGACAGGACGCCCGTCATGAGTGACTTCAAGGAAGAGATGCACCAGAGCGAGAGCCATCCGGGGAGATCCCGAGACAAGTCTCTTCCCGTGCGCGATCTAACCATCGCGGAAGACCCGGAGGACCCACCTCGCCGGATTCTGTTCCCGAGTGAATCGCTGGCCACCGATGGTGGGTTGATCGCCATCACGGATGTTTCCGAGGCCATGAGCGATACAGGACTCGAATCTGACTATCGAGTTGTGGGTGGTATCGCCGTGATGCTCCATGTCCTTCGTACGGGGGCAGACATTCCTATTCGCAGCACGGGCGATGCCGACTACGGCGTGCCCCCTCGGGTTCTCACCGAAGGAAAATTGGTCCGGGAGATCGAGCGTCGGGGGTACGCCAAAACAGAGGGGAATCGTTGGGAACGTCAGATCGACGATGAGCGGACAGCGACCGTAGACCTTCTCATTCCTGCGTACACGTCACGTGCTCGACCCTCGAGACAGGTCGGCGAGGTGAATACCACTGAGGTCCCCGGGCTTGCTGAGGCATTCTTGGCCGAACCGTGCGTAGTCGACGCAGAGTTCATTCTGACCAACGGAGAGCACCTCAGCGCCAGGGTGCTGCTTCCCGATTCGAAGAGCATGATTCTCTTGAAGGCCGGTGCCCGCAGGGTCAGGAACGAAGATCGAGATGCCACGGACCTATGGCGGTGCCTTGAGGTAGCGAACGCAGATGGTGTTACCGCTACAGATTTCACAACCTCCGACGTTGCTCAGACTCGTGACCTACTTCAACGCGAGCTTGGCCGAGGGGGCAATGCACTGGGGATCATCACCCGGGACCTATCACCAGGGGCGGCCGGTCAGGCTGCAACGCGAATCCAGGCCCTCCTCGGACGGATCGTTGGATTCTGAGGAGAGAGCCTGATTGCCTTGCTCAAAACCCGGTCCGATCGAGCTTCCCGGCTGAGGTTCCAGCTTGACCGTCCGCATCAGCAACCGGCAACAGGTCCGCCAGAGGCAAACCGCGTGCCGCCAGACGGGTCTCTAGGGTCCCAGCGGCGGCAACCGCCCGGTCGTCGCTGGCGAGAACATAGGAACCGAGCATCACCTCCGTCGTGTGCCCAAGGCGACGTGCCGACGTGTCTACGTCCACGCCGGACGCCATCAGTTCCGTGGCAGACGCTCGTCGGAACGTGTGGGTCGTGGCGGTGACACCGACAGACTTGGCCAGCTTGGTGATCGCTGCACCGAGGGCTTTGGCCCTCAACGGCGTCGCGCCGGCGTCGTAACTCAGGAGCCACCCCTCGGGCTCTCGATTCAGCAGGTCCGCCATGCGGCGGCGGTATCGGTCGAGCAACGCCATCCCCTCAGCACCGAGGACAACGGTGCGGGCACCGTCGGACGACTTGCACGGCCCGAGGTACTGACCTCCGCTGCCGGGGATCCACTGCCTCTCGATCCGGATCGAACACGACTCCTCGTCGACATCGTCCCAGCGGAGCCCCGCCAGTTCGCCACGGCGCACCCCGGTGAGAGTCGCCAGAGTGACCGCCATCGCCAGAACATCATCCCCGTCCCCGCTATCATCCTTCGGGGTCTGAGCATGGGTGATCATCTTGTTCACGTCCGCCATGGCGATCGCTTCGCGCTTGGGCTTGAACTTGGACGGGGGAGTGGCACCGGCCGTTGGGTTGGCGACGATCCATCCCCATTTGACCGCCTGGGCCAGGGCAGCACGCAGGACGGCATTCGTCTGCCGGATGGAGTTGGCGGAAAGAGTCTTGGCCAGTTCCCCGTAGAACTGGTCGAGATCGTGGGCGGTCAGCTTGTCGATGGGCTTGGTCTTGAGCGTCGGGGTCAGCCTCTTGGTGGTCATCCCATAGGACTCGATCGTGCCTTGCCTCTTTCCCGTCCGGCGGCAGTGCTCCACGTAAGCGTCCATGAGATCGCCAAGGGTCCGCACCACCGGTTCCGCTCGGGTGCGTTCCAGCTCCACCTCGCGGGCGAAAGCCTCCAGTTCGGCGGCAGCCTCGCCACGTCCGCCGCGGTCCCGTTGAGCCACATGGACGACCTTGGTCCGCTGTCCGGTTTCGCCTGGAACACGAACCCTGAGACGTGCCCGTCGTGGGCCCAACCACGTGATGCCGCCAGTGCCGTACGTGCGCTTGGCGGAGTCCGTCATAACGCGAACCCTAGCAGAAATTGAGTCATATTTGAGTCACGATCACCCCTTGTCGGGGTAAAAGTCCTGGTTGACGGTGAGCCGGCCTGTAGGCGGGATTCTGTCCGTCCCTTGCGGGGCGGGGTGGCCATCCATCTGAGCGGTCTACCTGGGGGTGGCGCCCGTTGCCGGGCGCCGGACGGGCCGCCCACGTCCCCTGTTCGACCTTGCTCCGGGTGGGGTTTACCGAGCCGACCGGGTCACCCCGGCCGCTGGTGCGCTCTTACCGCACCGTTTCACCCTTACCTGTGCGCCTCCTTGCGGCTGCGCCATCGGCGGTCTGTTCTCTGTGGCACTGTCCTGCAGGTCGCCCCGACTGGCCGTTAGCCAGCACCCTGCCCTGTGGAGTCCCGACCTTCCTCGACCTGTCGCCCTCCGGGGTTGCCCCGTCGGACCCAGGCCGCGACCACCCGGCCGGCTCACCGTCGCCGTCCATCGTCCCACAGCAGGGCCAACCCGGCGCCACGCCCCGTCTTCCGTGCCCGGGGACCCCGACTGTCGTATCGCAGCACGCCGTCACGACCCACCCGGGCTATACCCTGGCCACGTGTCCCTCGATGCCCGCGCCCGACGCCTTGCAGCCGAACACGGCGATTCCGACGCGCTGACCGTCTCCCAGCTCTACGAAAGGGTCGACCGTGCGATCCGTGGCGCCTTCCCCGAGGAGGTCTGGGTCACGGGCGAGGTGCGTTCGATGAAGGTCCTCACCAAGGGCCACTGCTTCCTCGACCTCGTCGACCCGGCCCAGGCCGACGACCCCGGGGCTCCGACACTGAGCGCCAAGTGCTGGGCCGGCACCTGGCGGACCGTCCGGACCTCCCTCGACCGCCTGGGCATCGCCCTCGAAGCCGGCATGGTCGTCCGGGTCCGGGGCGACGTCGGCTTCTACAAGGCCCGCGGCTCGGTCGACTTCACCGTCCGGGAGATCGACACCGAGGCCCTCATGGGCAAGGTGGCCGCCGAGCGGGCCCGACTCGTCCAGGCGCTCGTGGAGGAGAACCTCTACGACCGCCAGCGCCGCCTGCCCATGCCCGCCGTCCCGCTCCGGGTCGGCCTGGTGGCGAGCCCCGGCACCGAGGGCTACAACGACTTCCTCGGGGGCCTGCGCGGCTCGGGGCTGGCCTTCGACGTCACCGTCGCCCCGACCGCCGTCCAGGGCAAGGACGCGCCGACCATGGTCGCCGCCGCCATCGCCGAACTCCAGCACCAGCCACTCGACATCGTCGTCGTGGTCCGCGGCGGCGGGTCCAAGGCCGACCTGGCCGCCTTCGACCAGGAGGCGGTGGCCCGGGCCATCGCCAACTCGGGCGTCCCGGTGTGGACCGGCATCGGCCACACGGGCGACCAGTCGGTGGCCGACGAGGTGGCCAACCGGGCCTGCATCACCCCTACCGAGTGTGGCCAGGAGCTCGCCCGGGTGGCCCTCGACTACTGGCGGGGCGTCGAGGAGACAAGTGCCTTCCTCGCCCGGGTGGCGCGTGACCGCATCCTCCAGGCCGACAAGTCACTGGCCGCCCATCAGCGTGCCGTGTCGACCGGTGCCCGTAACCAGCTCGACCGCCACCGCGACGGCCTCGGCCACCGGGCCCGCAATCTGCGCACGGTGGTGCGGGGCCAGGTCGACGCCCACGCCGCCCGGCTGGCCGTCGCTGCCGCGTCGTGCGCCGGGTGTGCCCGCCGGGCGTCACGGGCGGGGGAGTCGGACCTGCTGGTCCGGTCACGCCGGCTGGCCGGTCTCCCGACCCGTCGCCTCGAGGTGGAGGAGCTGCGGGCCGGCCAGCGCCGCCGACTGCTGTCCGCCTACGACTACCAGCGCCAGCTGGAGCGGGGCTACTCGGTCACCCGCGACGCCACGGGGGCCGTGCTTCGCTCGGTCGACGGGCTGGCGCCCGGCGCCGTGCTCGCCACGCAGCTGGCCGACGGGACGGTCGACTCGACCGTCACCGGCACCGAAACGAACCACTCGCACGACACAACGGAGGGAACGAACTGATGGCCACACCCAAAGAAGGAGACGACGGGGCATCGACCCCGGTCGGCGACCTCAGCTACTCGGACGCCGGAGCCGAACTGGACGGGATCATCGCCGAGTTCGAGACAGGGGTCGTCGACGTGGACCGCCTCGTCGATCAGCTCGAGCGGGCCACCGAGATTGTGGACGAGCTCGACCAACGCCTGCGCCGCACCCGGATGCGGGTGGAGGAGCTGGTGCCCCGCCTCGAGGCCATCGGCCAGGAGTCGGAGGACGACGATGACGAACCGGAGGACGCCGAGGCCAACGCGCTGTTCTGAGCCCTTCCGCTGGATGCGACCGGGTCAGCCGATGTTGCGCGCCTGGTCCTCCCAGTAGGGGGCGCGCAGCTCGCGCTTCAGGACCTTGCCCGACGGGTTGCGCGGCAGGGCGTCGACGAAATCGATGGAGGTCGGGCACTTGTAGTGGGCCAGCCGGCCGCGGGTGGCGGCCAGGATGTCGGCGGCCAGCGCCTCCCGGTCGTCGGGGGACCGGCCCTCCTCGGGGGCGGCCACCACGATGGCCTTGACCGTCTCACCCCACCGCTCGTCCGGCACGCCGATGACAGCGGCGTCGGCCACGCCCAGGTGGGCGAGGAGCGCGTTCTCGACTTCGGCCGGGTAGACGTTCTCGCCACCGGACACGATCATGTCCTTGATCCGGTCGTGGAGGAACAGGTAGCCGTCCTCGTTCAGCCAGCCAGCGTCACCCGTGCGGAACCAGCCGTCGTCGTCCAGGACGGCCGTCGTCTCGTCCGGCCTGTTCCAGTACCCGAGCATGTTCTGGTCGGAGCGGGCCATGACCTCGCCGACCGCCCCGGCCGGCAGATGTTCGCCGGTGGCTGCGTCCACGATGCGGAGCTCGACATGGGAGAACGGCCTCCCCGCGGAGCGCAGCAGGTTGGCCCGGGGCCCGTCGGGGTCGTGGTCCTCAGGCAGGAGGGACGTGATGGCACCGGTCGTCTCCGTCAACCCGTAGACCTGGGCGAACTGGCACCCGATGGCGGCGATCGACTTGACCAGCACGTCCTCGCTGATGGGGGCGGCCCCGTAGTAGATGGTGCGCAGCGAGCTCACGTCGGTGTCGGCCAGCTGCGGCGTGGCCAGCAGGAACATCAGGACGGCGGGTACCACGAACGCATCGGTGATCGAGTGCGTCTCGATCACGCGGAGGATCTCCACTGGGTCGATGTCCCGCACGAGGATCGAGTGGCCGCCACGGGACATGCCCGACAATGCCCACCCGGTGCCGCCGATGTGGAAGAGCGGCATGGCCACCATCGACACAGTGGTCTCGTCGATGCGGAAGACCTCGGGCGCCCCGCCCAGAATCGTGGCCAGGTTGCGGCCGGAGATCATGACACCCTTGGGCAATCCGGTGGTGCCGGACGTATAGAGCTGTGTGATGACGTCCTCGGGGCCGGGTACGAATCCCGGGTCCGTCGCAGACCCGGAATGGGCGTCCCGCCAGTCGTCGAACGCGGTCAGCGGCACGAATGAGCGGACGCAATCCAGCGCCGGTGCGATCTCCTTGACGGCGGCCTCGTAGTCCGGCCCGTAGACGAGGACGGGCGAGCCGGCGTCCTCGATGATGGCGGCCATCTCGGCCGGGGCCAGCCGCCAGTTGACGGCGACGCTGACCGCCCCGAGCAGCGCGCAGCCGAAGAACACCTCGAAGAACTCGATGCCGTTGCGGTCGAGGAAGGCCACGCGCTTGCCGGGCACGATCCCCTCCGCGGAAAGGGCGGCGGCCACGGTGACGGCCCGGTCGTAGCACTCGCCCCAGGTCACGGTGGTGCCGCCGAGGGTGAGCATCGGTGCATCGGGCTGCACGGCGGCCCAGTGACGCAGCATGGCGGCGGGCGAGTTCGTGTAGTCCCGCCCGGTCGCGTCGGTCGCGTCGGTCGCGTCGGTCGCGTCGGTCGCGTCGGTCGCGTCGGTCGTGGTGTCGGTCATGTCAGCGCCATCCCCCGGTCGCGTCGTCGGTGCGGGCGGGGGCCTCATGGGCGGCCGCCGTCCCGTTGCGAACCCTACAGTGGAGAGGTGACCGACGCCTCGCACGACACCTCCACCGCCGGGCCCGACCGGCTCTACTTCCGCCAGCTGCTGGCCGGCCGGGACTTCGCGACCTCGGACCAGGTGGCCCGCCAGATGGTCAACTTCGTCTACCTGGTCGGCGACCGTCAGACCGGCGAGGCGGTGATCGTCGACCCCGCCTACGGCATCGACGACCTGCTCGGCATCCTGGCCGCCGACGGCATGCGGTGCGTCGGTGCCCTCGGCACGCACTTCCACCCGGACCACGTCGGGGGCAGCCTCCAGGGGTGGGCCATCGAGGGGATCACCCGCCTGCTCGAGGTCGCCGACGTGCCCGTCCACCTCCAGGCCGACGAGCTCCCCTGGGTCGAGCGCTCGACCGGCGTCGGTGCGGTCGACCTGGTCGGTCACTCGGGAGGCGACATCGTGACGGTCGGCGAGGTGCCGATCACCCTCGTGCACACCCCGGGTCACACCCCGGGCAGCCAGTGCTTCCTGGTCGACGGCAAGCTCATCGCGGGCGACACCCTCTTCCTCGACGGGTGCGGGCGGACGGACTTCCCGGGAAGCGACCCGGCCGCCATGTACGACTCGCTGATGCACCGGCTCGCCCGGGTGCCCGACGACACCGTCCTCTACCCGGGGCACTTCTACTCCCCACCGGACGCGTCAGCCACCATGGGCCAGACCCGGGCCCACAACTACGTGTTCCGACTCACGTCCCCCGAGCAGTGGATGAGCATGTTCGGGGGCTGACGTCGGGATGACCGGTGGCTCACCTCAGGTCCGGTCGAGTGCTGCACGGTTCCTGTAGAAGCAGGGGGTGTTCTGGCGGACCGGCCGTATGGGACGAGGAGTGGCGGTCATCCGGACGACTGCGTCATGACGGCGGCTGCGCGCCGTGGCGACGACGAGGAGCGGGCCGATCTTCGAACTGGCCACCTCGGACGACCCGCTCCGGGAGCGGATCACCCGGGCCTATGTGCAGCACGCCGTCCTGGTCGACCACCTCATCGATTCGCTGCCCGCAGGGATCGCAGGCAGCATCGGACGCCTGCAGGCGACCCTCGGCCAACTCGATGCCGAGATCGGTGTGCCGGACCTGGACGCGCTCCGGACAGCCCTCGACGGACTCGACGACGACCAGGTGCAGGGGGTGGCGCGGGCCATCTGCTTCATCGCCGAGGACCTCGTGAATTCGGGCAACCACCTCGAATCGACCGTGACCACGCACCTGCGCTCCGTGGCCCCGTCCGGACGAGGCACGGGGGGGTAGCCGGCTCCGCCCACTTCGCTGCCACGCCGGTTGCGCCGTCGATCCGCCCGGGAGGGAACATATGTGCCGCCTGCCGGGTAGTCCGTCAGCTGGCGGCGATTCCTGCTGCATCCCAGTTCAGCAACGTAGAGCCCTTGGTGGG
>PLRX01000024.1 GCA_003164095.1 Acidimicrobiaceae bacterium | reverse complement strand
CATCATCTGCGGAAGTCCTGTCCGGAGCGAGGGGATGGTGGCGGAGGACGGCCCCTGGCTCGATCGCAGATACGGGTGGCTGGGCCAGAGGTTGATCACCGAATCCTGCCCTCCGATTCAGCCGCCTAGATCGGACGAACTCACATAGGTCAGGCTGTTGCCTTCCGATACAGATTGAGCGAGATCGCCATGAAGACCACAACAATCCCGGCGCTCCACGCCACCGACTGCCACAGGTCGTGGTAAACGGCGCCTCCCTCGAAGAGGGCGCGCACGGCATTGACCGTGACCGTCACCGGCTGGTTCTCAGCAAACGGCTGTAACCAGCCAGGCAAGGTGGCCACAGGTACCAACGCGGAACTGGCGAAGAAGAGGATGAACATCGGAAGGATTGCTGCCATCTGGGCCGTCTGCGGGTCCTTCACGGCAAGTCCGACGGCGGCGTAGACCCACGTGAAGGCATAACCGAACAGAAGGACAAGCCCCAGACCCGCCAGGCACGCGAGTACGGAATTGTGGAACCGGAAGCCGACGAGCAACCCGAGCATCACAACGAAGGCCAATGCGAGAGCGTTCCGGCAGATGTCCGCGAAGGTCCGTCCGGCGAGAACTGCCGATCGTGCCATCGGAAGACTCCGAAATCTGTCGATCATCCCGGCTTGGAGATCCTGTGCCAGTGCCAGCGCCGTCGTCATCCCTCCCAACAGGACTGCTTCCAGGAAGATCGCCGGCACGATGTAGTCGACGTAGGCGATTCCGGGAACGTGGATCGCGCCACTCAGGACATAGCGAAAGAGCAGAAGTATGAGTGTCGGCTGCACGATAGACATGAACACGAGCTGGGGAGTGCGGACGATCCGCTTGAGATTGCGCTTAGTGACACCGCCGATGTCGCGGAGTGCAAGCCTCGGGGAAAGTCGCGCGGCCCGGGTTGTCGGCATCCGGATTGCCAGGTCAGTCATGGGCACTTCCCGTACTCGGTGGCTGAGTATCGCCTGGACTGGCCGCGTGGCCGGTGATCGCCAGGAACACATCGTCCAGTGACGGACGTCGGATCCCCAGATCGTCGAGTGCAATACCTTGGTCGTCCAGCGCACGACCGGCGGCAATCAGAACGCGGGCGCCGTTCATGACCGGCAATAACACTTGATTCAGATCTGGATTTGTCCGAGGCGACGCACTTCCCAGGTCCGCGATCAGCGAGACAGCTCGGTCGAGGTCGGCCCGGTCGCTGACCCTGACCTCGAGGACATTGCCCCCTAGCTGATCCTTGAGCTGGTCGGTCGTCCCACTGGCAGCGACGTGGCCGGTATCGAGGACAATGATCGTGTCCGCCAGGTGCTCAGCTTCCTCCATGTACTGCGTCGTCAACAGGACCGTCGTTCCCTCTGCAACCAGCTCCTCGATGAACTCCCATAAGTCGTTACGCGTACGCGGATCGAGCCCGGTGGTGGGCTCGTCCAGCAGGAGGACGGGCGGCTGGCCTATCAAACTCGCGGCCAAGTCAAGTCGGCGCCTCATCCCGCCGGAGTAGGTCTTGACCGGCTGGTCGCCAGCGCTGGCGAGTGACATCCGCTCGAGGGCCTGTTGTGCACGTGTCCGATACAGCTCCTTGTCGAGGTGGTAGAGGAGGCCTACCAGCTCGAGGTTCTCCCGACCGGTGAGCAACTCGTCGACGGTGGCGTACTGGCCGGCCAGGCCGATCATTGACCGAATGGTCCTTGCGTCCTTTTGCACGTCGAAGCCGCCGACCCTCGCATGACCGCTGTCCGGGACCAACAGGGTGGTGAGCACGCGCACCAGGGTCGTCTTTCCGGCGCCGTTCGGGCCGAGGAGCGCCAAGACGGTACCCACGTCGACACAGAGCGAGACCGCGTCGAGCGCTACCGTTTCACCGAATCGCTTGGAGACCTCGTCGACCTCGATGGCTGTGGTCATTTGGGATGGATTCTTTCCGATACGGAGTCGTTCCGTATTAGTATGCCAGGTGGATGCGAGATTGCCTACTCCGCCCGCTTCGACTCGGTACCCGTCTGGCCAGCTCCAAGTACGGCGGGTAGCACGAGGTCGTCTAGGACACGCCGGAAGAACTCCCGACCGATCGGCTGTCCAGCCACGATTCGCAGCAGGTTGAGCCCGATCACCATGTCGGGAACAAGGCTGAGATCCCGACCTGGCTCGATCTCTCCCCGTCGAACGGCACGTTCGAGGACATCTCTGATGGCGCTCCGAGCCATTTCCAGCAGATTCGCATCCAAGGCGGCGGTGAGTTCGGAGTCGCGGCTGGCAGCAGTCAGCAATCCCAGGAGCACTGCGAACATCGCGCCATCTGACTCGTCCATGTCCGGCATGGCCTCGAGGGCGGCGTCGAAGTCGCCTCGGAGCGACCCCGTGTCCGGAATGGCGACGGGCGACCGTGCCAGGCGCCACGCCACTATGGCATCGACGACGAGCTCGGCCTTCGAGGGCCACCGTCGGTAGACGGCACCCTTGCCGACTTGGGCACGAACGGCGATCTCATCCATGGTGAGCCGGTCATAGCCATGGTGGATCAGGCCTTCGAGTGCGGCGTCCAAGATGGCGGCGTCCAGATTCGGATCGCGTGGTCGTCCTCGTCCAGGTGATCGGCCCAAGTTCTGAGGATTTGTACCAGTAGATGCGGGCATGGGATCTCCACTAACGATACGGACTCGTTCCAGAATGTCAGTTGGGACCCGTCAGCACCACCCAGCCTGTCATCGGCGATTTTGACATTGGCACGAACCACTATTCATGTGGGTCTATCGACTCTGGCTCGTGTAGGGCAAGATCCATTTCCTCAACTCGGTGGCGCACTACACGCGTGTCAGCGCGAACAGCGCTTGCCACCCTGACGCCACTGTCCTTGTGAAGCCGCATCCGGCGCATCGGAACAGAGTGATCCGCGGTAAGACAGGAACCGGCTTTTGACTCGCTGAACTGGAGATTCACGGTCCCAAGTCCGGTTTCGACTACCCATGACGAGACATGGGTCAACTGAATCCTCAGGAACCTCCGGATCGAGGGGGTGGCGGCGGAGGATGGCCCACGGCTCAGTGGCCCCGTCGTCTACGAGATCACTGCCCGGCTCTGGACGGTACTGAACCGGCCTAGGTTTGACTGTGCCCAAGCACGATCCCGGACCATTCGCCTCTGTGCCCATCACCTCCACCCGGTTCAACCGGGCAGAGGAGTCCTTTGAAAGCTGATAGCTCCTAGGCAAGCACCGTGAGTGCGGCGCCTGTCAACCTTTGAGAG
>PLRX01000075.1 GCA_003164095.1 Acidimicrobiaceae bacterium | reverse complement strand
GCAGCGACCGTTGGGATTCGCCGAGCCTCGCCGAGCAGGCAAGCCCGGGCACCAGGACGGTGTGAAGAGGGCGTAGGTCATTTCCGGACACTCCGAATGCTGCGGTCGAGCAACCACTCGATCAGTACCAATTCGAGATAGGGGCTTGGCGCCTCGCATCGGCACGCCTTGAAGTCAAGGACGACACCCGAGGTGCCGGCTTTCCATGGGCGCCTGACCCGGTCACCGCCGACCTCGACCAGGCTTGTGAAGGGTCTTCCTCGCGCCCGGATGTGCCGCAGCGGGTCACGCTCCCGGCGTGTAGAGACCGGGGCCGGCGTCACTCAATCTGGCTAGGTGTGACCGCCCTACGATGAGGATCCGGGTTCCTTGGAGAGGCTGGAGAGTGTCTGATCCATCGGTGTTGGGGGACATCCTCATCGTCGTGATCGGCGTAGTCTTCCCCACGGTGCTCGTCTGGCCAATCGGAGTAGGTGTGGCTGTCTGGTATCTGACATCCATTCGCCACCGACTGTCGTCATCGGTCGACGGATGAGCGCCTCCACCCGGCAGCGATCACGGACACCCCCTCCGGTCAGAAGAGTCCGGATCAGCTCGTTTCGCTGCACCCTGTCGCCCGGGGACGTCCATCGAGCGATGGGACCATATCCCCTAGCGAACATCCCGAAGCGCCTGGGAGGCTCACCGGGGGAGGAAGGCAGATGACGTTGGGGATTGCGGACGAGAGCGATGCAGGTCCTTGGTACCGATCAAGTCCGAGCGCCGCACTACTCGTTGCCTCGGGACTCTTTGCCGCAGTTACGGTGGCTCACATCGTTGCCAGCGGCACGGGCGAGGCCGTCGACATCCTGTATGCGCTGCCCGTCGCCCTGCTCGCGATGTCCTTCGGGCTACGAGGCGGTCTGATCGGCGCCGCGATCGGATTTGCACTGTTTGCGGTGGTCGAGCTCATGTATGGGATCGGGGACATCGATGCCACCGGCTGGATTTCACGGGCTGCAGGCATATTCCTCCTGGGAGCGCTCCTCGGTCGGGCGACAGACCAAGTTGAAGCAGGACGACTCCGCGCCATGGCTGCAGCTGAAGAACGCCAGCGCTTGGAGGAACGAGCCAGGCGTCAGGCTGAAGGCCTCGAGATCAGTGATTCGCTACTCCAGCATCTTGCGGTTGCCAAGTGGATGATCGAAGCAGGTGACGATGACAGTGCAATCGAGGTCCTGACCTCGACAATGGCGACGGGCGAGCGCATGGTGGCCGAGCTGCTCCCGATGAGGCACTCTGGCAGCGCTTCGGAGCCCATAACGGGTGCCTCGACGAACGATCCCTGAACTTCGCGCCGCATACTGGCTACGAGGGGCAGGTATCGCTCATTGCGAGGAGCCGCACTGCCCTTCCGATTCTGCGACCAGGTGGATGGTCTACTCAGCCACCACAAAGCTGAACGGCAGCTCCGAGCGTCGGGTCCACGGAGGACCAGGTGCGTCGACCGTGAGGCCCGATCCGGCGTGGATCCTCACGTGTTCCACCAGGCGGTCCCCTCCGCGTGCAATCCGGGTCCGTTGACTACCGTGACAGCAGTCGGATCCAAATCCAGCTGGCACCGACGGACAGGACAGGGGACGGTGCAAGGCGAAGAGGCAGCCCCCGCATCGAGTACGACCGTGCCGCATCGCACCGCCATCGGCTGGGGCCTCATTCTGACCGCGCTTTCATGGCTCGCCTCCCGCGAGGTGGTAGGCGCGAGGTGGGGGCCGGCCCGGGATCCGCTCCGCTTCGAGCCGAGCCTCTGGGCCCGATGGGACACCTTCAACTACGGGGCCATCACCCAGTACGGCCGCAACTTCGGGCACTGCGACCGGCCGCCGTTGTCCGTCCTTGCCAACCCGTTCCACGCCACGTGGTGCGGCACAGCCGGATGGCTGCCGGGCTACCCGTGGCTGATCCGAATGGTGCAGACGACCGGGATCACCTTGCCGAACGGGGGACTCTTGCTCTCGTGGGCGGCGACGGCCGTCGCCATGTTTCTGGTGTGGTTCGGCTGGGGACGTGACCTGCATCCGGTGCGGGCGCTCTTGGTGATGGTGGCCTTCGGGGTCTTCCCCGGGGCGGTCTACAACTTTGCGCTCTTCCCCACCTCGATCGCACTGGCCTGTGCGGTGGGCGCCATCCTGGCCGCCACCCGGGAGCGCTTCCTGGTGGCAGCCCTGCTGATGACCGGAGCCGGGCTCTGCTACCCGTCGGCGTGGTTCGCGGCGGTGGGGCTCGCAATCGGGATGGTCCTGGTCGGCTGCACCCTCGGCGTCCGCCAGGTAATCCGCCGCGCCGTGTGGGGTCTCGCCGGACTGGGCTCGCTGGTCGTGCTCGCCGTCCACGACCAGCTGGCCTTCGGGCATGCCAACGCCTACATCCTGGTCACCACCGGCCCCGGGTTCGACGGCCGCGGCTACCCCGGATCGGGCTTCGTGCAGCTGGTGCTGCACCGCGACACCCCCGAACAGAAGCGGATCGGCCGGACGGCGGCGGACGCCCTCGCCGTTCAGGCCGTCGTGGCTGTGGCCACCGCGTTCCTGGCCGCGCTGTCGACAGCCTGGACGTGGCTGCGGACCAAGGCCACCGGTGACATCTACCCGGCAGCGGCGGGCCTGTCGGTCGTGGTCTCGGTGCTCGTCCTCAACGCCAACGGCGGGGCGTGGAACCGAAGCGCCGTCCTCGCCGCGCCGTGCGTGCTCTGCTTGCGTAGGCTCCCGATGCCGCTGCTGGTACTGCTGGTCGCTGTGATCGCGGTCACCACCGCATTCGTGTCGCGGGCCTTCTTCGCCGGGACCCTCGTCTAGCCAGAGCGCTACTACGCCGGTGGGCGGAAGCTACCGGACCCACACGCCCGAATGTGCCTGATTCGGTCGGGGACACTCGGGCGTCCGGATCCACGGGGGGTCATCTCCCCTCACTCACACGGGGCGGCCGAAGTCAGTCGTTGACCGGTCCGCCCGCCGACGGGGGCGGCATCGACGTGTCGAAGGGCACACCGGGCGCCAGGGCGTCGAACACCGCCGAGAACTTCAGCCCGGTCTCGCGCAATTCGACCTCGGGGCGGGAGCCGGCCACGATCCCGACCCCTGCGGTGAGGGTCACCGAGGCGCCGGCCACGGTCATGGCCCGGATGCCGACGACGAACCGCCCGTCGCCCGCGCCGTCGATCCAGCCGACCGGACCGGCGTAGTGGCCGCGCGACCCGTCCTCGAGGTGGCCGATGAGGTCGAGCGCCGCAGCACGGGGGACGCCGCCCACTGCCGGTGTGGGATGCAGGAGAGTGACCAGGTGCAGAGTGCCCGGAAACCCGCCGTCGGCGCGGGGCCGCAGCGTCCCCCCGATGGTCGTACCGAGGTGGGTGATGTTGTGCAGGTGGACGAGCTCGGGGTGCTCGGGCACCTGGAGCTCGTCGCTCCACGGGGCCAGGGCGTCGCGGATGGCGTCCACCACCAGGCGGTGCTCTTCGGCGTCCTTGGCCGACTCGAGCAGGGCGGGCGGCAGCGTGCTGTCGGCTCCATGGACCCGGTCGGTGGTGCCGGCCAGCGGTCGGCTCCGGAACCGGTCGCCCGTCCGCTCGACCAGGAGCTCGGGGCTGGCCCCGACGAACTGCCCGTCGGGCGTCGGCATCGAGAACAGGGTGCAGCTGGGCTCGAGGTCGGACCACCGCCGCAGCACGACGGCCACGTCCGGTGCGCGGTCGGTCGCTACGTCCACCCTGCGGGCCAGCACCACCTTGGCCACCTCGTGGCGGTCGATGGCGGCGACGGCTCGGGCCACACGGTCCTCGAACTGGGCGTCGCTCGATCGCGGCAGGACCCGCCAGGACGACGGTCCGTCCTGGCGCCGGGCGTCTGCGGCGCGTGCCGTCAGGCGATCGCGTAGGTCGCCCGGGCGCTCGTCGAGCGTCCCGTCCGGTCCGGCGCTGACGGTCGCCCACTCCGTCCCGTCGGCCTCCTGGCAGTACAGGACGGACGGCACGGTGAGCACGGCGGCCCCGGACCGGTCGAAGGGCAGGGCCCCGAAGGCGAGCACCGGACGCAGCGCCGTGGTGCCGTGGGGCAGCCGGTCGTCGCAGGTGACGGAGGCCAGTTCGGCGGTGACGCGCTCCACGCCCTCGGCGTCGGCGAGGCCGTCGGGTAGCTCGAGGGACAGCGCCGTGCCCAGGCCGACCAGCACCCGGCCGCCCTCGGCCAGGAGGATCCCGTCGTCGCCGGCCAGGGCCCACGGGTCGATGGGGTCGCCCCCGGGCAGGGCCACGCGCCGGGCACCGATGGCGGCGGCGCCGTCTCGAGCGCCGGCCGGCTGCCGGGTGTCGGTCGTGGCGGGCGCGTGGGTGGGTGTCACGGCCGCCCGGCCCGTGTGGCGGTGATGAGCTGGCTGAGTCCACCGGACAGGGCTCGTCGGTTGACCGCGGAGAAGCCGGCTTCCATCAGCAGTGTCCGGAGCTCCTCGGTGCCGGGAAGGTAGGCCGTCGACTTCGGCAGGTACTGGTAGGCGGCGCGGTCCGACAGGAGGCCGCCGATCACCGGGACCACCCGCCGGAACCAGATGCGGTCGCCCAGGCGCAGGAGCCCGGCGTCGGGCTCGGACACCTCGAGGAGGCTGATGCGGCCGCCGGGCCGCACGATGCGGCCGAACTCGGCGCAGACACCGGCGAGGTCGGTGAAGTTGCGTAGTGCATAACCGCAGGTGACCCCGTCGATGGAGGCGGTGGCGACGGGCAGCTCGGCCCCGTTGGCCTGGGCGAGGGGGAGCCCGGTGTGGTTGGCCACCAGCATCCCCCACGACAGGTCCATGCCGAAGGCGCGGTAGCCGCCGGCCCGGAGGAGCTTGAGGAAGTCGCCCGTGCCGCAGGCCAGGTCGAGGATGACGGCCCCGGCCGGCAGTCCGAGTGCGCGCAGGGACTGCTTGCGCCACCGCACGTCCAGTCCGAACGTCATCGTCCGGTTGACCAGGTCGTAGCGGGGGGCGATGGCATCGAACATGGAACGGACCAGTTCGGTCTTCTCGGGCCCGGTGGGGAGGTCGACCTCTCGGGCGCGGGCGGCGGTCTCGAGCGAGATGCCGGCCGACGCCGGCGTGCGGTCCGCGCCGTGCGGTGTGTCGGCGGCGCCGGTCACTGGCCCGTGCTCCCGGCGGTGTCGACGACACGCGCCGTGGTGGCGTGCCCTTCCGAGCGGAGGCGGTCCCAGACGGCCTCACGCTCCTGGTCGGAGCCCTCCCGCTCGACGTGGTCGAGGGCGACCCGCACCAGGGTCCGGGTGAAGTGGTGGCCGACCAGCGTGTTGACCGCCGGCAGCAGCTCGGCGTACGCCTGCAGCAGTCCGTCCACGGCGCCGTCGCCCACCGACTGCCCGCGCTGGGCCAGCGCGTCGGGCTGTCGGCCGGTGCGCAGCGGATCGCGCACGTGCCGGGCGAACATCTCGACGGCCTGGCGGGCCGTCGCCTCCGTCGCCTCGTTGTGACGCCGCGCCAGCTCGAGGAGATCGGTGAGCGGGATGCCCCACTCGAGGAGCCGCAGACCTGCGCGTGATGCGGCCACGTCCTCCTCGGTGTAGCGCTCCTGGCCCGCCACGCGGGTGGGGACGAGGAGGCCTTCGGCCTCGAGCGCCTTGAGCAGCGCGAGGGGCATGCCGGTGATGGCCGCCAGCTCGTCGAGTGCATAGGTCGGCGCACCGTCGGCGTGGCCCGGGCCATCGACGCCCTCCGCCGGCACGATCCCGCTCAGCTGCCCGAGCAGCGCCTCGTCGGCCGCGTCGAGCTCGCCGGACACGAGCCGGGCGATGGTGGCGAGTGTGAAGCCCCGCTGCTGCAGCGAGCGGATCCGGCCGAGCCGCTCGACGTGCTCGTCGCCGTACCAGGCGATGCGGCCCTCGCGGCGGGGCGGGTCCAGCAGCCCCTTGGACTGGTAGTAGCGGATGGTGTCCACCGACACGTCGGCCTGTGCCGACAACTGCTCGACCCGCATCTCCATGTACCCACTCTAGGAGTGTCTGCTCGAATTGTCGGAGCGCGTGCACCCACGGTGTGTCTGACCTGGAGGTTCCTGTGTGGGATCCAGCCGCCCGACGCCGGTCCGGGCGGGGTGGTCAGGCGTAGTAGCGGTAGACGACCTGGGCCACGCAGCTCGGCTTGGACGACCCCTCGGTCTCGAGGGTCAGGTCGAGGACGACCTGCACGCCACCGGTCACGTCCTCCACCTCGGCCACCGCCACACCCACGCGCAGCTTGCTGCCGACCATCACGGGGGACGGGAAGCGCACCTTGTTGCAGCCGTAGTTGACGCCCATCGAGATGCCCTCCACGTGGAGGACCTCACCGAGGAACACGGGAGCCAGGGCGAGGGTCAGGTAGCCGTGGGCGATGGGCCCACCGAAGGGGCCGTTCTTGGCGGCCTCGGGGTCCACGTGGATCCACTGGTGGTCGCCGGTCGCGTCTGCGAAGAGATTGACCTGGGCCTGGTCGACGAGGTGCCACTCGGAATACCCGAGGTGCTGACCGACAAGGTCCTTGAACGCTTCGATGCCCTGCACGGTGGTTGCCATGGCCCTGACTGTAGAGGAGTGCCGGGGCGGTGGACCACCTCGGCGCGCACCGGGTGAGGGCGGCCTACGGTCGGCGCGCAGTGCCTCCTCACCGGTACCGGGTCGGTACCATCGTGCCCGTGAACGAGGAGCACCATCACCGGAACCTCAGTGGCGGAGGGGCCCGCGCCGCCGTGTTCGGGATCAGCGACGGGCTGGTGTCCAACGTCTCGTTGATCCTCGGTATGGCCGGCGCCAATGCATCGGCCGGATCCGTGCGCCTGGCCGGTATCGCTGGCCTGGTCGGTGGTGCCTTCTCGATGGCTGCGGGTGAGTACGTGTCCATGCGGGCCCAGTCCGAGCTGATGGAGCGCGAGCTGGACGTGGAGCGCCGGGCCATCCAGTCCGACCCCGAGGACGAGCGGAGGGAACTGGCGGCGCTCTACCGCAGCCGGGGCGTCGAACCGGACATGGCTGATGAGCTGTCGGGAAAGATGATGCGCGATCCCGACCTCGCGCTCGAGACCCACGCCCGCGAGGAGCTCGGCTTCACCCCGGGCGAGACGGGGAACCCGTTCCAGGCCGCCGCCTCGTCCTTCGTGATGTTCGCCCTCGGGGCGTTCATCCCCCTCCTGCCGTGGCTGCTCACGGGCGGCACGACGGCGACGCTGTGGTCGGTCGGGCTCGGTGCCGTGGCCTCGTTCGCCGTCGGTGCCGCCCTGTCGCTCTTCACCGGCCGGTCCTGGCTCTGGTCGGCGAGCCGTCAGCTGGTGATCGCTGCGGCCGCCGCCGGAGTGACCTTCACCATCGGCCGACTGGTCGGCGCGCACTGAGCCGCGGTCCCGGCCGGCCTCACCCGGCGTCGACCCCGCGCACGTAGGCCCGGTCGGTGTGGTCGGTGGTGAGTCCCATCGACCGGTACAGGGTGACGGCAGCGGTGTTGGCTGCATCGACGTACAGGATCCCGTGGGTGAGTCCCGTGCCGGCCAGCCAGTCGAATCCCGCCTCGGTCAGGGCCCGGCCCCAGCCCCGTCCGCGGAAGTCCGGATCGACGCCGATGACGTAGATCTCGCCCATCGGGGGACGGGTGGCGTGGACCTTGGTCCAACACGACCCGGCGATCCGGCCGTCGACCTCGAGGACCCGGAACCCGTCGGGGTCGAACCAGGCCTCCTGCTCACGCTCCAGCAGGGTGGCCAGGTCCCAGTTGCCCTGCTCGGGGTGGTCGGCGAAGGCGCGGTTGTTCTGGGCGAGCCACCCCTCCTCATCGTGGCCCACCCGGAAGGACCGGGTGGTCACGGCCGCGCCGGCGCGGTCGTCGTGGCGGGGGAGGGGCAGCGGGCAGCGCAGCTGGAGGAGGTCCCGCTCGACGCGGAACCCGCGTTGGGTGGCGCGGCCATCGTCGGACCCGGAGGCATGGGAGACCCACCAGCGGAGTGGCGAGCCCCCGGCTGTCCCGAACGCCTCGAGCTCCGTGTCGACCAGGAGCTCCGTCAGGGGGCCGTCGTCCGCCCCGTCGAGGGCGACCACCTCGAGGGTCGGGGTCCGCCCGTCGGCGCCGTCGTCGACCTGGGCCCAGCCCACGAGTACCCCGTCGGCGACCCGGCGGGCGGCGACGGCTGTCACGAACCCGGCACCGCCGTGGCGTGCGGCGACGTCCAGGGCCCGGAGCCGACTCTCGCTCAGGCCGGCGTGCCCGTGGGCCTCCTGGTGGCGGAGCAGGAGGCCGCGCACCTCGTCGAGCACCTCCGGACCCACCGATGCCACGACGCCCAGCACCAGTGCCTCCACGGGCAAGAACCTACCAACGTTGCCGTCGGAGGCGTCCGGTATCCTCCGCCCATGGGCCGACCACGCACCCCCGCCGGTCGGGCCCGCGTCGTCAACGAGCGCCTGGCCGAGGCGTTCCCGGGAACCGCCGACGAGCTGTGCGCACTCGACCACGGCAACCCCTTCCAACTCCTGGCGGCCACCATCCTGTCGGCCCAGTGCACCGACGAACGGGTCAACAAGACCACCCCTGGCCTCTTCGCCCGGTTCCCGGATGCGGCGTCGCTCGCCGCGGCGCCGGTCGACGAGGTCGAGGCGCTGGTGCGGCCGACCGGCTTCTACCGGGCGAAGACCCGCAGCCTGATCGGCATGGCGACGGCCGTGGTCGAGCGCTTCGGCGGCGAGGTGCCGACCCGGATGGAGGACCTGGTGACACTGCCCGGCGTCGGCCGCAAGACCGCCAACGTCCTCCGCAGCGTGGCCTTCGACCTGCCGGGCCTCCCGGTCGACACCCACGTCCAGCGGCTGTCGCGCCGACTCGGCCTCACCACCGCCACCGATCCCGTCAAGGTGGAGCGGGAGCTCGACGCCATGGTCCCGGCCGGGCAGCGCGGTGCGTTCAGCCTCCGGCTGATCCTGCACGGGCGGGCCACCTGCCGGGCGCGGTCGCCCCGCTGCACCGACTGCGTCCTGGCCGACATCTGCCCGTCGGCGGGACTCGGGGCCGCCGACTCCGGTCGTCGGATCCGCTAGGGCGACGTCCCCCCCGGAGGGTCGGTAGCCCGGCCCGACGGATGTCCGAGCGGCGAACCGGGGCCGCCTGCCTCGTCGCCGGCCGGTCTGCGGAACACCTGTGTACGGCCTGGGGACCTTCTGTCGTAGAACCCGCTGTCGACGAAGGATTTCGGTGGAATTACCATGAAATGCCACGAAAACATCGATCGGGAGGGAGTTGGCGGAAATTCCCGCATGCTGGTGACTGGCATGTGACATCAATCTGTGATGAGATGGATTTCGGACCAGTTCCCGCCAACTGGTTCCACAGAGTAGGGATCGGGATCCGCCGCCCGACCTGCTCGCGCGAAGGCACCCTTCGGGGTGCCTTCGCCGCGTCCGGGCACAGATCGGTGGATGCGGGTCCCCGGCTGCAGGACGAGTGGCCGGATCCTCAGCGGCGCTGCAGCGTGAGGGCGAGGCGCGACAGGCGGCGGTTCGCACTGGCCAGCGACCGCTCGATGGCGAACAGCTCTCGTGCCGTCTCCTCGTCCTTGGACGAGTCCGCCGCCTCCGCGTGGACCGTCACGCGGCGGGTCAGTTCGTCGAGGGCGGTGGCGAGCGAGGACAGTTCAGCTGGGGTGGCGGCCATGGACCGATCATGACATCCAGCGGTGCCGCTCGGCTCCGGGGCCACGGCGGGCGTCCGGTAGCATCGACGGGCCATGGCCCTGCGACGACTCGACCTACGCGGCTTCGACGGCGACCGTCGCGCCCTGACCGGCCTGCTGCCCCGTCCGGTCGACGAACAGGACCGTTCGTCCGACACCGTGGCCGCCATCCTGGCCGACGTCCGTGCGGACGGCGATGCCGCCCTGAAGCGGCTCACCGCCACCTTCGACAAGGTGGAGCTCGACGAGCTCCGGGTACCAGCCGAGGAGATCTCGGCCGCCCTGGCGCGTATCCCGCCGGCGCTGCAGGAGGCCCTCGACGTCGCCCACGACCGGATCCTGGCGTACCACGCCCACGAGGCGGCGGACGTGCCGGAGGACTTCACCAATGCCGGTATCACGGTGCGCCACCTGATCCGGCCGGTGGGCCGCGCCGGCTGCTACGCACCGGGTGGGCGGGCCCGCTACCCGTCGACCGTCCTGATGTGCGCGGTGCCCGCCCAGGTGGCCGGTGTGCGGGAGATCGTCCTGTGCGTGCCGCCCGGCCCCGACGGGCATGTCGACGACGCCACATTGGCCGCCGCAGCGGTGGCGGGCGTGACGGAGGTCTACGCCGTCGGCGGTGCGCAGGCGATCGGGGCCATGGCCTACGGGACGCAGTCCATCGACGCCGTCGACGTGATCGTCGGCCCGGGCAACCGCTACGTGGCCGAGGCGAAGCGCCAGGTGTCGGGGGTCGTCGGCGTGGCCTCCGCCTTCGCCGGGCCGTCCGAGGTGGTGGTCATCGCCGGCCCCGACACGCCGAGCGAGCTCGCCGCCATCGACCTGGTCGTCCAGGCCGAGCACGGCCCCGACGGACTGGCCTGGCTGATCACCTGGTCCGAGGAGCTCATCGACCGGGTCGACGCCGCCGTGGACCGCATCGTGGCCGCCTCGCCGCGCCGGTCGGACCTCGAGGCCACGCTCGGGTCGGGTGGGTACGCCGTCCTGGTCGACGGCCCCAAGCGGGCCTGCGCCGTGTCCAACGTCGTGGCACCCGAGCACCTCGAGATCCTGACCGATGACGCCGCGTCGCTCCTGTCGCACATCGACTCGGCAGGCGCCGTGTTCCTCGGGACGAACGCCCCCGCCAGCATCGGCGACTACCTGGCCGGCCCCAACCACGTGCTCCCGACGAACCGGACGGCCCGCTTCGCCAGCGCGCTCCGGGTCGACGACTTCCGCAAGCACATCCACGCCGTGAGCGTCACCGACGAGGCCGTGCGCACCCTCGGCCCCCACGTCGAGACCCTGGCCGAGACGGAGGGCCTGCCGGCCCACGCCCAGTCGGTGCGGCTGCGATGGCCGGGCTAGGGGACGGCGGGCTGCCCGGCGTCCGCCCCGACCTGGCCGCCCTGGAGGGGTACCACTCGGCCCAGGTGGACGTCGAAGTCCGGCTCAACACGAACGAGTCGCCGCTGCCGCCACCCGAGGCCTGGCGTCGCGAGTTCGCCGAGACCGTCGCCGCCATCGACTTCAACCGGTACCCCGACCGCGAGGCCATCGCGCTGCGCCAGGCCCTGGCCGACAGCCACGCCGTCGGCATCGACGAGATCTTCTGCGCCAACGGCTCCAACGAGGTGCTCCAGTGTCTGCTCCTGGCCTACGGCGGTCCGGGACGCACCGTCGCGCTCTTCGAGCCGACGTACACCCTCCACCGTCACATCGCCCGGATCACGGGCACGGCGGTGGCCGCCGGTGCCCGGCGTGACGACTTCGCGCTTGACCTCGACGTGGTCGCAGACGTGGTGGCCGGGTCCGATCCGGTGCTCACGTTCCTCTGCTCACCCAACAACCCGACCGGCCGGGCCGACCGCCCCGAGGAGGTGGCCACGGTGGCCGGCCTGGTGCCGGGCCTGCTGGTCGTCGACGAGGCCTATGGGCAGTTCGCGCCGTCATCGGCCCTCGAGCTGCGCGCGACCGACCCGGGGGCCCACCGCAACGTGGTCGTGGTCCGCACGTTCTCCAAGACGTGGTCGATGGCCGGCGCGCGGCTCGGGTACCTGGTGGCCGACCCCGAGGTCGTCGCCGCCTGCGAGCTGGTGGCCCTCCCGTACCACCTCGACGCCGCCAAGCAGGTGGCCGGGCGCCTGGCCCTGCGGTACGTCGACGAGATGGAGCGCCGGGTGGCGGCCATAGCGGAGGAGCGCGGTCGGATCGCCGCCGCCTTCACCGACCTGCCCCTCGAGAGCTGGCCCTCGGATGCCAACTTCCTCCTGTTCCGTCCGACGACCAAGCCGGCACGCGAGGTGTGGTCGGACCTCGTGGACGCGTCGGTCCTCGTGCGAGACTGTTCGTCGTGGCCGGGCCTCACCGGGTGCCTGCGGGTGACGGTGGGGCTCCCCGAGGAGAACGACCGGTTCCTGGCCGCCCTGACCGAAAGCCTGCGATGAGCACCACCGACCCCACCCCGCACCGCCGCGCCGCCCGTGTGTCCCGGGCCACCAAGGAGACCTCGATCGAGGTCTCGGTCGACCTCGACGGCACCGGGGCCACCGACGTCAGCACCGGGCTGCCGTTCTTCGACCACATGCTGAGCCAGCTGGGCCGGCACGGTGGGATCGACCTGACGGTGGCCGCCACCGGCGACCTCGACGTCGACGCCCACCACACCGTCGAGGACGTCGGCATCGCGCTCGGCGGCGTGTTCGCCGAGGCCCTGGGCGACAAGGCCGGCGTGCGTCGGTTCGCGTCGATCTCCCTGCCCCTCGACGAGGCCCTGGTCGACGTGGCCGTCGACCTGTCCGGGCGCCCCTTCCTCGCCTACGGCATCGAGTTCGCCCCGGACACGCCCGGGCTCGGCACCCCGCCGTTCGACCCCCAGCTGGCCGAGGAGTTCTGGCGGGCCTTCGTGACGGCCGCCGCCATCACCCTCCACGTGCGACTCGTCACCGGTCGGAACACTCACCACATCGTCGAGGCGTCGTTCAAGGCCGCCGCCCGCACGCTGCGGGACGCCGTGCGCGTCGAGGGCGGGGGGATCCCGTCCACCAAAGGCACGCTGTGACGCGTCGCCCGGCCCCGTGATCGCCGTCCTCGACTACGGCATCGGCAACCTGCGCTCCGCCGAGAAGGCGCTCCAGCGCGTGGGGGCCGACGCCCGGTTGGTCGACCACCCCGACGCCGCGGCGGACGCCGCAGGTGTGGTCCTGCCCGGGGTCGGCGCCTTCGGCCGTTGTGCCGCGGCGCTGGCCCGCACCGGTCTCGGGGGTGCGGCCGAGGACGCCGTCGCCCGCGGCGTGCCGTTCCTCGGGATCTGCGTGGGGTTCCAGCTCCTCTACGAGGGCTCCGAGGAGGATCCGTCGGCGGCCGGGCTCGGCATCCTGCCCGGCACGGTGCGTCGGCTGCCGGCCGGGGTCAAGCACCCGCAGATGCAGTGGAACACGCTCGACATCACCCGCTCCGACCTTCTGGCCGGTGTCCCCGACCCCGCCTGGGTCTACTTCGTCCACTCCTACGCCCCGGAGCGGACCGACGACACCACGTCGACGTGCGACTACGGCGGTCCCGTGGTGGCGACGGCCGAACGGGGCAACGTGTGGGGCACCCAGTTCCACCCGGAGAAGTCCGGGACCGTCGGGCTCGGGATCCTCGCCAACTTCGTGGCCGCCGTCGACCGGGCGTCCACCTGATGGACCTCTACCCGGCCATCGACATCCGCGACGGGGGTGCCGTGCGGCTCACCCAGGGGGACTTCGATCGTCAGAGCGACTACGGCGACCCGGTGGCGCTGGCGACGCGCTTTGCCGCGGCCGGCGCACCCTGGCTGCACGTCGTCGACCTCGACGCCGCCCGGTCGGGACAGCCGGTCAACCGGGCCACCGTGCTCGCCATCGCCGCACACGTGGCCGTCCCGGTCGAGACCGGTGGCGGGGTCCGATCGATGGACGACGTCACCGAGCTGCTGGATGGAGGGGTGGCGCGTGTCGTGCTCGGTACGGCGGCACTCGACGACCCCGGTCTGGTGCGACGGGCCACGGCGGCCTACCCGGGGCGGGTGGCGCTCGGTCTCGACTACCGCCGGACGCCGGACGGGCGCGCCGAGGTGGCCGTGCGCGGGTGGGAGGAGGGCTCTGGCCGGACGGTCGCCGAGCTCCTCGCCGAGGTGGCCGGCGCGGGGCTGGCGGCGGTCGTCGTCACCTCGATCGAACGGGACGGCATGCTGAGCGGGCCTGACGTCGACGGGCTCGTGGCCGTACTGGCCTCCACCGACGTGCCGGTCATCGCCTCAGGGGGTGTCGGTTCGGCGGACGACATCGCCGCCCTGGCCGCGCTCGAGGCCGCTGCACCCGATGGCAGGGTGCGTCGCCTGTCCGGGGCGATCACCGGCAAGGCGCTGGTCGACGGTCGGATGACCGTGGAGGAGGGGGTGGCGGCATGCGCACGGTCCGTGTGATCCCCTGCCTCGATGTCGACGCCGGCCGTGTGGTCAAGGGGATCCGGTTCACCGACCTCTTCGACGCCGGCGACCCGGTCGAGCTGGCCGCCCGCTACGACGCCCAGGGCGCGGACGAGCTCGTCTTCCTCGACATCACCGCATCGTCGGACAACCGGTCGACCATGGTGGACGTGGTGGCCCGCACGGCCGACCAGGTCTTCATCCCACTGACCGTGGGGGGCGGGGTCCGGACCGTCGAGGATGCCCGCAGGCTCCTGCGGGCCGGGGCTGACAAGATCGCGGTCAATTCGGCCGCCGTCGACCGACCCGACCTGGTGACCGAGCTGGCGGACGAGTTCGGCAGCCAGTGCGTCGTGGTGGCCGTCGACGCCCGCCGCCGCACCGACGGCGACGGCCCCGCCGCCTGGGAGGTCTTCACCCACGGGGGCCGGACCTCCACCGGCATCGACGCCGTCGCCTGGGCCGAACGGTGTGCGTCGCTGGGCGCCGGCGAACTGCTCGTCACGTCGATGGACCGCGACGGCACCCGCGACGGCTTCGATCTCGAGCTGACCCGGGCGATCGCCGCCCGCTGCGACGTGCCGCTCATCGCCTCGGGCGGAGTGGGGGAGCTGGACCACCTGGTGGAGGGGGCGCTCGACGGTGCCGCCGACGCGGTGCTGGCCGCCTCGATCTTCCACCTCGGGGAGTTCACGGTGGCCGACGCCAAGGCGCATCTGGCCGCCGCCGGCGTGGCCGTCCGGCCGGCCTGATCTGGACCGCGGGCCACTCCGGGGCGTCTCCCCAGGACCGGGGCCGTTGCCTCATGTCAAACCCTCCGCCTAGGAGTAGTGGTTGAAGGCCCGATTGACCGCCCGTGGAGGGGGCCGGTCTTGGACAAGGCGAGGCGTTCGATCTGGGTGCAGAGTCGGTCGATCTCTCGCTGGACCTGACCTGGCCGGAGGGCATTGCGGGCCCGGGTCAGGGCGGCTTTGCGGGCCGGGGTGAGCTCGTCGGCTGCGACCAGGCGCTGATAGGGACTGCGGGCGGCATCGTGTCGTTTGACGACCTTGGCTCCGATCCTCGTGCTCTTGACGAGCTTCTGCTGGGTGAGGAGGAGATTGGTGTACCCCCGGTCGATGGCCCAGATCCGGTTCA
>PLRX01000032.1 GCA_003164095.1 Acidimicrobiaceae bacterium | reverse complement strand
CTCTCAAAGGTTGACAGGCGCCGAGAACGCCGCTTCCCGGCCGCCGTGGACGACGTGGTAGCTGCCTACCGAGAGCTGATCCAACTTGGCCGACCTTGCTCGAACATCGTCCTCATTGGCGATCTGGGACAGGCGATCCTGCCAAGCTCCGCGCCACAGGGGTGAGTGGGTCCACGCACGAACTGGCTCAGGTCACACTCAGCGAGAAGGTCTGGGTCACCGACGCCCCGCCGGACTTGGCCACGAAGGTGAACTTGTACGGGGTCGAACGCACCGCGGAGGCACTCGGATCACCGGTGAGGGTCGCGGTCCCATCGTGGTTGTCCGTGAAGGTCACCCATGAGGGAACCGTGCCACCAGTGGACAGCACGGCGGCCGGGTAGGCGTGCGACGTCGTCACCGTGAACGAATCGGACGCCCCGTGGGCCCACGTGGTCGACGACGCACTGGTGAAGGCCGGCTTCTCCTGCACGGTGATCACGAGTGACTGCTGGGTGGACCCGGTGGCGCTGTTGGCCGTCACGGTGATCGGATACACGCCTCCGCTCCCTGGCGCTGGTGTGCCCGACAGGGTGGCTGACCCATTCGCGGGGGAGCTGAACGTCACGCCGCTCGGGAGGTTCCCGATCTCCGACAGGTTCGGGGACGGGTAGCCCTTCACCTTGATGGTGAAGCTCTTGGCCACGCCGGCTTTGAACGTCACTGCCGGCGCACTCGTGAAGACGGGCGGTGACCCGACGGTCAGCGTCAGCACCTGCGACGACGACCCGGACGAGTTCGTCGCTGTCACGTGGATCGTGTACACCTTCTTGGTCCCGACCGGCGGCGTACCGCCGAGGAACATCTGGCCCGAGCCCGAGGAGCACGTCATCCACGACGGCAGCCCGGGGCCGACGGAAACAGTGGGGACCGGGTAGCCGGACGCCGTGATGGTCAGGCTGTTCGCCTGGCCGGCGACGAAGCCGACCATCGACGGACTCCAGATGTCGGGCGCGAGCAAGTAGGTGAACTGCGAGCCTGGGGACATCATCGACGACCCGTTCGGCGAGTTCACGGTGACCTCCGCCGGCCCCCCGAAGGCCGCCGGCGGCGTCGTCACCGTCAGTTCCGTATCCGATTGGACCGTGAAGGACGTCGCCGGATTCGGGCCGAACATGATCCCAGTCGCCCCACTCAGGTTGGTGCCCGTGATGGTCACCACGGTCCCGCCCGCCGCGGGGCCCGACGATGGGTTGAGCGAGCTGACGGTCGGCGTGTTGCTCACCGACTCATAGGTGAACTTGTCCGCCATCGTCGGCATCGACGTCCCTGCCGGGGTGGTGACCTGCACGTCGACCTGGCCCGGCGGCGCCATCGGCGACGTCGTCGTGATCTCCGAGTCCGACACCACGGTGAACGGCGGGGAATTGGCGCCGAACTGCACGTTGGTCGCCCCGGTGAATCCCGACCCCGTGATGGTGACCGGCGTGTTGCCGCTCACCGGACCGGTGTTGGGAGTGAGCGACGTGACGGTCGGGATCGTGCCCGTCCCTGACGTGTTCGTGAACTTGTCCGCCATGGTGGCTTCCGACGTCCCCTCGGGCGTAGTGACCTGCACGTCGACCTGGCCGGCCGGCGCCATCTGCGACACCGTCATGATCTCGGTGTCCGACACCACGGCGAACGGCGGGGTAGTGAAGCCGAACAGCACCTGGGTCGCCCCGGTGAATCCCGACCCTGTGATGGTGACCGTCGTGCCCGCCGGACCGCTGTTGGGGGTCACCGACGTGACCGTCGGAAGCGTGCCCGCCACCATCTGCGCCTCGACGCCGGTCGTGGCATTGGGCGCGACGACCGAGACCTGGATCGACTGCGGGACGTAGGCCTGCGGGTTGCCGCAGCCATTCTTGAACTGCACGGTGTACGTCCCGGTGGCGAGACCGTTGATGGTGAAGGACCCGTCGGGGGCGGTGCCGAAGATACCGTAGGGGACGTCGGTGGCCGACACGCAGATGCCCTGCAGCGGCGCTCCACCGTCAGCCGCGACGACGGTGCCGCTGATGCTGCCGCCCATCACCATCTGGGCATCGATCGAACCGGTGGTCGCATCCACGGTCACCGTCACCGGGTCGGCCGACCCCTGCGACGACTGCCCGTCGTAGTACTGCGGCGCGTAACCGACCGTGATCCCGCCCTCGGGCCAGCACGAACTTCCGTCGATGAACTCGACGTCGAACTGCCCCGCCGCGAGGCCCAGCACCGAGTACGACCCGGTCGCGTCAGTGACCGCCGTGACCGTCAGATTCGGATCCGTGGTCGACGAGATCTCGACGCAGACACCCTGCGCGACCTGACCACCGACTGCCGCGGTCACCGTTCCGCTGATGCCGCCACCGGCGACCATCTGCGCATCGACCGAACTCTTCGTGGACCCGCCATTGAGCTGGAACGGCGTGGCCGTCTGCTGCGTGGCGGCCCCGTTCCACCACTGGGTCACGAAGTCGCCGGTGGTGCCGCAGCCGTTTGCGAATTCCACCGTGTACTGGTTGCCGCCCAGTCCGCTGACCGAATAGCTGCCATCACCGCCGGTCGTCGCCGTCCCGGAAGGCTGAGCCCCGGGACCGTTTGACCCGGTACTCCACACCGACACGCAGATGCCGGCGAGCCCGGCACTTCCTACTGCTGCGGTGACCGTACCCGTGACGATGCCACCGGTCTGCAACTGGGCGTTGATGGGGCTGGCCGTTGCTCCGGCGCTGACCTGCACCGGGCTGCCGGATGACTGCGACGACGCGCCGTTCCACCACTGGGGTGCGTAGTTGCCCGTGTTCCCGCAGCCGGTCGCGAACTCGACCGAGTACCCGCCCGGGGCCAACCCGGAGATCGTGTACGTCCCATCCGACCCGGTGACCGCGCTGCCGCCGCCTGAACCTGGAGGCGTGGCGGTGACGCAGATGCCACCCAACGTGGCGCCTCCGTTCGCTGCAGTGACGATGCCGCTGATGGCACCCGTCGTCCCATCGGCTCCAACAGGCGCGGCCCCCACGAGTGTTCCCGCACCTAGCAACACCATCGCGCCCGCTGCGACACCTACCCGACTCAGAAATCCCGGATGTCTCATCGCTCGGCCCTCACCCTTCCGTGCACTCAGCACTACCCACTTCGGATGTTGCAATACTGAGTTGGCGGGCAGATCGCGGCTAGAGGCTTAGGTCTGTTCCCGGTGGAGACGGGGGAACCGACGTCGAGGAGTCGCGTAGGCGGGCGATCCTCAGGCCGGCGACGGTTCATCGCTACGTTCGCCCTGAGGCCGAACGCACCGCCAACAATCCTGTGGCTTAGGACGCAATGTCGGTGCGCATCGAGCGTGTGCGGCGCTCCTGCCACCAGCTTGTCATTCGCTCCCTCCGGTTCGATGTCGCACTGTCGATCGACGGCGCAGCACCGGTACCGGATCCGGCGCAGACGCCACCCGATCGGGTTCGGCGTCACCAGGTAACGCTGTTGACGTCGTCGGCGGAGTGAAACGCTGAGCACTACTTCTTCGTTGGACGAGGTGGGGCCGGGCGGTACGTCACGTCCGACGACGTCCGGACCCGACCGATGGGTTCAACTAGCCGAGGACCGCACGAGTGCGGAGCAAGGATGCCAAGAGATGAAGCGAGCAGCACTCGTCCTAGCAGTTGGGCTGACGGCGGTCAGTGTGGGGACCGTGGCCACGGCGTCCGTGGCCTCGGCTGCGAAGCCCAGACTCCCGGCCGTCAGATCGATCTCTCCCGAACACGGGCCAGTTGCCGGAGGTACGACGGTGGAGATCGTCGGGAAGAACCTCGGCGGCGTGGTCAGCGTCTTCTTCGGCAGCACTCCCTCCCCCGTGGTCACTCCGGTGTCCCAGAGTGCGGTTCGGGCGGTCACTCCTCCTGGAACCGGGACGGTCGACACCACCGTGACGACTTCCTCCGGGACCACGGTCACCAGCGCCGCCGACGAATTCACCTACGTCACGACACCGTCGATCCAGAAGGTCAATCCGAACGGGGGTACCACGTTGGGTGGCAACAGGGTGACCATTGCCGGAGCCGGCTTCACCGGGGCCACGGCGGTCTCCTTCGGGTCGATCGCAGCCACAAGCGTCACCGTCGAATCCGACCAGGAGATCGTCGCTGTGACCCCTGCCGAACCAGCCGGGAAGGTCGATGTCGTCGTCACCGCTCCCACCGGAACGTCCCCGATCGATCCTGCGGATGTCTACGGGTACTCACTGAAGGTCCCGGTCATCACGTCGGTCGCACCCGACGTCGGATCTTCCTCGGGCGGTACGACGGTGACGATCTATGGGAAGCGATTCAAGGACGTGTCGGCGGTGGACTTCGGTTCGACGCCGGCGACGAGTTATACGGTCACCTCCAAGTCGATCACCGCGGTGGCGCCAGCTGGTGTCGGCACGGTCGACGTGAATGTGACCAACGATTCGGGCGTCAGTGCCGTCGGCAGCCCGGTCGACCAGTTCACGTACACGTCAGGGGGCTGACCTCCGTTCGGAACGGGTCTGTTCCGAGGCCCGATCGGTAGCGGCCCCCGTCCTCGTCTCGCTCGAGGGGGCTAGGTGGATCGTTGCCTTGGAGGTGGGTCGTCGTAGTACGGGAGGTGGACGTCCCGGAGCGCCGGGGTCAGGCGTTCGCGGACCCACTCACCTCCACGTCCCGCGACCTCCCAGACCGCATCCTGCCCGTCGGTGGTCCGCACGGTGGTACCTATGTCCGCGTGCTGGTCGGGGACTCGGAAGTGCGGATCCTTGTGTTGCCGGCGCTGGTGAGCCAACTGACCTCGATATCGGGTCATCGGACCTCGGAGTTGATCATCGGAGGCCTTCGCTGGAGTACTACAGGCGGTGGGACGAACTGATCATGATGCTTCCCGTACTTCGGATCAGCGTTGATCCTGACCCCTCGGCGCCAGGTGTAGGCCGACCGGCTCCGTTGCCTGTCGTCCGAGGTCCCCGCCTCCGCAGCCGGTGCCGGTGCCCTCAGGCGGTACGGAAGACGCAGCTGTTCTGATCGGTGGTCGAACACACGCCCTGGACGTCGGTGGGTACGAAGGTGTTGGTGGTACCCCGTCCGTCTGCCGTCTGCTCGAGGATGGAAGTAAATGCCCCGTTGACCGGCGCGGTCAAGGTCAGAGTCACTGGATAGGGAGTCGCCGAACCCTGTGCGCAGTCCGGGACGCAGCTCAACTCGTTCCGGGACCCGTGCCCGACCGCCTCGGACGGTCCCCAGGACGACCAGGTGATTCCGGTCGCGATGTTTCCGGCGTCTCCCGAGAAGTACAGCGCTGCCGGCTGCCTGCCCGTCCACGTCGCGACCGTCAGCGTAGGTAGGGGAGTCGTCGGTGGTGACGTCGTCGCCTCGGTGGTCGAGACGGCCGGTGCGCCGGTCGTGGACGAGGCCGGGACCGTGGTAGTCGATGCGGTCCGGGCCGGGACCGTCGGGTGCGGGGCCGCCTGCGGAGTCCCGCTGCAGGCGGCCAGAAGTGCCGCCGCTCCCAGTGCTGTCCCGAATGCCACATGCCGCCGCACGACCCGAGTGTCCCACACATGAGGGCGAACGAAGCGACCGACCGGTTCCGGGTCGCTGGAGATCGCCGGGGCGGTTCACGGGCCTCCTGCGTCCGTGAGCTTCGGCACCTATAGTGCCGCCATGTTCGCCAGAAGAGGCCTGCTCGCCCTCTCGGTCCTGGCCTCGACGTTGGTCGGGCCACTGCTGGCTTCGGCCACTCCGTCGGCAGCGGCCTCGGTGCCGCAGCAGGCGTCAGCCGGCTGCCGACCGGGGACGGTGCCGATGGTGAATGGTGCGTCGGTGGACTTCACCGCCGCAGGGGAGGCGGGGAGCTACCTGGTCGAGGGACCGGCCGACTCGAGTGCTGACCACCCGTTGCCACTGGTGATCGACCTGCACGGCTACAGCGAGACAGCCGGAATTCAGGCGGACATCACCCAGCTGGGCAGCTACGGCGCAGCGAACGGCTTCATCACGGTGACCCCGCAGGTGAACGAGCCGGTGCAGCACTGGGTCACCGCTGCCGGCAGCTCTGATCAGAAGTTCCTGATCGCGGTCATCCACCATGCAGTGAGCACCCTGTGTGTCGACAGTCACCGCGTCTACGTGGCCGGGTACTCGAACGGAGCGTTCATGGCATCGGCGCTGGCCTGTAGCGATGCGGGCACGATCGCCGCCGTGGCAACGGTCGCCGGCATCGAAGCCGCATCGGGCTGCCATCCTTCCCGGCGCGTCCCGGTGATCGCGTTCCACGGCACGGCGGATCCCTTCGTGCCGTACAAGGGCGGGGTCGGGCCGGCAGCAAAGAACCTGCCCGCCCCGGACGGGAACGGGACGATCGGGTCCAACCTGAGTTCCAAGGTGGACGGGGGAATCCAGCTGAACGACCTCCCGGTCCCGGTGAACGAGGCTCGTTGGGCCGCCAGGAACGGCTGTGCGAAGTCCCCTACGACGACGACCGCGGCAAAAGGGGTGACGCTGATCGCCTACAAGTGCCCGGGCAATGCCACGGTCGAGCTCTACCGGGAGAACGGGGACGGTCACGTCTGGGCGGGAAGCGAAGCGATGCTCGACATCACGTCGACCGTCGGGCCGACGACCTTCGCCATCTCGGCGAATCAGCTGATGTGGAAGTTCTTCAGGAACCACCCGCTGTAGGGACCTCGGATCCACCTGTCCGAAGGACCGGGGGAGACCTGATTCATCTCGATACCCTCCACCATGGCGTTGGCAGGCCGTCCGTCCAGGAACAGTGCCTGTTGCCGGGAGCCGATTCGCCCTCGAGGTGTGACTGCCGATCGACGGGTTGTCGGACACCATCGTGGGCGTCGAACTCAGTGGAGCCGACGGCACCGGCTGCATGATGAACGACCCCGCAGACGTCCAGGTGGCCCACGTCACGCAGGGCGCCGACGCGTCGTCGATGCCCTGCTGAGCTCCGCTGAACGTCAGGAGAGGCGGGGCCCCTCGGCCCGCACCCGGGACACGCGCTCGATCGACGTGCGCAGCTCGTCGAGCCATCCGGCCTCCTTCTGCCCGACGAAGCGGACGCACCACGCGAGCGCCTCGCTCCGACTCCGGGCGACACCGGCGGCGAGCAGGGTGTCGAGCACCTCACGCTCACCGATGCGCAGCCGTGTCATGACGGGCACTCCGAGGCTCGTGAAGACGGTCGTGGTGTCCTCGGTGGTGACGCCCCAGGCCACGGAGCGGCCGGTGACGGGCTGGACCCGGTCCGCGATCTCTATCCGCGCGGCACGGGTGGCCTCGCGGAAGGCTTCGGGACTGCCGTCGCCGGGCCCACCGGCGTCCAGGGCGCCGACGATCAGGATCTCGTCGTCGTCGACGGTCAGTCGGGGCGGACCCTCGAACCATCCACCGGGGATCATGGGGGAGACGAGCTCGTCGATCTTCTGCAGTTCTGTGGAAGTAAGCATGATTACAAGATGACAGATCGTCGCGGCGACACCATTCGCGGGAGCGGGAACTACCTCCGGAGCATGACCACGGACATCGAGGCCACGGCCGGGACCATCCATGATGTTGTCCGCTCGGCTCTCGCCAGTTCGCCCTACCACCGGGCACTCCACGCCAACCTCCGGACCGAGGGGATGGCGGTGGGGGATGGCCCACGCCTCCGTGGCAGTCACGTATCGCTCGAATCAATGCTTCATCCCCCTCGGCACCGGCGGTCGCGAACGTTGCATGCGCCCCGAACGAACCGGGCACGTTCGGGCGACCTCTCTTTCGATCCGATACGTGATGGCTCTTCCTGAGGCGAGTCACACCCTCGCAGTGTCGCTGCGGAACAGCCGGACTGCGCCGAAAGCGAACACGGACAACCAGACGACCAGGTTCAGCACCCACTGCCATTCCAGCTCGCCGCCAACGAGCGGATAGTGGACGAGCTGATTGAGCCCGGCGCCTGTCAACCTTTGAGAG
>PLRX01000128.1 GCA_003164095.1 Acidimicrobiaceae bacterium | reverse complement strand
CGCTTCAGCATCTTCTTGTGCTTCTTCTTGCGCATGCGCTTGCGGCGCTTCTTGATCAGAGATCCCATGTCGGGTGGAACCCTAGTCGACCTGGGCATTTGACGCCAAAGGGCCTGGATCGCACCGGCCCGGGCGGCCGGCTCAGTCGGGGCCGGCGGACCCGGAGGGGTGCGGCGCGGTGACCGTGGGGAAGGCCAGTTGGAAGAGGGCGCCGCCACCCGGGGCGTGGTACACGCTGACCCGCCCACCCTCGTCCAGGGCCACCTGGGCCACGATGGCGAGGCCCAGGCCCGATCCGGGCCGGCTGCGGGCCTCGGGGGCACGGTAGAAGCGGTCGAAGATGTGGTCGATGTCGGCATCGGCCACACCCGGGCCGTGGTCCCGGACGACCAGGACGCCGTCGCCACAAGCCACCTCGACGACACTTCCGTCGGGGCTGTACTTGACGGCGTTGTCGAGCAGGTTGTTGACCGCCCGCTCGATGCGGTGCGTCGAGCCGGAGATCCAGCTGGGGGACATCGAGGTGGCGAACGTCACCCCGCGGCTGCGGCCGTGGGTGGTGGCGGCCTCGACGGCCCCGAGCACCAGCTCGTCGAAGCGCAACGGGCCCTTGGTGACCTGGGGCAGGTCGCCACGGGCCAGCTCCGCCATGTCGGCCACCAACGACGTCAGCTCGTCGAGCTGGGTGAGGACGTCGTTGATGAGGACGTCGCGGTCCTCGGGGGCGAGCTTCTCCATCTGGCGCGCCACCTCCATGTTGGTGCGCAGGCTGGTGAGCGGGGTGCGCAGCTCGTGGGAGGCGTCGAGGACCAGCTGGCGCTGGCTCTCGCGGGATGCGTCGAGGGCCGCCAGTAGCCGGTTGAAGGCACGACGCAGCCGGCCGAGCTCGTCGGGACCGCCGGGGTCGAGCTGCTGGGACACGTCGGTCGTGCGCGCCAGGTCCTCGACGGAGTGGGTCAGCTCGTCCAGCGGGCGCAGGACGGCCCGGCCGACCCCGAGGCCGAGGAGGACGGCGAAGCCCACCCCGATGAGGATGATCAGCCACAGGGCGACGGCCAGGTGGTGGAGCCCCTCGTGGACGCCGGCCAGGGGGAGCGTGAGCTGCAGCGCTCCCCCATAGGGCATGACGAGGGCTCCCGGCGACGTGACGTTGTTGTACCGGTAGTTGCTGCCCAGCGGATAGACGATCTCGCGGACAGAGATGCCGTCGACGTGGGTCGTGAACAGCTGCGGGGTGCCGTTGCCGAGGCTCCCGGCCAGGGCGGCCGTCACCGGGGTGATGGCCAGGGCTTGCGGGTCGCCGGGGTTCACGTGGCCATCGGCCCAGACCACCTGTGAGCAGTAGCCGGCGGCACGGCCGCAGGTGTTCTCGATCTTGGGCACCACACCCTCGGCGTTGCCGGCGATCAGGCTGCGGGCGTTCTGTTCGAGCGTGGTGTCGAGGGAGCCGACCAGTGAGTTGTAGGCCACGGCGTACGTGGCTACCGAGCCGAGCAGCACCACGACCAGCACCGCACCGGTCGCGACCAGCACGAGGCGGGTGCGGAACGTCACCTTCGTGCGCCGTCCGTCAGGTCAGGGCTCACGGAGGACATAGCCGACCCCCCGTGCCGTGTGGATGAGGCGGGGCTCGCCGTTCTCCTCCGTCTTGCGACGCAGGTAGCCGACGTAGACGGCCAGCGAGTTGGTGCCGGAGTCGAAGGTGTAGCCCCACACCCGGTCGAGGATCAGCTCGCGGGTGAGGACCTGGCGCGGGTGCCGCAGCAGCAGCTCCAGCAGGTCGAACTCGATCCGGGTGACCGTGAACGACCGGTCGCCACGGCGCGCTTCGCGCGTGACCGGGTCGAGGCTCAGATCCATGAAGGTCAGCGTCTCGCCCGGGTCCTCGGGGCGCCGCCGCAGCAGGGCGCGGAGGCGGGCCAGCAGCTCGGCCAGGGCGAAGGGCTTGACCACGTAGTCGTCGGCGCCGGCGTCGAGGCCCTGGACGCGGTCCTCGATGGCATCGCGCGCGGTCAGCATCAGGACGGGGGTGTCGTCACTGGCGGCCCGCATGCGCCGGCAGACGTCGAGACCGTCGATGGTGGGCAGGCCGATGTCGAGGATGACGGCATCCGGCGGACGGATGGCCAACTCCTCGAGGGCCTGGGGCCCGTCGCCCGCCAGGGTGACCTCGTAGCCGTCCAGGCGGAGCGCCCGCTGCAGGGCCCCGCTGACCGCAGGATCGTCGTCGACTACCAGGATGCGCATCGGGTCGGCAGCCTACCGGGGCCGTGCCGGGGACTCGTGGCAGGTGCCTCCGGCCGGTCCCGATGAGGGCCGGGAGCCCATCGGCACCGGTACTAGCCTGGGCGGGACGCCGGCGGGGGAGCGAACACGCTGCCGGTCACCCGCACCGGTCCGGTCCGAGGTAGTTCAATTGGCAGAACGCCGGCCTTTGGAGCCGGATGTTGGAGGTTCGAGCCCTCCCCTCGGAGCCCTCGTCCCGGTGTGACGCCGGGAACACCGGGACGGAAAAGTTTCCCCGGTAGGGGACGTCCGGAGCCCTCAGGACGGTGCTGCGGGGTCCTGGAGGGACCTCAGTTCGATTTGCGAGCCCGGCTGCGCAGACGACCGCGGGTCGTCTGGTCGAGGATGACCTTACGGAGGCGGACCGCCTTCGGGGTCACCTCCACGCACTCGTCGTCGGCGATGAACTCGAGGGCCTGCTCGAGCGAGAGCAGCAGCGGCGGCGTCAGGCGGATCGCCTCGTCGGCGGAGGCGGACCGGATGTTGGTCTGCTTCTTCTCCTTGGTGGGATTGACGTCCATCTCTTCGTCGCGGGCGTTCTCTCCCATGACCATGCCCTCGTAGACCTCGGTGACCGGGCCGACGAGGAGCATGCCGCGCTCCTGGAGGCTCATCAGGCTGTAGCCGGTGGTCATGCCGCGCCGGTCGGCCACCATCGAGCCGTTGCGCTTCGTCTTCAGCTCGCCGTGCCACGGCTCCCAGCCGTCGAACACATGGTGGAGCATGCCTGTGCCGCGGGTCTCGGTCATGAACTCGGTGCGGAAGCCGACCAGGCCACGGGCCGGGATCCGGTAGTCCATCCGGACCCACCCGGTGCCGTGGTTCACCATCTCGACGAGGGTCCCCTTGCGGAGCGCCATCAGCTGGGTGACCACACCCAGGTAGTCGTCGGGCACGTCGATGGCGACCCGCTCCATCGGCTCGTGCAGCTTGCCGTCGATCTCGCGGGTGACGACCTGGGGCTTGCCCACGGTCAGCTCGAAACCCTCGCGCCGCATGGTCTCGACCAGCACGGCCAGCTGGAGCTCACCTCGACCCTGGACCTCCCACGTGTCCGGGCGCTCGGTGGGGTTGACCCGGAGCGACACGTTGCCGATCAGCTCGGACTCGAGCCGGCCGAAGACCTGGCGGGCGGTGAGCTTGTTGCCGTCGGCACCGGCCAGGGGCGACGTGTTGATGCCGATCGTCATGGCCAGGCTTGGCTCGTCCACCGTGATCACGGGCAGCGGGCGCGGGTCCTCGGCATCGGCGAGCGTCTCGCCGATGGTGATCTCGGCCATGCCGGCCACGGCCGCGATCTCGCCCGGACCCGCCTCCTCGCACTCGACGCGGTCGAGGGCGTCCGTGATGAACAGGTCGGTGATCTTGGTCCGCTCGATGGTGCCGTCGAGCTTGCACCACGCCACCGTGGCGCCCTTCTTCAGCGTCCCGTTGTGGACGCGGCACACGGCCAGTCGGCCCAGGTACGGGGAGGCGTCGAGATTGGACACGATGGCCTGGAGCGGTGCGCCCTCCTCGTAGTGGGGGGCCGGGATGCGGTCCAGGATGGCCTGGAACAGGGGCTCGAGATCGGTGCCCTCGACGCCCTGCTCGGTCGCTGCCCAGCCGGCCCGGGCGCAGGCGTACAGGATCGGGAAGTCGATCTGGTCCTCGTCGGCGTCGAGGTCCAGGAACAGCTCCTCGACCTCGTGCACGACCTCGGCGATGCGGGCGTCGGGACGGTCTACCTTGTTGACCACCAGGACGACCGGCAGGCGGGCCTGGAGGGCCTTGCGGAGCACGAACCGGGTCTGGGGGAGGGGACCCTCCGAGGCATCGACCAGGAGGAGCACGCCGTCGACCATGGTCAGGCCACGCTCGACCTCGCCACCGAAGTCGGCGTGGCCGGGGGTGTCGATGATGTTGATCTTGACCCCGCCGTGGAGCACGGCGGTGTTCTTGGCGAGGATGGTGATGCCCTTTTCGCGCTCCAGGTCACCGGAGTCCATGACCCGCTCGTTGACGGCCTGATTGTCCCGGAACGCCCCCGACTGCCACAGCATGGCGTCCACCAGGGTGGTCTTCCCGTGGTCGACGTGGGCCACGATGGCCACGTTGCGGATGTCGTCACGGGTCTGGGTAGGCATGGTCGTACAAGGCTAGCGGTCCGTTGCGGGGTCCCCGACCGAGGGTCCGGCCGGTCGTAACCGGCCGGACCACTGCGGCGAGGGGGTGCTGTGAGGGGCGTTGCGGAGCCAGAGGGTCAGGCCTTGAAGGCCACGATACCGGTGGCGTAGTTGGCGGCAGTCGAGCCAGCCTCGGTCCATCCGGCCGAGTACCCACCGGTGGCACCAACGACCTGGTAGGCGGCCCAGCCCTGGTACTTGGTGGTGATCGCCGTCTGGCTGAGGGCCGTGTAGCCGGAGGTGGTCGAGTTCTGCACCGACGTGCCCGACGTGTTGGCCGTCCATGCGTCGCTGATCACCAGGTCGCCGGCCTGCGTGGTGGTGATCGGGCCGGCCGTGAAGCTCAGGGACGAGCCGGTGCCGGTAGCGCTGGTGTCCACTGGACTCGAAGCAGCCAGACCCGACCATTCCGAAGCGTTGAGGAGCCGGATGACCAAGCTCGACGAGCTGGTGGTGGCCTTGACCCCGGTTGTCGCAGCGGAGGTGACGTAGCCATACCAGACCTCGATGTCGCCGGTGCCTCCGCCGGTGCCCGTCTTGGCGTAGACCTTGGTCCAGGTGGAGACGCCGCCCCCAGAGAGTCCGGTGACTGTTGCAGAGCCCGTGTAGTCGGTACCGATAGTGGCGATCATGACGTCGCCCACCGTGGTGTTGCTGCCCAGTGCGGCGGTCGTCAGCGTGTTGCCCGTCCCGCTCGAGGTGCCGGCCGTGGAGACCTGCTCGACCAGCGTCGGCGTCGGCGTCGGGGTGACCCCAGTGGTCGCAACCGAAGCAGCGCCGGTGCCGGCGGCGTTGGTCGCCTTCACCGTGAACGTGTACGACGTGTTTGCCGTCAGGCCGGTGACCGTGCACGGGGACGTAGCGGACGAGCAGGTGAAGCTGCCCGGGGTCGACGTGACCGTGTAGGTGCTGATGGCAGCGCCGCCGTTCGAGGCGGGTGCCGTCCAGGAGACGACGGCCGATTGGTCGGCGGCCGCTGCGGTCGGTGTGGTCGGTGCTCCGGGAACGGTTGCCGGTGTGGCCGATGCCGAGGCGGCCGACGCCGAGCCGGTGCCGACCACGTTGGTGGCCGTCACCGTGAAGGTGTAGGCGGTGCCGTTGGTGAGACCCGTCACGGTGCAGGTCGTGGCCGGTGTGGCCGGGGCCGTCGACGTCGAGGTGCAGGTCTGGCCGCCGCTCGAGGTCACGGTGTAGCCGGTGATCACCGCACCGCCGGTGGACGGTGCCGTCCAGGTGACCACCGACTGGGCGTTGGCGAACGACGTCGCCGCCACCCCGGTCGGGGCGCCCGGCGTGGTGGCCGGTGTGGCCGTGCCTGAGGCGGCCGACGCCGAGCTCGTGCCTGCGGCGTTGGTGGCCGTCACCGTGAAGGTGTAGGCGGTGCCGTTGGTGAGGCCCGTCACGGTGCAGGTCGTGGCCGGTGTGGCCGGGGCCGTCGATGTCGAGGAGCAGGTCTGGCCGCCGCTCGAGGTCACGGTGTAGCCGGTGATGGACGAGCCGCCGTTGCTGGCCGGTGCCGTCCAGGTGACCACCGACTGGGCGTTGGCGTTGGACGTGCCCGCCACCCCGGTCGGGGCGCCCGGCGTGGTGGCCGGTGTGGCCGATGCCGAGGCGGCCGAGGCCGGCCCGGTCCCGTTCACGTTGGTGGCCGTCACCGTGAAGGTGTAGGCGGTGCCGTTGGTGAGACCCGTCACGGTGCAGGTCGTGGCCGGTGTGGCCGGGGCCGTCGACGTCGAGGTGCAGGTCTGACCGCCGCTCGAGGTCACGGTGTAGCCGGTGATGGATGAGCCGCCGTTGCTGGCCGGTGCCGTCCAGGTGACCACCGACTGGGCGTTGGCGAACGACGTCGCCGTCACCCCGGTCGGGGCGCCCGGGACGGTCGACGCGGTCGCGCTCACCGGGGCAGAGGCCGGTCCGGTGCCAACGACGTTGGTGGCCATCACGGTGAAGGTGTAGTTCGTGCCGGCGGTCAGACCGAGGAAGGTGCACGTGGTCGTGTTCCCGTTGCCGGTCGTACAGGGGTGACCACCGCTGGACGTCACGGTGTAGCTCGTGATGGCCGAGCCTCCGGTCACGACCGGAGCTGTCCAGGAGACCATGACCTGGGGTGTCGAGGTGAACGGAGTACCGGGCACGTTGGTCGCGGTGACGTCGGTCGGTGCACCGGGCGTGCTCGCCGGGGTGATGGCGTTCGACGGGGCGGAGGCGGCGCTGGTCCCGACAGCGTTGGTGGCGGTGACTGTGAATGTGTACGTGGTGCCGTTGGTCAGGCCCGTCACGGTGCAGCTGGTGGCACCTGTGGTGGTGCACGTCCTTGTGCCCGGGCTGGCGGTGACGGTGTAGCCGGTGATGACCGAGCCGCCATTGTCGGTAGGTGCGGTCCATGACACCGTCGAGGAAACGTTCTGCCCCGTCGTGGCCGTGACGCCGGTCGGAGGTTGCGGGGGCCCGCCGGGCGTCGCCGGGTTCGAGGCCGCCGAGGCGGCGCCGGTGCCGGCGGGGCTGGTGGCCGTCACCGTGAACGTGTAAGCCGTGCCGTTGGTCAGGCCCGTGACCGTGCAGGTGGTCGCGCCCGTGGTGGTGCAGGTCTGACCGACGCTCGACGTGACGGTGTACCCCGTGATGGCCAGTCCGCCATTCGATGCCGGTGCGGTCCAGGACACCACCGACTGACCGCTGACGTTGGAGGTGGCCGTGACGGCCGTCGGGGTGCCGGGCACCGTCGCCGGGACGATGGCGGCCGATGCGGCAGAGGCCGCGCTGGTGCCGGAGCCATTGGTGGCCACGACCGAGAAGGTGTACGCCGTGCCGGCGGTCAGACCGCTGGTGATCGTGCAGGCAGTGGCCGTGGCACCGGCGACGGTGCAGGTCCCGCCCGCGGGGCTGGAGGTCACGGTGTAGCCGGTGATGGCGGAGCCGCCGCTGTTGGCGGGGTCGGTCCACGTGACGGCCACCTGCGGATTGGCGCCGTAGGCGATGCCCGCGGTGTAGCTGGCCGAGCCGATAGTGGGGGCCTGGGGCACCGTCGACGGGGTGGCAGAGGCTGAGGCAACAGATGGTGCAGACGGCCCGGTCGGTGCCGTGGTCGTGTGTGCTGCTGTGACCGTGAAGGTGTAGGCAACACCGTTGGTGAGCCCGGTTACCGTGCACGAAGTAGCGGCGGTGGTACAGGTCTTCGCACCCGGACTAGAAGTGACTATGTACTGGTTGATCGTGGCGCCACCGGTGTACGCAGGTGCCGTCCAGCTCACGACCGACTGTGTGTTGGCGTAGGACGTGGCGGTCACATTTGTGGGCGGATTGGGAACGGTGGTCGTCGGAACGACGGCATTGGAGGCCACAGAGGAGGCACTGGTGCCCGCCGAGTTGATGGCGACCACGGTGAAGGTGTAGCTGGTCAAGTCGGTCAGTCCGGTCACGATGCAGGACGTGGTGCTGGTGGTGCAGGTCTTGGCACCTGGGCTCGACATGACGGTGTACCCGGTGATGGCAGCGCCGCCGTTGGAGGCAGGCGCGGTCCAGGAGACGGTGCCCTGGGTGTACCCGCCCACTGCGGTGACGCCGGTGGGCGGCCCGGGGGCGGTGGCCGGGATAGCTGGCGCCGACGGAGCCGAGGCCGCGCTGGTGCCGACCGCGTTCGTGGCGGTCACGGTGAAGGTGTAGGAGGTCCCGTTGGTGAGACCGGTCACGGTGCACGTCGTCGTCGTGCCGTTGGCCGTGGTGCATGTCTGACCGCCATTCGAGGTGACGGTGTAGTGGGTGATTGTCGAGCCGCCGGTCGACGCGGATGCCGCCCACGTGACGACCGACTGTGTGTTGGCGTTCGACGTGGCGGCAACGTTGGTCGGGGCCACTGGTGGGCCGATCGGGGTGACCGAGTTCGACGAAGCCGACGACGGGCCGGTGCCGGCGCCGTTGGTCGCAGCGACCTTGAAGGTGTAGCTGTCCCCGTTGGTCAGCCCGGTCACGGTGATGGGGCTGGCCGACCCCGTCGATGTCTGGCCACCGTTGGCCGTGGTCGTGGTGTCGGTGGCGGTCACCGTGTAGGAGGTAACCGGGGCGCCACCATTGGCTGCCGGTGCGCTGAACGTCACCATGGCCGACCCGTTGCTGGCCGTGGCACTGCCGATGGTCGGGGTGCCGGGCAAGGCCGCCGGCGTGGCGGGGGCCGATGCAGCGGAAGCAGGACCCGTCCCGATGGCGTTGGTGGCCGTCACGGTGAAGGTATACGACATCCCGTTGGTGAGCCCGGTCACCGTGCACGAAGTGTTACCGGTGGTCGTGCAGGTCATACCTGACGAAGAGGTCACTCTGTACCCGGTGATCGGCAGACCGCCGTTCGAGCCGGGTGGGGTCCAAGAAACCACGGACTGTCCGTTGGCGAACGACGTGGCGGTCACCCCGGTAGGTGCGCCCGGCGTGGTCGGCACCACCACCGAGTTGGACGGCAGGGACAACGGGCCGGTCCCAACCGCGTTCGTGGCGGTGACGGTGAAGGTGTACGTGCCACCGACGCTGAGTCCGGAGATGGTGGTCGAGGTAGCGGTGGCACTGGTCACGACCAGGCCCGTGCAGCTGCCGCACGCCGGCGACGGTGTGACTGTGTACTTGGTGATCGGGTAGCCGGGTGATGCCGGGTCGGTCCAGCCGACGGTGACCGTGTCGTTGGCGTTGCCGGCTGCGGTCACCTGGGTCGGGGCATAGGGGACGGCAGGTGTCGCCGTCGACGGGGACGGCAATGACGGGTCGCTCGTACCGCTGCCATTGGTGGCGGTCACCGTGAAGACATAGCTCACCCCCGGGGTGAGGCCGCCGATGCTCGCCGACGTGGCCGTGGCACCGGTGACCGTCGTGCCAGTGCACGTCCCGCACGACGGCATCGGGCTCACGTTGTACCGGATGATCGGCGATCCATGGTTGGCGGGATCGACCCAGCTGACCGTCGCGAACCCCCCGATGCCCGCCGTAGCGGTCACGGACGTCGGCGGCGCGGGAGCGGTGACGCTCGGGTAGCCCGGGAGCGCGCCTGGGTTCGTGGCGCAGTACTGCGAGATCGACTGCGTGGAGCCGTAGACGGGCAGGAGGGTCGGGCAGAACGTCGTCGGCACCGCGCTGGAGTCGGCGGTGACGGAGGTCAGGACCCACGATGGCGTCGTGGGCACCAGGTAGCTCGGAGGCGCCAGGAAATCGAGGAGCGGGTCCCACGTGTAGTGCTTGACGTAGCCCGATGCCGTCGTGTTCCCACTGAACGTGCCCACTGGACCACGGGCGAACTGCTGGATCGAGCCGTACACGTACAGGGGCCCTTCGTCCCCACCTGTGCCGTAGTTGTTGACCACGAACGACTGGGTGAGCGCGAGGATCGCGGCATCGATGGTGATGCCACCGGTCCCGGTCGAGACGTTGCCGGTCCCGGCCGAGGGGTCGCAGAGGGCGCCCGGGGTCCCGGCGCATGCAGGAAGTACGGAGCCGTAGTTCCCCGAGGTCACCGGATGGTTGACCTCGACGTATTCATTGGCGATGAGGCCGAGGGAGTCGTTGGTGCCACCGGGGACGTAGGGGCAGAGTCCTTCGGACTGGGCACTGGAGCCACTCTGACCGGTGACCCACTGTCCCGAGCAGTCCTCGTAGGTGATGTTGCCGTCGACGATGACGTCATTGGCCGTGCCGATGGTGAGCTGGCCGGAGAGGTTCCCGTTGACGAAGGCATCGCCCTCGCTGTCCGGTGTGCCGGTCTCGCCGTAGTAGCAGGCCGTGCAGCCGCCGGCGGTGGTCTGCGAGTTGGCGGCGTAGGAGACGGTCGAGGAGTAGGAGTTGGTCTGCCCGAGGTTGCCCTGGGACGCCGACACGTAGGTGCCGCCGCTGTAAGCGGCGGAGAAGGCACCCGTGCCGTTGCTGGCCTCGGTCGTCGTGCAGGTCGCGGTCGACTGCCAATTGCTTCCGACAGCCACGGGGGCCGACCAGTTGGAGACCGCCGAGCAGGCCGGTATGACGGCGGACGAAGTCGTCGTGTGGTAATAGCTCGTGGTGCTCGTCGTCTGGCTGAAGGCGACGGTGGCACCGCTGCTGATCTGCTGGACCGCGGAGGTGACGGTGGCGGTCAGCGTCACGGAGTTGCTGGGCGTCGGGGCCGCCGGGGAGGACGTCAGGTTGGTGGCCGAGTTGGTCACGTAGTCGTCGAACGGGTTGGCTCCGGTGACGGCCTGGCCGGCGGTGGCGTTCTGGACGAAGACGACACCGTTAAGAGGCAGCGGCGCGGTGCCGTTGTTCGGGCAGTTGTTCGTATTGGTGAGGATGTTGTTGGTGTCGAGTGTGTTGCCGTTGACGACTGACTCTGGGGTGTCGGGGCTGACCACCGTCATCTGCCCGACCCCCGATGTATCGGTGCTCAAGGTGATCTGTGTCGGGCCGGAGTACAGGCAGCCGTTGTAGCTGGCGATGGTCCCGAGCTGGGAGTCGGTGGACGGCGGCGCCTCCACCGGATTGCCGTACGTGCTGTTCGCCTGGTCAAAGAGGTAGACCTCCTTGGAGGCGTTGGCGCAGGTGGAGTAGCCAGCGGCCGTGCCGTTACTGTTCATGCCGTCCGTGCTCTGGGTGCCTCTGTTGTTGTCGTCGACGAACTGACAATTCGGATCGGCGGTCTCGACTGAGGACGCGACCTGCGGAGTGACGTTCGGATTGCCGAACGAGGGCGAGCCCGCCTGCGTCCCGTCACCACTCACGAAGACGGAGTCGTTGGTGAACGTCGGACCGAAGAGGTAGTCGTTGGGGCCGAAGTAGACCTGGGAGCTGCAGCTCGCATTGCTGCCGTCGATGTCGTAGTTGATGCCCGAACTCCAGTTGTAGCCACAGGTCGAGTAGTCGCCGTTCGGGCTGTAGGACTCATAGTTGGACCACCAGACGTGGGAGAGGAAGCCGTTCTTCGGCGCGAGGTTGAGGACCTTGTGGGCGAAGATGTAGCCGGTGGAGCTCTGGGGGTCCTTGGCCGCGCCGACCACCTCGACCGCCAAGTTGGTGAGCTCGTGCGTCGTCGGGTCGAACGTCGGCTGCGGGTTGCCGTACGTGTAGTACTCCGCACCGGTGTCGGTCGAGGCAGTGCCGGTGATGGGCGTCCACTCGCCGTAGTTGATGCCAAGGCACTTGCCCGTGCCGACGGTTTGGGTGCTGCAGTAGGCGAGGCCCGGGTTGGCGTTGACCGCCGTGACGTAGGCGTTCTCGCCGGCCGTGACTGCCTGGTTGGAGTAGTCGGCGAGGGATGCGGTCTGCTGGAGAGGAGTCGACTGGACGACGGTGAGGACGAGCGTCCCCCCGATCACACCGATGATCAGGACGAGGGCCAGGACGGCGACGATCGCCGTCTGACCGAGGTCGGAGTACCCGACGCCGCGACGCTGCATGGCCCTGGTTACCGTTGCCTTCCGGCTGTACTTCCTCAGTACTGACATCGCGGTCATCATTCGCCTAGTCCTCGTAGGGATCGCACTGGGAGGAGTACTGGTACGCGTAGCAGCCGGCGATGGCGCTGAGCGGCTGGCGGTACTCGATGATCTGGTTCACGACCGCACCGTTGGTGCCGGCGCCGGCCTTGGAGACGACGAGGTGGATCGCGATGCTCTGGATGTCGTCCAGGGGGCACAGCAGGCCGGTGCTGCCGGTGCAGGTGTTCAGCTGCTGTGAACCGGAGATCACGGAGTTGGGCTGGTTCACCATCGCCGGGGTCAACTCGAGCGTGGCATCGGATGTGGCGTCAGCCAGGGTGTAGGTGAAGATCGGGTGCAGGGGGTTTCCGGATCCGTCGACCGAGGACGGATTGTTGACCACGTCCTGGATGTTGGAGATCATTCGGTAGGTGCTCGAGTACTGGCACGTCCCGTTCGGTGTCCCGTTGATCGGGACCGGGCAAGTAGAGGTGCCGGGCGACGATTGGCTCATCGTGGGCAGGTACAGACGCACCTGAAAGCTGCAGGAACTCGTGGTGGAGCACGTGGAGTTGTTGATCCCTGTGGGCGTCGAGTCGACCGGGTTGTCGTTGGAGTCGTACTCCCCGGCCACCACCTGGGCCGGCCCCGCCGTGCACAGGACGGGGCAATTGCTCGCCCCGACGACGTTGTCGTAGTTGGTCCCCACGTTGGTGGTCCATGTGGCGGAGAAGTTGCCGATGGACTGGAACCCCGGCGCCGGCGCCTGCGCTCCATTGGGGTCCGGAGTAGCCGGCAACGGCACGCCGGCGTTGGTCGGTGCGGGCTCCACCTCGGCGGCGACGAGTGTCCGCAGAGGTGCGAGTGCCGGGATCACCTGGTCGAACTCCTGGTACTGGGCGGTCACGCTCGAGTCGAGCGAGTCGATGAGGTTCATCGACATGAGCACCATGCCGAGGAGAACCACGAGGACGGCGGAGGTGATGAGCAACTCGACCATCGTCATGCCCTCGTCGTTCCGCTCACGCTTTCGGAATGCGGTGATCACAGCGTCACCTGGACGAGGCCCGGAAGGTAGGTCGTGGTGTTGTTACTTGCGTTGATGCTGTCAACCACCTTCACGGTGTTCTGGCCGACGATCAGTGTGAGGTTCGTCGGCGTGACCGCCGTCCCACCGCCGGTGACCGAAATCGTGTAGGTCCCGTACGGGACCGAGTTCATGGTCACGCCCGTCGCGTCGCTGACCGGCATGTTGTACGTGAGCTGCGGTTCATAAGGGCTGAGGCAGGCGGGAGCGGTCAGCGTCAACGTCGCGCCCACGTCGGGAGCACCGCCAGGGAGGTTGAGCTTGAGGGGCAGCAACCCGAGGGGGATGGTCGCGGAAGCTGTTCCTCCGGGCAGCGCCGTGAGCGCCGACGCGGATGGTTGCGCTTCTGTGGAGCAATTGCCTGCCGAGACCGAGTACCCGTTCGGTTGCGGATAGAGCACCTGTGACAGCGAGGTCGCGCCGCCCGACGTCTGCGTCGCTACGGGCGTCCACGCCGCCGTCGACCACTGTGCGACCTGGACCGGGATACCGCTGACGGTCGCCCCGGTGATCGTCGTCGGGGTCTCGACGGACCACGAGCCCTTCGGTCCGGTGCCCGATGCGAGGACGACCGGTCCGGACGTGGTCGCACCCACGGCCGCGCACGTGGATGTGCTGGCCGATGGCGGGTTCTCACACGCCACGCCGAGGTAGTACTCGACGTTGGTTCCGGCAGGAGAAACGGCGTAGTTCCACGCCCAGCTCCCAACACTCCCACCCGTAAGTGAACCGACGAGGAGCTGACCCGATCCGGCTCCGCTGGCCGACTCCGCCGAGATGACGCAGTCGGCCGAGTCACCCGATGCCGGCTGTCCACAGGAGACGGTGCTCACGTTGGCGACCGATGCCGGGATGCCGTTCGACTGGACCCAGTTGTCGGGGGTGGAGGTCAGGTCGCCGGTCCAGACGGCGGCGGTGCCGACGGAATTGGGTGAGGCATTGCCGATGGCTACGCAGTTGGTGCCGACGCAGGAGATTCCGGTCACTGCGGTGGCGTCGGTCGGGAAGGTCGCCTCGGGCGCCCACGAGCTCGGCCCGGTCGCAGCAATGGTCCCCTCGACGATGGTGTTATTCGCAGTGCTGTTGGCGATGGTGCTCGCGGTGGCCAGGCACTCGGTCGACGACGGGCAGGTGATGGTGGCCACCGACTGCACGATGTTGCCGGTCGGCAGGCTGTCGACCGTGACGGTCGGCGTCCATCCGGAGTTGCCGGCGAGGGTGGCCGGATCGCCGTCGAGGCGGAGGACCCCGGCGCCCGAAGCAGTGGCGTAGCTCAGCTCGCAGGTCGTCGTGGTGGGGCAGGCGATCGAGTTGATCGCCGTGAAGGGGATCGCAGGAGTCACGACCGACCAGATGTCGCTGCCCGATCCGACTCTTCCGGCGAGTAGTGCCGGGCCTCCCGCCGTGGTGCCGATGGCGTAGCAGCCCTGAGAGGAGGGGCAGTTGACCTGCGTGATGTCCGTGACGGTGCCGGGTGTGGCGTCGGTGGTGGTGGTGCCGAGATCGGACGTCGTGCTGTAGACCAGGCCGTTGCCACCGACGTAGCCGACGGCGACGCACTTGGCGGGGGTGGCGTTGGTGCAGTCGACCTGGTTGATGTGCGTCCCGTTCGACAGCGAGGTCGACGTCCAGGACGAGCTCGCCCCGCCCCACGCCGCAGACGCCCCGGTGGAACCGTCTCCGGTCGTCACGCAGGTGAGGCTGGCGGCGCCGGGGCACTCGACGCCGGAGTCGACGGCGGAGGCGCCCGCGAAGGTGAGGTTGGCGTTGATCCCCTCGTCGAATCCGCCCAGCTGCACGACCGTCATGGCCGTGACGGTCACCGGCTCGCCACTCTGGGTATCGGTGGCCAGATTGGAGGTGCTCACGAATGCGGGTTGGATCGGCGGTCCGGAGTAGTTCGGGAGCACGGGGGTGTCCGTGTAGCCGGGATAGACCGTCCCGGGCTGTCCGGCCGACACGGTGTACTGACCCACCGGCACCTGGGCGAAGATGCACCCGTTGAGGTCTGGGTAGAGCACGTACGGATTGGGGGAGAGGTTGGGCGGCTGTTGCAGGGTGGGTGAGCTCGACGTCTGGGTGAGTGTGACGGGTACGGTTTCGAGCCGCTTGATGTACGAGTTGCTGAGCACGTCGTCCTCGTGGACGTTCGACATGGTGATGGCGACGAAGCCCTGGGTCTGGACGCCCGGCGTCGGGTAGTCGATGTCGGTGACCTCGGAGAGCGAGCTGGAGAAGCTGTGGCCCCACGTGACGGTCACCTGCAGCTGGATGACGCCGGGATGCGTCGGACTGGGAGGTGTACCGGCCGAGCAGAGGTCGGACTGGCCGACCCCGTTGACGAGGTTCTCCGTGTAGTCGACCGTGGACTTGAAGGTCGTACCCTCGCTCTGCGTCAGGCCGTTTGCATCGGCAAGAGCGGGCGTGCCCACCTGCGTCGTGTATGCGCTGGTCAGGAGCGTGGGCTGGTTGGTGAGGATCGCACCGCCGGAGATCGGGGGCCCGAGACCCGAGTTCGACAGGACCTGGATCCAGGAGTCGGCGAGCTGCTGGGCGGCCTGGTGCTGGCGGGCCTGCGCTGCGGCCTGGGACACGTTGGTCAACAGGATGCCCATCGGGATCATCACGATCAGCAGCACGACGCCGGCGACCAGGACCTCGATGAGGGTCACACCGTCGTCGCCGCCACGGCGCGTCGCCATCAGGGCGCGGCGCGTCACTCGGGCTGTACCCAGCCCGTCACTCCGGCTCTCGGCCGGACTGCGGTGGTGACCTGTCGTTCGGTGCATGGTGCTCTTTCGGCAGAGTAAGGGCGGGAACACCCCGGGCCTAGGCGTAATTCCACCTACGCACCTATCGTCCCGGCACCGTCAGGACTTGAGGGGGTCGTCAACCGGGGGTGCTCCGGTGCAGTTCGGTAGCAAGCTCGTTGCAGCACCCGCGCGCGGGCCGCGATGGATGCCGAACGGCCCCTACGACGGCGCGTCAGAGCGGTGGACTGACGGTCCCGAAACGTCGAGTTCGTCGTCAGTCGAAGACGAATTCGGAGCGCGACGACCCGTCATCGGGCGCGCCGGGAAAGCCTCACGCAGTGGTTGAGGGTTGTGCGTACGGGCGGTCGCCGTACCGCACGGTCGTCGTCACGCGAGCGCCGCGCTGCTCGTGATCAGCGTGCGGCTCGTGCTCAGTACGAGCGGGGCAGTCCGAGGGAGTGCTGGGCGACGTAGTTGAGGATCATCTCGCGGCTGACCGGTGCGATGCGCAGCAGTCGCGCCATTCCCCACAGGTCCGCGATCCCGTACTCGCTCGACATGCCGTTGCCACCGTGGGTCTGGATCGACTGGTCGAGCGCGGCCAACGTCGCCTCGGCTGCGGCGTACTTCGCCATGTTGGCGGTCTCGCCCGCCAGCGGCGAGTCGCCGTCGTTGTCGCAGTACCACGCGGCCTTGTCGGTCATGACCCGGGCCAGCTCCACCTCGATCTTGGACTTGGCCAGCGGGTGGGCGATGCCCTGGTGGCGCGCGATCGGCGTGCCCCACACCTCGCGGGTGGTGGCGTACTCGGCGGCACGGTCGAGCGCGTAGCGGCCGATGCCGCTGGCCGTGGCGGCGGACAGGATCCGCTCGGGGTTGAGCCCGTAGAACACCTGACGCAGGCCCTCGCCCTCCTCGCCGATGAGCCGGTCGGCCTCCACCTGCACGTTGTCGAAGAACAGGGTGAACTGCTTCTCCGGTGCGGTGATCTCGACGGGCAGCACCTGCTTGTCGAGTCCGGGCGTGTCGGTGTCGACGACGAAGAGGGACAGGCGGCCGCGCCCGGTGTCCGGGTCGACGCCCGACTTGGTGACCACGAGGATCGCTTCGCACTCGTCGACGCCGGAGATGTAGTACTTCTGCCCGTTGAGACGGTAGACGTCGCCGTCCTTGGTGGCCGTCAGGGCGAGGTTGTGCGAGTTCGACCCGGCGTCCGGCTCGGTGATGGCGAATGCCATCTTGAGCTCGCCGGTGGCGAAGCGCGGCAGCCACCGCTGCTTCTGGGCCTCGGTCCCGAACTTGGCGATGATGGTGGCGCAGATGGCCGGCGACACGACGATGACGAGCAGCGGGCAGCCCTGGGCCGCGAGCTCCTCGGCCACCGCGGCGAGCTCGGTGATGCCGCCCCCGCCGCCGCCGTACTCCTCCGGCACGTTGACGCCGAGGAAGCCCTGCTCCGCGACGGCGTTCCACAGCTCGTCGGTGCGCTCGTCGGCGTGGGCCTTCTCGACGTAGTAGCTGTGTCCGAACTTCGCGGCGATCGAGGAGACGGCCTCGCGGAGCATGGTGAGCTCGTCCGACTGGGTGAAGTCCATGGCTGCCTCCAGATGTAGGTGCGGCGGGTGGCCCGACCACCCGACGCACAGATTACGACGAGTGGGGCACCAGGTGGGCCGGCAGGTCGACCGATCGGCTCCGCAGGTACTCGCCCAGTCCCTTGGCCTGGGGATCGGGGCGGGTCGAGGAGGCCACACCTTCGCCCAACAGGCCCACGACCACGAAATTCAGGGCGCGCAGGTTGGGGAAGGCGTGGCGCTGGACAACGAGGTCGCCGGCCTCGGGCAGGAGCTCGCGGAACCGGTCCAGGGTCAGTTCAGCGTCGAGCCACACCCACGCCTCGTCCGACCTGGCCCACAGGCCGACGTTGGCATTGCCGCCCTTGTCGCCCGACCGGGCGCCGATGATCGTCCCGAGCGGGAGTCGCACGGTCGCACCGGCCGCCGGGGTCCGGGCGGGAGCCGGCACCGGCTCGGCCGTGTCGGGCGCGACCGTCACCCCGGGTGCGAGCGACGCGTCTGCCCCGTCGATCACGGCCGGACCGTCGGGGGCCCGGTGGATGTGGTGGGGCACGTCGACACGGGTGCCGTCCGGGCGCACCACGGTCGGCACGACGAGGTCGGCCGGTACCAGCGCGGGCCAGTAGACGCCGTAGGCGGTGGCCGCCCCGGGCGGGGCGGTCAGGTGGAGGCCGGGGTAGCCGGCCAGGGCCAGCTCGGTGGCGGCCCCGGAGAAGCGTCGCCCCACCCGGTCGGCGTCGTCGTCCTTGACCGTCACCCGGAGCTGGGCGGTGGCCTCGACGTTGGTCGGTGCGTCGGGCTTGTCGGAGCGGATGAGGCGCGCGTCGAACTCGGCGAACTGGCCGGTCCCCCCGAGGGCGTCCGACAGCGACCGCACCGTCAGGTCGGCCTTGGCCTCGATGTCGAGTCCGGTCAGGACGAAGGTCATCGAGTTGCGCCAGCCACCCAGAAGGTTGCAGCACACCTTGACGTCCCGTGGGGCGGGCAGACCACGGGTGCCGGACAGGCGGACCCGGTCGGTCCCGACCTCGGCGACCTCGATGATGTCGAAGCGCGCCACCACGTCCGTGTTCGGGTAGTGGTGGCCGGCGATCTCGTAGAGGAGCTGCGCGGTGACGGTGCCGACGGTCACCGCGCCGCCCGTCCCGGGGTGCTTGGTGATGATCGACGACCCGTCGTCGGCCACCTCGGCGATGGGGAAGCCGGGGTGTTCGAGGCCGGGGACCTCGGTGAAGAAGGCGTAGTTGCCGCCCGTCGCCTGGGGCCCGCACTCGATGACGTGTCCGGCCACCACCGCGCCGGCCAGCGCATCCCAGTCCGTCTCACTCCAGCCGTGGTGCCAGGCGGCCGGGCCGACGACCAGCGAGGCGTCGGTGACGCGGGGGCACACCACCACGTCGGCGCCGGACGCCAGCGCGTCCACGATCGGCCAGGCACCGAGGTAGGCGTTGGCCGACACCACGGTGCCCCGGGCCTGCTCGAGCAGCTGGCCGGTATCGAGGTGGGCCATCGGGTGGCCCTCGTCGCGCAGCTCGCCCAGGCGCGGCAGCAGGTCGTCCCCCTCGATGTGGGCGACGGCCACCGACAGCCCGAGCCGGTCGGCCAACTGGCCCACCTGATCGGCCAGGCCGGCGGGGTTGAGGCCCCCGGCGTTGGTCACCACCTTGATGCCACGGTCGACGCAGGTGCCGAGCACCTCCTCCATCTGGGTGAGGAAGGTGTGGGCCCAGCCCCGCGAGGCATCGCGCTGCATCCCCTTCCAGAGGATCAGCATGGTGAGCTCGGCCAGCCAGTCGCCGGTCAGGACGTCGATCGGTCCACCCTCGACCATCTCGCGTGCGGCGGAGAGCCTGTCGCCGTAGAAGCCGGAGCAGTTGGCGATGCGTAGCGGCTCACTCATGCCGGGGCCTCCCCGTCGTCGGCCGCGTCGTCGGCCTCGACGACGACCAGGATGCGGCCGGTCTCGACCTGGTCGCCCTCCGCCACGGCCACCTCCGCCACGGTGCCGGGTCCCCCTGCGGTCACTGCGTGCTCCATCTTCATCGCCTCCATCACCACCAGCACGTGCCCGGCTTCCACGCGGTCGCCCGGCGCCACCGCCACCCGGACCACGCTGCCGGGCATGGGCGCCAGGAACGAGCCCTCCGCCACCTGCTCTGCCGCCACCGGGTGGCGCTCCTGTTGGACCAGTCGCGACGACCCGTCCGGACCGTCGACGAAGGCGATGGGTCCCACCTGTTGCACAGCGTAGCGACGGGTGACGCCGTCGACCGTCAGCGCCACACCCTGCGGGGTGAGGTCGTGGACGGCGGCGTCGAGGTCGTGGCCGTCGATGGCCAACCATGCGAGCGCCCGGCGCCGGCGACCGAAGCGGTAGTCGACGGCCACGGTCCGATCGCCCGACTCGAAGCTGACGGACTGGTGGTCCGCCGTGTTGTTGCGCCAGCCGGACGGCAGCGGCGCCAACACCGGGGCCCCGGCCCGTCGAGCGGCCTGGCCGCAGAGGGCGGCTGCCGCGGCGTGGCGACCGACCGCGTCGGTGTCGGCCAGGGGTGCTGCCAGTACGTCGAGCCCATGGCGGTCGAGGAAGCCGGTATCGGTGGCGCCCTGACCGAACGCCTCGTGGCGCAGCGTGCGGACGAGCAGGTCGCGATTGGTGGTGACGCCGTGGATCCGGGCGTCGGCCAGGGTGGCGGCCAGTGACGCCACCGCTTCGGCACGGGTCGCGGCGTGGACGACGACCTTGGCCAGCATCGGGTCGTAGTGGGGGCTGACCACGCCGCCCGACACCACACCGGCGTCGATCCGCACACCCGGGCGATCACGGGGCACGTCGAACAGATGGAGGTCACCGGTCGAGGGGAGCCAGCCGGCCGCCGGGTCCTCGGCGTAGAGGCGGGCCTCGACCGCATGGCCGACCGGGCCCCGGGCCACCGCCTCGTGGACCTCGTCGGGCAGTGGCGAGCCGCCGGCCACGAGGAGCTGCAGGCGGACCAGGTCGAGCCCGGTCACCTCCTCGGTCACCGGGTGCTCCACCTGCAGGCGGGTGTTCATCTCCAGGAAGAAGGGCTCGCCATCGCCCGGGCCCCCGGCGCCCCCGGTGTCGAGTACGAACTCGACGGTGCCGGCATTGACGTACCCGACGGCACGGGCCGCGGCCACGGCGGCATCGGACAGGCGGGCACGCAGGGCCGGACCGACGACCGGTGACGGCGCCTCCTCGATGATCTTCTGGTGGCGGCGCTGGATGCTGCACTCCCGCTCGAACAGGGCGACCGTCGCGCCGTGCGCATCGGCCAGGACCTGGACCTCGATGTGGCGGGGGGAGGTGACATAGCGCTCCAGGAAGACGGTCCCGTCGCCGAACGCCGACTGGGCCTCACGCCGGGCACCGGCCAGGGCCTCGGCCAGTGCCTCGGGTCCCTCGACGATCCGCATGCCACGGCCACCGCCGCCGGCGGAGGCCTTGACCAGGAGCGGCCAGCCGAGGGCGGCGACGTCGTCCGGGTCGGGAGGTGCGTCACCGTCGACGGTGACGGAGGGCAGAGTCGGCACGCCCGCCGCCCGCATGAGGTCCTTCGAGCCGATCTTCGACCCCATGGCGTCGATGGCGTCGGCGGACGGGCCCACCCAGATCAGGCCGGCATCGGTCACGGCGCGGGCGAATGCGCCCGACTCGGACAGGAAGCCGTAGCCGGGGTGGACGGCGTCAGCGCCCGTGCGTCGGGCGGCGTCGAGCAGGAGGTCGTGGCGGAGGTAGGTGTCGGCGGGTGCGACCCCGGGCAGCCGGACGGCGAGGTCCGCCTCGGCGACATGGGGGCTGTCGGCGTCGGCGTCCGAGTGGACGGCCACCGTGGCGATGCCCATGGCGCGGGCGGAGCGCATGATGCGGACTGCGATCTCTCCGCGGTTCGCCACCAGCAGGCGCGTGACCGGGCGCACGGGTGGCCCGTTCGGTGTGCCGTCGGCGGGGGGAGGGGTCATCGTCCGATCACATCCGGAACACGCCGTAGCCGCGGGTGCCCGTGGTCGGCTGGTTGTCGATGACCGACAGGCACAGGCCGAGCACCGTGCGTGTGTCGCGGGGGTCGATGATGCCGTCGTCGTACAGCCGGGACGACAGGTGGAGGGGGAGCGACTCCGACTCGATCTGGGCCTCGACGAGCGCGCGCATCGCCTCGTCGGCCTCCTCGTCGAAGGGGACGCCCTTGGATGCGGCGGACTGGCGTCCGACGATCGACAGGACGCCGGCCAGCTGGGCCGGGCCCATCACCGCGGAGCGAGCGTTCGGCCACGCGAAGAGGAACCGGGGGTCGTAGGCCCGACCGCACATGCCGTAGTTGCCTGCGCCGTAGGAGGCGCCGATGTTGACGGTCAGGTGGGGGACCGAGGAGTTGGCGACGGCGTTGATCATCATCGCCCCGTGCTTGATGATCCCCCCCTGCTCGTACTCCTTGCCCACCATGAAGCCGGTGGTGTTCTGGAGGAAGAGGAGCGGAACGTCGATCTGGTTGGCCAGCTGGATGAACTGGGTGGCCTTGTGGGCCTCCTCGGAGAACAGCACGCCGCGGTGGTTGGCCAGTACGCCGATCGGGTAGCCGTTGATCGAGGCCCATCCGGTGACGAGGCTCGTCCCGTACAGTGGCTTGAACTCGTCGAAGCGCGAGCCGTCCACCACCCGGGCCAGCACCTCGCGGGGGTCGAAGGGCATCTTCGGGTCGGCCGAGGCGATGCCCAGCAGCTCGTCGGGGTCGTGCACCGGGTCGTCAGCCGGGCCGGCCGGTCCGGGCCCCTCCTTGCGCCAGTGCAGCCGACGCACGATCTGGCGGCTCAGCCGGATGGCGTCGACCTCGTCGACCGCCAGGTAGTCGGCCAGCCCCGAGACGCGGGCGTGCATCGAGGCGCCACCGAGCTCCTCGTCGGTCGACTCCTCGCCGGTGGCCATCTTGACCAGCGGCGGCCCACCCAGGAACACCTTGGAGCGCTGCTCGATCATGACCACGTAGTCGCTCATGCCGGGCACGTAGGCCCCGCCGGCGGTGGCGTTGCCGAAGACCACGGCGACGGTCGGGATGGCGGCGGCGGAGTGGCGGGTGATGTCGCGGAACGCCCGGCCCCCCGGAATGAACAGTTCGGCCTGGGCGGGCAGGTCGGCCCCGCCGGACTCGGTGAGGCTCACGGTCGGGAGCCGGTTGGCCAGGGCGATGTCCGCCCCTCGGGCACCCTTGCGGAACGACCACGGGTTCATGGCCCCGCCGCGGACGGTGGGATCGGTGGCGTTGATGAGGACCTCGACGCCCTCGACGACCCCGATGCCGAGCACCGACGACGCGCCGACCGTGTACTGGGTGCCCCACGCAGCGAACGGGCAGAGCTCGAGGAAGGGTGCGTCCCGGTCGAGCAGCAGCTCGATCCGCTCGCGCGCCGTGAGCTTGCCCCGCTCACGGTGGCGGGCCACGTACCGTTCGCCGCCTCCCGCCCGGGCGGCGGCGAGCTCGGCGTTGACGAGCTCGACGCCCTCGAGCAGCGCGGACTCGTTGGCGCGGAAGGTGTCCGAGCCGGGGTCGATGGCGGTGGGGAGTACGGGCATGGGGTTCGTTGATCCCCTGGTGGGGGAGGTGTGTCGACAGAGTGTCGCATCGAAGCGGCCGACGTGGGAAGAATAGGCCCATGACCTCAGCGCCGCGTGACGAGACCTGCACCGCAGTGGCCGTCGACCGATCTGGAGCGCCTGCATGGTGATCCGCACGTACCCACAGGGCTCGCCCGACGAGTGGGAATCCGCCGGCGTCGGGACGTCGCGTTCGGACCCGCCGGGCCGGCCGTTGTCCGCCGTCGTGCTGGCCGCCGGTCACGGCACCCGCATGCGGTCGGACCGGCCGAAGCCGCTGCACCGCCTCTGCGGACGCCCGATGATCCTCCACGTACTCGACGCCTTGGCCGAATTGCCCATCGACCGCGTGGTGGTCGTGGTCGGCCACCGGGCCGAGTGGGTCACCAAGACCCTCATCGAGCATGCCCCGCCCGGGCTCGCCATCGAGTTCGTCGAGCAGGCGCAGCAACGGGGGACAGGTGACGCCATGGCGGTCGCCCTCACCGGGCTGCCCGAGGAGGACGACGGCGACGACGGCGACGTGGTCGTGCTGCCCGGTGACACCCCGCTGCTCCGCCCCGGCACGCTGGCCGCGCTGGTGCGGACGCACCGCGCCCAGGACGACGCCGCCACCCTGCTGACCGCGGTGCTCGACGACCCCACCGGGTACGGCCGGGTCGTCCGGGGACGCGACGACGCAGTGGCCCATGTGGTCGAGCAGGGCGACGCCACCGACGAGGAGCTCGAGGTCCGCGAGGTCAACACGTCGATGTACTGCTTCAAGCGGAGCGTGCTGGCACCGTCGCTGCGTCGGCTCAGCCCGGCCAACGCGCAGGGCGAGTACTACCTGACCGACGTCGTCGAGGTCCTCTACGAGGCCGGGCACCGCGTCGGCTCCATGGTGGTCGAGGACACCATGGAGGTCGCCGGGGTGAACGACCGGGCCCAGCTGGCGGTGGCCGAGGCCGAGCTGCGCGACCGGATCAACGAGCGCTGGATGCGGCGCGGCGTGACGATGTGGGACCCCCAGACCACCTACATCGACACCGACGTGACGCTGGCCACCGACGTCGTCCTGCTGCCCGGGGTGATCCTGCAGGGGGCGTGCGTCGTGGGGGAGCACGCCGAGATCGGCCCGGACACCCGGCTGGTCGACTCCGTGGTCGGCGAGGGTGCGATCGTCGCCGCCAGCGTCTGTCGGCGGTCGGTCATCGGCCCGGACGCCCGGGTCGGGCCGTTCGCCGTGCTGGCCGAGGGCACCGAGGTGCCGGCCGGTGGCGTGGTCGGTCCCGCGGCATCTGACCCCGGCGCCCCGTCGCGGTAGCGTCACGGCATGGAATTCACCCCACGCCGACGTCTCGACCTGGTGTCGGGCCGCTCCCACCCCGAGCTGGCCCAGGACATCGCCGCGCAGCTCGGCGTCGAGCTGGGTGAGGCCAACCTGCGGGAGTTCGCCAACGGCGAGATCCACTGCCGCTTCGACAGCTCCATCCGGGGAAGTGACGTCTTCATCGTCCAGACCCACTGCGGCCCGGTCAACGACTCGCTCATGGAGCACCTGATCATGATCGACGCCGCCAAGCGGGCGTCGGCCAAGCGGATCACCGCCGTGTGCCCCTACTACGGCTACTCGCGCCAGGACCGCAAGGCCACGGGCAGGGAGCCGATCACGGCCAAGCTCGTCGCCGACATGCTGTCCGTGGCCGGCGCCGACCGGGTCGTCAGCGTCGACCTGCACTCCGGTCAGATCCAGGGCTTCTTCGACATCCCCTTCGACCACCTGACGGCGGCCCCGGTGATGGTCGACTACCTGCGCAAGCACCTCAGCGACGACCTCGTGGTCGTGGCGCCCGACGCCGGCCGGGTGAAGGTGGCCGAGCGATTCAGCCAGCACCTCACCGCCGACCTCGCCGTGGTCCACAAGCGGCGACTGCGAGGCGTGGCCAACCAGGTCGAGGCACTCCACGTGGTCGGTGACGTCGAGGGTCGCCAGTGCGTGCTCATCGACGACATGATCGACACCGCCGGAACCATCGTCGCCGCCGCCGACCTCCTGGCCGACCGCGGCGCCACCGAGGTGTGGTGCATGGCCACCCATGCCGTCCTGTCCGACCCGGCCATCGACCGCCTGAAGAACTCGGCCCTGACCAAGGTCGTGGTGACCAACACCCTGCCGATCCCCCAGGACCGCCGCTTCGACAAGCTCGAGGTGCTGTCAGTGGCCAAGCTGATCAGCGACGCCATCGACGCCGTGTTCGAGGACACCTCCGTCTCCGAGATCTTCGGCGGCGAAAACCTGGCCTGAGGCACCTGTCGGGCGGGCGCGTTCCGGCCGGCCGACGACGACACCGCGGTCCCCGGGCGGGGGCGTGTGGCCCCGCCCTCCCGGTGCGTCTATCATGGTGGGCCGTCAGCAGCGGTCGCTGCCGGACCGTGCCACGGGCACGACCGGTAGGGGTAGCCCTGCGCCCGTCTCCGTACCTCCCGAGGAGTCCCCGCATGTCCGAAGCCACGCTCACCGCCCAGACCGGCCGCGAGATCGGGTCGAGTTCGACCCGTCGCCTGCGCGCCGAGGGCAAGATCCCCGGTGTGGTGTACGGCCACGGCACCGAGCCGATCGCTGTGGCGGTCGTCGCCCGCGAGTTCCAGATCGCCATGTCGGGCGAGGCCGGCCTGAACACGCTGCTGTCGCTCGACGTCGAAGGCAAGGCCCTCCTGACCCTGGCTCGTGACATCCAGCACCACCCGGTGCGGAACACCGTCACCCACGTCGACTTCCTGATCGTCAACCGTGACGAGCTCATCAGCGCCGAGGTCACCATCAACCTGGTGGGCGAGGCCGTCGAGGTCGGACACGGCGACGGCATCGTCGACCAGCAGCTGTTCACCCTGCACGTCAAGGCCAAGCCGACCGAGATCCCGCCCTCGGTGGACATCGACATCTCGTCGCTGACCATCGGCGGCGCCCTGCACGTGTCGGACATCGTGATCCCGCCAGGCGTCGAGCTCGAGACGGACCTCGATGCCACGGTCGTTGCCGGCAACCCGCCCCGCGTGCAGACGGCGACCGAGGTCGCCGAGGAGGCAGCCGGCGACGAGGCCGCCCCCGCCGCCGAGAGCACCGAGGCCTAGGCCCTGCTCCGCCGCCGCGAGGGGGCGGGTGGCGCACGCCGGGGCACCCCCATGGACCTGCTGGTCGTGGGGCTCGGCAACCCGGGCGCCGAGTACGAGGGCACCCGCCACAACATCGGCGCCGACGCCGTCGCCCTGCTGGTCGCGCGCCACCACGGCGCGTTGTCGGCGGAGAAGGGCCTCCACGCCCGGGCCGGACAGATCCGGATCGGCGACCACCGGGTCCTCTGTGCCGTTCCGCTCACCTACATGAACGAGTCCGGGCAGGCGGTCGCACCCCTGGTGCGACGTGCCGGGCTCGACGGGACCGACGAGGCGACGGGGCTGCCCACCGTGACCACCCGGTTGGTGGTGGTGCACGACGAGCTCGACCTGCCCTCGGGCCGGGTCAAGGTCAAGGTGGGTGGCGGCACGGCCGGCAACAACGGGCTGAAGTCGATCCACGCCCACCTCCACACGGGCGACTACCTGCGCGTCCGCATCGGTATCGGCAAGCCGCCGGGGCGCCAGCCCGGGGCCGACTACGTGCTGAAGCGGCCGGGCAAGGACGAGCGCGAGGTCCTGGCCGTGGCCGCCGAGGTGGCGGCCGACGCCATCGAACTGATCGCCACCGCCGGCGTCGAGACGGCCATGAACCGGATCAACACCGCCGGGTGACAGCCCGTGCCGTCCGACCTCGACGGGCCGACCACCGCGTTCGACCCGGACGACACCCGTTCCTGGCCCACGGCCGACCCCCGGTACCCTGACCGGGTGAGCCTCCGGTCCCTACCCGCACTCCTCCGCGACGAGCCCGCCATGACCAGTGTGGTGGGGGCGCGCGGCGCGACCCTGGCGGTCACCACGCCGGCCCAGGCCTTCGTACTTGCCGGGCTGCTGCGTCTCGGGACCCGACGGCCCGTGCTGGTCGTCACCCCGACCGGTGCGGCCGCCTCGCAGCTCGCCCACGACCTCGAGGTGTTCGCCGGCGCCGGCCCCGACGGTGCGAACCCGGTGGAGGTCTTCCCTGCCTGGGAGACTCTCCCCTTCGAGCGGGTCAGCCCCGAGGTCCACACCATGGGGAAGCGCCTCCGACTCCTGTGGGAGCTGGGCGGCCCGGACGCCGGGCCGGGCACCGGCCCGGGGATCGTGGTGGCACCCGTGAAGGCGGTGCTGCAGCGCCTCGGGCCCTGGCGCACGGCGGCCCGACCGGTGGTGGTGGGTAGGGGCGACCGCGTGGTGGTCGAGGAGCTGGTGGCCGAACTGGTGTCCCTCGGGTACCGCCGCGAGTCGATCGTCGAGCACCGGGGCGAGCTGGCCGTGCGCGGTGGCATCGTCGACGTGTTCCCGTCGACCGCCGACGAGCCGGTACGCATCGACCTGTGGGGTGACGAGGTCGACCGGCTCACCCGGTTCGACGTGGCCGACCAGCGCTCCACCGACGACCTCGACCGGGTCGAGCTCTACGGCTGCCGGGAGCTGGTGGCCGACGCCGACATGCGGGAGCGGGCTGCCGGGCTCGTCGGCTCGGCGCCCTGGGGGCGCCAGCAGTGGGACCGCATCGCGGACGGCCAGCAGTTCGACGGCATGGAGTCCTGGCTGCCCTGGCTGGTGGAGGGCGAGGAGCTCCTGTGCGACCTGCTCGGGGACGACGCCCTGGTGGTCCTCGTCGAGCCCCGGCGGGTGCGCGACCGGGCCGCCGAGCTGCTCGACGAGGAGTCGGCCCTGGCCGACGCGCTGGCCGACACCTGGGGCCTGCCCGACGGGGTCTACGCCCCGCGCCTGCACGTGGGGTTCGACCGGCTCCTGGCGAACACCACGGCTGCCGTGGTCTCCCTGGTCCCCACGGCCGAGGGACCCGAAGCGCCGCTCGTGGAGAGCCGGGGGTGGGAGCCGATCCTCGGGGACGGCACCCGGATGGCCTCCCAGGTGCGCCAGCTCACCGAAACCGGGTACTCGGTCGTCCTGTGCACCTCGTCGGCGGGCGGCGCCGAGCGGCTGAGCGGACTCCTGGCCGAGGAGGGGCTGCTGGTACCCGTCGCCGGGCCGGACGACGACCTGTCGGTGCCCGGGGCGCGCATTGTGGTGGCTGCCGTCGACCGCGGCTTCGTGCTGCCCGGCAGCCGGGTGGCCGTGCTGGCCGAGTCCGACGTGACCGGCCGGATGCGCCCCCACCGCCAGGCCCGGACCCGGGCGCGCCCGGTCGATGGCTTCTTCGACGACCTGGCTCCCGGCAGCTACGTCGTCCATCGCCAGCACGGCGTCGCCCTCTACGGCGGCATGGTCACCCGGACCATGGGCGGCGCCACCCGCGACTACCTGCTGCTGGAGTACAGGGGCGGCGACCGTCTCTACCTGCCGACCGACCAGATCGAGCTGCTCACGCCGTACGCGGGGGGCGACTCGCCCTCGGTCAACCGCCTGGGCGGGTCCGAGTGGCAGAAGGCCCGCTCCAGGGCCCGGGCCGCGGTCCACGAGATCGCCGAGGAGCTCGTCGCCCTCTACCGCCGCCGCCTCGAGGTGCCGGGGCACGCGTTCGGGCCCGACACACCCTGGCAGGCCGAGCTCGAGTCGTCGTTCCCGTTCGTCGAGACCTCCGACCAGCTGACGGCCATCGAGGACGTCAAGGCTGACATGGAGCGGGCCCAGCCAATGGACCGCCTGGTCTGTGGCGACGTCGGCTTCGGCAAGACGGAAGTGGCGATCCGGGCGGTGTTCAAGGCCGTCCAGGACGGCTACCAGACGGCCGTGCTGGTGCCGACGACCCTCCTCGCCAGTCAGCACGCCCAGACGTTCGCCGACCGCTTCGCGCCGTTCCCGGTGAAGGTGGCCCTGCTCAGCCGGTTCCTTACCAACGCCCAGGCCGCCGAGGTGCTGGCCGGCCTGGCCGACGGCTCGATCGACGTGGTGGTGGGGACCCACCGGCTGCTCGGACAGGACGTCTCGTTCAGCAAGCTCGGACTCCTGGTGGTGGACGAGGAGCAGCGGTTCGGGGTGACCCACAAGGAGTCGATCAAGGCGATGTCCGAGGGCGTCGACGTCCTCACCCTGACGGCCAGCCCGATCCCCCGGACGCTGGAGATGGCGCTCACGGGCATCCGCGACCTGTCGATGGTCAACACCCCGCCGGCCTCCCGCCGCCCGATCCTGACCCATGTCGGCGAGTTCGAGGAGGCGGCCGCCTCCGAGGCGATCCGGCGCGAGCTGCTGCGCGAGGGTCAGGTCTTCTACGTGCACAACCGGGTCCAGGACATCGAGGCCACCGCCGACCGGGTCCGCAAGATGGCGCCCGAGGCCCGGGTGGCCGTCGCCCACGGGCAGATGGACGAGGGCACGCTCGAGCAGGTGGTCATGGACTTCTGGCAGGGTGAGTACGACGTCCTGGTGTGCACCACCATCGTGGAGTCGGGCATCGACATGCCGACCGTGAACACCCTGGTGGTGGACCGGGCCGACCTGCTCGGCCTCGGCCAGCTCCACCAGCTGCGCGGCCGCGTCGGCCGTGCCGGCATGCGTGCCTACGCCTACCTGTTCCACCCCGCTGACCGCATCCTGTCGGAGACGGCCTACGAGCGGCTGCGCACCATCGGTGACCATACCGAGCTCGGTTCGGGCTTCAAGATCGCCCTGCGGGACCTGCAGATCCGCGGTGCGGGCAACCTGCTGGGACGCGACCAGTCGGGCCACATCGCCGCCATCGGCTACGACCTGTACGTCCAGATGGTGTCCGAGGCGGTGTCCGAACTGAAGGGCGAGCCGCGTCCCCAGCCGATCGAGCTGTCCGTCGACCTGCCCGACGCCGCCCACCTCCCGCCGGACTACGTGGAGGCGGAGGATGTACGGCTCGAGGCGTACCGGCGCCTGTCCTCGGTGCGGACGGTGGACGAGGTGGACGACGTGCGGGCCGAGTGGATGGACCGGTTCGGGCCGCTGCCGGCCCCGGCCGCCGCCCTGCTCGAGGTCGCCCTGCTCCGGGTCGAGTGCCTGCGGCTCGGAATCGAGGACCTGGCCGTGTCGTTGCCCCGGTTCGCCTCGGAGGGCGCCGGCCCCCGTGGCGGCCCCGGTGGGCGGGCCGTGGCCAAGCTGACGCCGATCACCCTGCCGGCTTCGGCCGAGGTGCGGCTGCGCCGCCTCGCCCCGGGGGGCACGTACCAGCCCGAGGTCGGGCGCCTGACCGTGCCCATCGCCCCGGACCCGGCCACCGGGGGGTACGCGCCGGCTCTGGTGGGCCTCCTGCGCGAGCTCGTCCCGGCCGGGTGAGCGCGTCGCCCGGGCCGGTCGGCGGCCGTCCGCGCCCGGGGGTGCCCCGCCGTGCCCGGTAGCATCGCCGCCGTGAAACGCATTCCTGCAGCACTCGTCGCCGTCGCCGCCGTCCTCGGCACGGGCATCGCCACCTCGGCGTGCAACGTGGCCCCCGTGGCCGCGACCGTCAACGGCGCCACGATCTCGGTGTCCTCGCTCAACACCGAACTCGACTCGTTGAACCAGTCGTCGGCGGGGCAGTGCCTGCTCTCCCTCAAGTTCCCCGAGTCCCTCAGTCTGACGGCCCAGGGCGCGGGTGGGAGCGGCACCTACCAGACCAGCTTCGCCTCGACCATCCTCGGCAGCTCGGTCTACAACCTGCTGGCCACCCAGTACGCGGCCGCCCACGGCATCACGTTGTCGTCCGCCGACCTGACCGCCGCCAAGAGCAACTACGAGGCCACGCTGGACGGCGCCATCAAGTCCCAGGTGCAGCAGTCCTCCTCTCTCGGGGGGACCCCGACGTGCGTGGACCCGGCGGGCAACACGTTGACCGGCAAGGAGGTGCTGGCCGGTCTGCCGGCCGGCGTCCAGTCGACCGAGGTGTCCAACCAGGCGATCGAGGAACTGCTCCTGACTCGTGGTGCCGACCTGTCCGCCGCCGCCATCCTGAACTACTACGCGGCCAACACGTCGGCGTTCACCCTCGACTGTGTCGGGGTCATCGTCGTGGCCGACCAGGCCACCGCGGACACCGTCTACAACAAGCTCAAGGCCGGGGCCGACTTCGCCACGCTCGCCAAGTCGGCCTCGACGGACACCACGACGGCCTCGTCCGGCGGGCAGTTGGGATGCAACTTCCCCGAGTCCCAGGTGCTCACGGCCCTCCAGGTCAGTTCGATCGCGGTGGGCTCGCCGGTCACACCGGAGCAGACTCAGTCCGGCACGTGGGAGGTCTTCCAGGTGACCAGCCGGACGGTGCTGCCGGTGACCGAGGTGACCTCCGAGGTCCAACAGGCACTCCTGCAGACCACGGCCAACCGTAATCGGGTCTCCAACGAGGTGCTGGCGTTCGCCAAGACGTCCTCGGTGCAGGTCAATCCCCAGTACGGCACGTGGACGAAGGCCCAGATCGTGCCGCCGGCGTCGCCCGCGCCCCGCTACCTGCTCCCGACCTACGCCTCGACCACCACCACCCCGGTGATCGCGTCGTCGGGTTCGGGTGCGAGTCCGTCGTCGTCGGGGTCGTCGACCTCGACCACGACCGCGGGCTGAGCTCGGCGTGGCCGGAGCCGCCCGCATCGACGTCGTCGGACTCGGCCCGGCCGGGAGTGATCTGATCACCGCGGGGACGCTGGCCGTACTGGCCGAGGCTCCCCAGGTGTTCCTACGCACCGGGCGGCATCCGGCCGCCTCGGCGGTGGAGGGTGCCCGGACGTTCGACCACCACTACGAGTCGGCCGACACGTTCGAGGACGTCTACCGGACGATCGTGGCCGACCTGGTGGACGCCGCACTGGCCGGTGGTCCCGTCGCCTACGCCGTCCCGGGGTCGCCGACGGTGGCCGAGCGCACGGTGGTGCTGCTGGCCGGGGACCCGCGGGTGGTGTCCGGCGAGGTGACCGTGGTCGTCCATCCGTCGGTCTCGTTCCTCGACCTGGCCTTCGCCCGGCTCGGGGTCGACCCGGTGGACGCCGCGGTCCGCATCGTCGACGCCGAGCGCTTCGCCGTCGACGCCGCGGGGGAGCGGGGCCCACTGCTGGTGGCCCAGTGCTGGAGCCGCCAGGTGCTGTCCGAGGTGAAGCTGTCCGTGGAGACCGCCCCCGACGCGCCCGTGACCGTGCTGCACCACCTGGGCCTGGCGGACGAGCGGGTGACCGAGGTCGCGTGGGACGACATGGACCGCTCGTTCGAGCCCGACCACCTGACGTCGCTGTGGGTGCCGCGGCTGGCCGCACCGGTCGCCGCCGAACTGGTATCGCTCGACGAACTCGTCCACACCCTGCGCGAGCGGTGTCCGTGGGACCAGCGCCAGACGCACGCCTCCCTGGGGCGACACCTGCTGGAGGAGTCCTACGAGGTGCTCGAGGCCATCGACGCGGTGGCCGCCGCCGACGCCTCGGACGTCACCCCGGACGAGGACGTCGACGATGCCGTGGCCCACCTCGAGGAGGAGCTCGGCGACCTGCTCTTCCAGGTCTACTTCCATGCCACCCTGGCCGCCGAGGAGGGTCGGTTCACCCTGGCCGACGTGGCCCGGGGCGTCAACGACAAGCTGGTCGCCCGCCACCCGCACGTGTTCGGCGACGTGTCGGCGGAGACGGCCGACGACGTGGCAGCCAACTGGGAGGCCATCAAGAAGGTGGAGAAGGGCCGCGCCAGCGTGACCGAGGGCATTCCGGCGGCGTTGCCGGCCCTGGCGCTGGCGGCGAAGCTGCAGCGCAAGGCCACCGCCATCGGGATGGTGCTGCCCGGACTGGCCGACGAGGCGGTCAGGGTGGCCGACGCCGCAGCCCGCCTCGCCGATGACGGTGCCGGGGCGGTGGGTGCCGTCGCCGACGGCCAAGGTGGTGCACGGGACCGGGCCGACGCCGTCGGTGACCTGCTCTTCGCCGCGGTGGCCGTGGCCCGCGCCCTGGGTGTCGATCCCGAGACGGCCCTGCTGTCGCGGTCGGTGGCCTTCCGCTCGGAGGTCGAGGCGCGCGGCTGAGTCGTCGACGGGGGACGAGCCGCCGGTCCGAGCCGCCGGATGCCTCGATTGCTTCCCGGAATCCCCTGGTGGGCGGGGTGTCGGGTGGTAGCGTTTCGCACACCGCGAGCAGGAGCGACGGCGCACAGTGAGCTTGATCGAACAGGTAATCGGCCGGGAAGTCCTGGACTCCCGCGGCAATCCCACCGTCGAGGTGGAGGTCGTCCTCGACTCGGGCGCCTCCGGACGGGCCATCGTCCCCTCGGGCGCCTCCACGGGCACCTTCGAGGCCGTGGAGCTGCGTGATGGCGACGACCGCTACCGGGGCAAGGGCGTCCTCAACGCCGTCGGGAACGTGAACGGCGAGATCGCCGACTTCCTCGAGGGCTTCGACGCGCTCGACCAGCGTGCCGTGGACCTGGCCATGATCGACGCCGACGGGACCCCGAACAAGGGCCGTCTCGGCGCCAACGCCATCCTGGGCGTGTCGCTCGCCACCGCCCGGGCGGCGGCCGACGAGCTCGACCTGCCGCTGTACCGATACGTGGGCGGGGCCAACGCCCACGTGTTGCCGGTGCCGATGATGAACGTGGTCAACGGCGGCGTGCACGCCGACAACTCGATCGACCTCCAGGAGTTCATGATCATGCCGGTGGGGGCCGCCTCCTTCGCCGAGGCCCTCCGCTGGGGCGCCGAGACCTACCACGCCCTTGCCGGCGTGCTCCACGAGCGCGGCCTGTCGACCGCGGTGGGGGACGAGGGCGGGTTCGCCCCGAACCTCGACCACAACGAGGATGCCGTGCGGATCCTCGTGGAGGCCATCGAGACGGCCGGGCGCGTGCCGGGTGACGAGATCGCCATCGCCATGGACCCTGCCTCCAGCGAGTTCTACCGCGACGGTGCCTACGTGCTGGCAGGTGAGGGACGGACCCTGTCGTCGGACGAGTTGGTCGAGTACTACGTCGACCTGTGCGGCCGGTACCCGATCGTGTCGATCGAGGACGGGATGGCCGAGGACGACTGGGATGGATGGGCCGGGCTGACCTCCGCCATCGGGTCGCAGGTGCAGCTGGTGGGGGACGACGTGTTCGTCACGAACGAGGAGCGGCTGCGCCGCGGCATCGACGTGGGCACCGCCAACGCCATCCTCATCAAGGTCAACCAGATCGGGACGCTGACCGAGACGCTCGGGACCATGGACCTCGCCACCCGCAACGCGTACGCCTGCGTGATGTCCCACCGATCGGGCGAGACGGAGGACACCACCATCGCCGACCTGGCTGTCGCCACCAACTGCGGCCAGATCAAGACCGGCGCCCCGGCGCGCTCCGACCGTGTGGCCAAGTACAACCAGTTGCTGCGCATCGAGGAGCAGCTGGGGGAGTCCGCATCCTTCAGGGGAGGCGCTGCGCTGTCGGCGCGGCGCGGCGCCGCGTGAGCCGCGGGCTCCACGCTAAGTCGAAGGCCGCAGCGAAGGCCGCCCCCACCGGTCGGCGGTCGACCGCGTCGTCCCGCACGACCAGTGCGTCGTGTCCGAAGGGCCGTCCAACCGCCCGTGCCTCCAGCACCACCACGCGGCCGTCGCGGAAGGCCGCGGCGCCGGCACGCGCCACCGCGGCCGCCAGCCGGGCTGCTCTCCTGGCCCGCGCCACGACGCGCTCGTCGACGGCGGGCACGTCGACGTCGGCCCGCAAGGCGCCGACCAGCCGCAAGGCGCCGACCAGCCGAACGACCACGACGGCCCGCAAGGCGCCGACCAGCCGAACGACCACGACGGCACGGACGCCGTCCACCACCAGTGCTGCGTCCAATGTGCGGACGCCGAAGCAGCGCGCCGCCATCGAAGCACGGCGCAACCGGGTGCCGGTGGTGCTGGCAGCGGTGGCGGCCGTAGTGATCCTGGCGACCAGCTTCCCTCTGGCGGTCCTCTACAACCAGCACCACCAGCTGTCGGCCGAAGCGGCACAGGTGAGCCAACTCCGCCACCAGAACGCGCTGCTCGCCGAACAGCGCCAGCAGCTCAACTCCAACGCCGAGGTCAAGCGGCTCGCACGGCAGAACTACCAGCTGGTGGAGCCGGGCCAGTCGCTCTACGAGATCCTGCCGGCGGCGGGGCAGACCACCGCACCCGGCTCACCCTCGGCCGGCGACCCGGCCGACCAGCCGTTGGTGTCGCCGTCCCAGGCACCCAACATGTCACCCGACCCGGGCCTGCCGGCCGCCACGACGGCCTCCGGCATGTCGGGCACGACGTCGACGGGCTCGTCGTCGGCCTCGGCCCAGACTCCGACGACGAGCCACGGCGGCTTCTGGTCACGGGTCCGCTCGACGCTCGAATTTTGGCGGTGACGACCGACGGGGCATCGGTCGACGACGTCGCCCGGGTCACCGAGCTGCTGGGCCGGGCCCCGGCCGGTGCCTTCGAGGTCGTGGTCCGTGCTGCTGACGGGACCCCGGCGGTGCTGGAGAACGCCCCGTTCCTCGACGACGGCACGCCGATGCCGACCCGGTACTGGCTGTGCGATCCCCACCTACGCGAGGCGGTCAGCCGCCTGGAGTCGACAGGAGGCGTCCGGGCGGCCGAGGCGGAGGTGCCGGCCGACCGAATCGCTGCGGCCCATGCCGCCTACGCCGCCGAGCGTGATGCCCTGATCGACCCCGACCACAGCGGGCCCCGTCCGTCCGGAGGCGTCGGCGGGACCCGTGAGGGCGTCAAGTGCCTGCACGCCCACCTGGCCTGGTGGCTGACCGGTGCCGACGACCCTGTGGGGGAGTGGACGGCCCGGCGCATCGGACTCCACCCCGCCTGATCGGGTCGGACCGCCACCGCGAAAGGGGTGGCCGATGGTTGACGACCGCGGTGCGTGGTAGCAAGGGCACATGCCATCCGACGCGGCCATCGCGGCCATCGACTGCGGCACCAACTCCACCCGGCTGCTCGTCGCCGACGCCGCCGGTCGGCCCCTCGAGCGCCTCATGCGCATCACCCGCCTCGGCCAGGGGGTCGACTCGACCGGTCGACTGGCTCCCGAGGCGATCGAACGCTGCGTGGCCGTCCTGGCCGAGTACCGCCAGGTCATGGACCGACTCGGCGTGGGTCGGGGCCGCCTGGCCGCCACCTCGGCGACACGCGACGCGGTCAACGGTGCCGACTTCCTGTCCGCTGCGGGCCGGGTCACCGGGCTCGACGCCGAGCTGCTGACCGGGCTCGACGAGGGGCGCCTGTCGCTGGCCGGGGCGGTGGCCGATCTCGACCCGTCCGAGGGACCGTTTCTGGTCCTCGACATCGGTGGCGGCTCCACCGAACTGGTGGCCGGCGACGGTCCCCACGATCCCGAACTGGCCGCCGTGTCACTGCAATTGGGCTGCGTCCGGGTGTCCGAGCGCTTCCTCGCCACGGACCCGCCGACCGCCGGTGAGCTGGCGGCCGCCCGGACCGAGGTCGTCGCCCAGCTCGACCGGGCGGTGGCCGAGCACCCGAGGTTCACCGCCTCGCACCGGCTGGTGGGACTGGCCGGGACCGTCACGACGCTCGTGTCGTTGCACAAGGGGATGGCCGAGTACGACCGGGACCTCGTCCACCACGCCGTGCTGACGGCTGCCGACGTGAAGCGCTGGTACGAGGTGCTGGCCGCCGACACCGTGGCCGATCGGCTGGGCCGGCCGGGAATGGTGCCGGGTCGCCAGGACGTGATCGTCGGGGGCGCGCTGATCCTCGACGCGGTGATGGACCGGCTGGGCTTCGCCGAGTGCCTGGTGTCGGAGGCCGACATCCTCGACGGCCTGGTGGCGAGCCAGGTGGTCGGGTAGCCGACCACCTGCGGCGATGGTCGGGCGGCGTCCGGCCCGGCATCGGGTCAGGGCGAGGCCGCCCCGGGCATCCCGACCTCGAACTGGTTGACCGTCCGCGCTGGCACCACGGCATGGAGGATCCCGAAGTCGAGCACCCGGTAGTGGACGCCGAGGCGGTCGAGTGTCTGCTCGAATTCGCTCTGGGTCACCGTGTCGATGGCGACGGTCAGGGACGGGCTGGTGAACTGGGTGGCGTCGATGCTCGCCTCGCTCAGGGGCACGAAGATCCACGCCGGACGGCTGCTGTGGTCGACGGTGGCGTCGATGGCGGCCGAACGGTCGTCTTCGTAGCCGACGGTGGTCACCACCAGGTGTCCCTTCGAGACGAAGTCCAACTTGTAGGTCACCCAGTAGTTGGCATACGCCGTCCGGACGCCCGCGGCCTCCATCTCGCGTACGGCCCGGAGGGTGGCGTCGTCGGGATTCCCCCACGTGGCGGTGTAGGTGCCCCGCTCGGACGGCACGAGGGCCCGGACGCCGACGATGCTGACGGTGGCAGACACCACGAGGGCGATGGCCATCAGCCACGACCCGGCGCTCCGGGTGAGCCCGACCCGACGGACGGCCTCGGTGGCCCCCACGGCCAGCACGACCGTCAACAGGGGCGGGAGGAAGTACGAGTAGCGGCCGTCCGTCCAGGCCCACGAGGCGGGCGAGAGTGCGTACACGAACGGGAAGGCGATCACGCCGGTGGCCATCGCCAGCGCCGGCCCGCCCCGGAGGATGCTCAGGACCAGGGCGACCACGATCACCGACAGGAACGTGAGCTGCAGCAACCGCTGGTCGACACCGAAGAGCCGGTGGCCGTCGTCCATCCGGGTCAGCCCCAGCACCATCGGTAGGGCGCGGTGGAAGAAGACGCTGAGCCGACCCGTGAAGGTCACGGGGTTGCTGGCAGACGCGCCGGTGGCGAGTGAGCCGAGGTGCGACCGGATGTTGGCCCAGATCCACGGCAGGCACCCGATACCGAACGACACGACCATCACGGGCAACGCGGCCCACCACCGCCTCCGCTCACCAGACGGCGTCTTGACGACACCAAGGAGGAGGAGTGCCAGGACCGGGATGGCGACGTAGGCGATCTCCGGCGTCGACCACCACCCCAGTCCGACCACCAGGCCCAGACCGGCGAATTGCGGCCAGCCCCGTCGCCCGTCGTGGACCCGCAGCGCGAAGAGGACGGCGCCGAGGCCACAGACCAGCGCGACCCCGCGGAAGCCGTAGACCCGGACGGAGTCCCGAACCGTGACCGCCGGGGCGCACCAGGCGAGGGCGCCTGCCAGGAGCGCCACCGACCGGATACCGACCACCCGCAGGGTGATCCGCCACACCAGGACAGCGGCCACCGCCACCAGGACCACGAGGACCAGTCGGGCCACGACGATGGTCTGGCCGAACACGCTGAAGGCGACGGCGATCAGGTACGGCTCGGCGGTGCCCCCGTACTGCTGGCCGCCGTAGAAAGCCTGGAAGTGTCCGTGGAGTGCCTGTTGGGCCAGGATCGCGGCAACGCCCTCGTCGGCCGACGACGGACTGTGGAACGTGAACCAGAGTCGCATGACCAGTCCGACGAGCCCGGCCAGGACGACGAGTACGACGACGGCCGCCATCGGCACGGGGGGTACCCACGTCCCCCCGGGGGCGGCGTGGGACGGATGCGTACCCTCGGGCGGATCGAAGGACGGCCTGGTCGCCTCGGGGGCGGCGTCCGGTGACTCGATGACGTCAGTGGGCACGGTGGCCAATGGGGGCTGGACCGGGTCGGCAGGGGGTACGCACGGGTCGGCAGTGGGACGCGCGGGTCAGCGCAGCGTCACGCCCGTCACGAGCAGGCCAAGGGTGCGCTGGTCGGTGCTCTGGAGCACCTCGGCCGGCCGCCACGTCTCGACCTCGACGACCACGGTCCGCCCCTCGGGGTCGTAGGGCACGTCGATGAGGTGGTCACTCCCGGCCGGGGCCACCCCGGCGACCGAGTTGCGGCCGTGGGAGACCCGGTACGGGAGCTCCAGGGGCGACGTGTTGACCACCTCCACTGATGCCAGCTCGTAGGGACCGCCCCGCTCGACGGACAGCTCGCTCCGGGCCCCGGAGTACCGATGCGTCGAGTCCGGCGCCTCGAGGGGGAGCCACGTCGCCTCCTCGTCGGGGGGCAGGGTCCGGCCGCACACGGGGTAGACACCCTCGGCCCGGCGGGCCTCGAACACGACCCCGAGATACGTGGCATCGGTGGTGTGCTTGGTGACCACCCAGCCGGCGTGGGCGAGCATCCGCAGGAAGTAGGACTCCTGGAAGCCGAGCTCCAGCCAGCCGTTGCGGCGGATGGCCCACAGCGATTCGCCGTCGGTGCGGACACCCCACGGCACCGGAAAGGTCTCGACGACGGGCTCGGCGGCGAAGAAGACCCGACCGCCGGGTGTGATGACGTCGGCCAGCTTGGCCACGAGGTCCCGGTGGTCGGAGCAGTGGTGGAAGCACTCGAAGAACAGGACGGCGTCGTAGCGGCGGTCCAGGCGGTCGATCTCCAGGAACGTGCCCTGGCGGGCGTCGACGGCGAGGGCGAACTTGGCGGCCCGCTCGGCGATGAGGCCCACGAATGTCGGGTCGATGTCGATGGCGGTCACGTCGTAGCCCATGCGGGCCAGCTCGATGGTCGTGTTCCCCCAACCCGGGCCCAGCTCCAGGATCGACGAGCCGGCCGCCAGTCCCATGGTGCGGACGATGAAGCCGATCGCCATGAGCGTGTGGCCGACGGTCTCGGGGCTCTCGGTGTAGTACGGGAACGGCCGGTTGGCGTCGACCGGGAAGTCGGACCGCTCGTTCTGGACCTCGTAGTGCGGGCGGTCGGCGATCAGCCGGTAGAGGGCGAACTGGTGCTCGGCATACTCCGGACTGTACGGGTCGGGCGGTGTGTCGCCGGCCGGCTCGAAGACGAAGCTCAGGAAGACGGCGCGCATGGCGTCGTCGGACACGGCCCACGCCCGGTCCACCTCCTCGAGCTTGCCCTCGAGCTCGTCGATCGAGGACAGGACCTGGACGTCCCCGGGTCCTCCGTCGGAGCCGTTGGTCGGCCCGGGCGCCACGATGGCGTCCACGTCGGCATCTGTCGGAGGAAGGGTGGGCGCGGGCTGCATCGCCTCAGACGCTAACCCGGCCCGGATGCCCCGTCCGGTGACCACCGGCCGTCGTCGCCTCCAGGGAGGCTCCGGCACCTTCAGCCCGCGGGCGGTGAGGTCGGGACGGTGACGTAGGAGGTACCTGGAGGCGGCGTCCAGTCGAAGGCCGCCACCCCGTCGGCGTCGACCAGCACCCGGGCGTGGAGGGTGTCGCGGACGTAGGCGATGGCATAGGCCGAGCCGGCCTGGGTGGTGAGGCTCTCGATGGGGGTGGCGAACACGAACACCACGTCCCGGCTGTGCACCGGCCGAGCCCCGTCGGGGTAGAAGAAGAAGCACCACTGGCGACCGCAGAACCGGCCCATGACCTGGAGGGTGACGATCGTCTCGGCGTCCGCCGGTGTCCTGGCCAGTGCGGTCCGCAGCTGTGCCGCCATCGCCGGTGACACCTGTGACGTGGTCCAGCGCACGGACGTCGGTGAGGCCGTGAGCCCGTAGGCCAGTGCCTGCGCGAGCACGAGCGCGCCGACGACCGCCGACACGATCCAGCCCCACGACAGCCACTGGGCCAACCAGACGAGCACCATCACCGTGCCGAGGAGGACGAAGGGGAAGACGGCGAAGTTCTGGTACGAGTCGGTCAGGAAGTCCGGCCGGGAGTTGAGTGCGTCCACGGTCATGACGGTCACCGGCACGCCGAAGCCCCACGCGTTGGCGAGGCCCACGACCCCCACCGGCTTGATCAGGGCGTAGGCGTCGCCGAGGCGGCGGTTCAACTGGTCGACGACGCGCCAGGGGTGGGTGACGATGCCGGCCAGGATGAGCGCCACCCCGCCGCCACCCGACAACGTGGGTCGCCCGGCCAGATAGGCGTAGAGGGAGAGACCTGACCCCTGGTTGGCGTGGAGCGCGGAGATCAGGACCGTCCATGCCAATCCGGCGGCCACCATCAGGACGCCGGCACGGCGGGTCTCCCGGCCGGCGAGCAGTGCCGACACGCCGAGCCCGACCACCATGATGGCGCCGAAGGAGCCGCACAGCAGGACGACCGCCACCCAGGCCCAGGCCCGGCGGGTCCGCCCGTGCCAGAGGTCGCGCCCGGCCAGCACCAGGAAGAACGTGGCCAGCGGCTCCATGTGGATGTCGAACTGCAGGCTCCTGTAGACGCCGGGGTTGACCATGATGACCACGAGCGCGGCCACGGCGATGCCGATCCCCACCCCACGGCGCACCTGGCGGCGCTCGAGGTACTCGGTGATCCAGACGAAGGTGACGATCCCGGCGCCGGCCAGGGCGAGGTCCTGGACCCAGAGCAGGACGACGGGCTGGGGGATGACGAGGTGGAGCAGCGCCAGGGGCCAGATGATCAGCTCGAAGTTGGACTGGACGAACGGCAACCCGTAGACGGTTTCGTACGGGTTCAGGTGTCCCTGGCCGATCAGGGTCCACGCCTGGTTGTAGATGGCGAAGTCCTCGCCCAGGAAGACCCGGTGGTACACGAAGCTGGAGAGGGCCCCGAGGCCCACCGCCCAGAGCGCGAGGACGGCCGACCCGGTCCAGCGGAACCTGCTCCAGCTGGAGCGACGACTGCGCGTCCGGGCGTGGGTGTGGCGACCGGCCCCGTCGACCCCGGTGGGGGACCCGTCGGGCGGCGCCGGGCCGGTGGCCGGGGCCTCTGCAGGTTCGACCGTCGCCACCCCCGGAGTGTACCGGTCGCCGGCGGGCGCCCCTGGGGACGGTGGAGGCACACCTGGCCTCGTCGGCGGACGATCGGCGGCCTCCGGATCGACGAAGCCCGGAGGGTGCCGGGATATGCTCCCTTGCCATGGAGACGTCGCGCACGACCCCCGCCGGAGGCCCGGTGCTCGACGTCGACGGCAGCGTCGCCTCGGCCGATGCCCTGGTCAGCAGGGTCGAGCAGCTGATCGAGCGCATCGATGCCGACGGGCCTGTCGACGAGTCCGCACCGAGCGGCCTGGCCGCCGTGGTGGCTCCCGTGCACGGCATGCGGGTCCTGCACCGCGAGATGCATCCTCCCGAGGTCGGAGGGGGTGGGGCACGGGGCGGTGCGGGGTCCCTCCTCAAGAAGACCGTCCGACGCATGACCAGCTGGTACGTGGAGCCGAGGTTCCAGGTCCAGGAGCAGATCGACGGCCAGGCGGTCGAGTTTGCAGCGGAGACGTACAACGCACTCGTGCGGATGGAGGAGGAGATCGAGGAGCTCCGCCGCCAGAACGTGCGGACCCGGCTGGAGGTGGTGGTGGCCGGCGAGCGGATCCGGCGCCAGCGCCTGGTGGTCGACCGCGTGGCCGAGCTCGTGGCACACCTCGAGGAGGTGGTCCGGGGCGCTGCCGACCAGGACGAGCTGCGGGTGCTGAGCAAGGAGTTCGCCACGCTGCTCGACCGGCTCGGCGCCGACACCGTCAGCGGGGTCGACCTCGACTATGTGGAGTTCGAGCGTCGGTTCCGGGGGGACCTGCAACACATCGCCGAAGCGCAGCGGCGCTATCTCAGCCTCTTCCCGTCGGTCGCGGTGCCCGGGACGATCGTCGACATCGGCTGCGGTCGGGGCGAGATGCTCGCCATGCTGGCCGAGGAGGGCCACGAGGTCCTGGGTGTCGACATGGACGCCGGCATGGTGCAGGCCTGCCTCGACGAGGGACTGCCGGCGGTGCAGGACGACGGGCTGCACTACCTCGCCCAGGCGGTGCCCGGCTCGCTCAAGGGGGTGTTCTGCGCCCAGGTGGTGGAGCACCTGCTGCCCGCCGAACTCGAGGAGCTCGTCCGTCGTTCGTTCGTCGCGCTGGCCGACGACGGTGTGCTGGTCATGGAGACGATCAATCCGAGGAGTTCGTTCGCCCTCGGCAATCACTACTACGCCGACACGTCCCACGTGCGTCCCGTGCACCCCGAGACGCTCCGGTTCATCTGCGAGCAGGTCGGGTTCTCGACGGTGGCGCTCGAGGAGCGGTCGCCCCACCCCGCCCTCGACCTGCGTGAGGGGCTTCCTGACGACGCGGTGGGAACATCGGTGCAGAGGCTCCTCGAGAGCGTGTTCGGCTACCAGGATTACGTGATCGTCGCCAACAAGTGAGCCGCTTCGCAGCCGTCCATCAGTTCCACGCGGGGACCGCGCCGGGTGACGCCATCACCAACCAGATGCTCGACGTGCAGGCCCACCTGCGTCGCCTCGGGTGGCGGTCCGAGATCTTCGCCGAGCACGTGGCCCCCGACCTGGCCGACCGGATACGTCCCATCGGCGCCTACGGGGGTGACGGGTCCGAGCTGCTGCTGGCCCACCACTCCCAGGGGTACCTGGCCTTCGACGACGTGGTCGACCTGCCCAATCCGATCGTGGCGATCTACCACAACGTCACACCGGAGCACTACTTCGCGGACGTCGTCGCCCGCCGGTTCAGCCGGATGGGCCGGGAACAGCTGGGCCTTCTGGCCCGACGTGCGCTGTTCGGCGTGGCCGACTCCAACTTCAACCGGGCCGAGATGCTTGCCGCCGGGTTCCGCCGGGTCGACGTGCTCCCCGTGCGTGTCGACTTCAGCGAGTTCGAGGCCGCCGGTCTGCTCGGGGGACGCCCGTCCAACGACTGGCTCTTCGTCGGCCGCATCGTGCCCAACAAGTGCCAGCACCTGCTCATCGAGGCGTTTGCCGCCTACAGCCGGACCTTCGACGACCGTGCACGACTGATCCTGGTCGGCGGCACGTCGGACGAGCCCTACCGCCGGGAACTGTTCGAGACGGCCGAGCGCCTGCAGGTGGCGGACCGGGTGCTGTTCCGCGGGAAGGTGTCGGACCGGGAACTGCGGACCGCCTTCGCCGAGGCCGGGGTCTACGTGTCCCTGAGCGATCACGAGGGGTTCGGCGTGCCGCTCCTCGAGGCCATGGCCGCACGGCTCCCGGTCGTGGCCTATGCGTCGTCGGCCGTTCCCGAGACGCTCGGGGGCGCCGGTGTGCTGCTCCGCACCCAGGACCCCGTGACGGTGGCCGCCACGGTGCACGCCGTGCTGTCCGACGACGGGCTCCGGGCCCGGCTCGTCGACCGCCAGTCGGTGCGGATGGAACAGGTCGGCGCCTTCGAGGTGCCCGCGGCGCTGCGGCGCATCGTCACCCGTGCCGAGGGTGCCGAGCCGCCGCTCGAGGTGCAGGTCCAGGGACCCTTCGAGACGAGCTACAGCCTGGCCGCCATGAACAGGAAGCTCGCGCTGGCGCTCGACCGGTCGCCCGACGCGGACGTGTCGCTCTACCCGACCGAGGGACCCGGTGACTACGTGCCGGACGACGCCGACCTGGCCCGGTACCCCGAGGTCGTCCCCCTGTACCGGCGGGCCCGGCGCGTTCCCTACCCCGACGTGGTGATCCGCCAGATGTGGCCGCCCCGGACGATCGACTCAACCGGTGGCATCACCCTCGAGTACTTCCCGTGGGAGGAGAGCCGGGTGCCCGGCTGGATCGTCGAGGACTTCAACGCGCACCTCGACGGGATCGGGGTCACGTCGACGTTCGTCGCCGACGCCCTGCGGAACTCCGGGGCGACCGTCCCGATCCGGGTGGTGGGCAACGGGGTCGACGCCCCTGCGCCGGGCGCCACGATCGAGGCCCCCGAGCTCGACGGCCTGTCCGGGTTCACGTTCCTCCACATCAGCTCGGCGTTCCCCCGGAAGGGGACCGACGTCCTCCTGCGGGCGTACTTCGCGGCCTGTTCGGGTACCGATGACGTCGTGCTGGTCCTCAAGACCTTCCCCAACCCGCACAACGTGGTCGGTGACCTGCTGGACGAGCTGCGCGCCACCCATGCCGACCCGCCGGAGGTGCGTTGGATCGACAGGGACCTGGAGGACGCCGAGCTGGCCGGCCTGTTCGGGCTGGCCGACTGCTATGTGCACCCGGCCCGGGGTGAGGGATTCGGTCTGCCGGTCGCCGAGGCCATGCTCGCCGGTGTGCCCGTCATCAGCGTGGCCTGGTCGGGTCTGGCCGACTTCGTGTCCGAGGAGACGGCGGCATGCGTCCCGTTCACCCTGGTGGAGGCGGACAGCCACCTGACGGAGGGTGGCTCCCGGTGGGCCGAGCCCGACTTCGGAGCGCTGGCAGCGGAACTGGTCCGCATGCATGCGGCGCCGGACGCACCCGAGGTGGTGCAGCGGGTGGCGCGTGCGCAGCAGCTGATCGCCTCCGAGTACTCGTGGGAGGCGGCAGCCGACCGGTGGCGGGACCTCATCACCGAGGTGGAGGACGAGCTCGGCCGCGGCCGGGTGGCCATGGTGACCTCGTGGAACTCGCGGTGCGGCATCGCGGAAAACAGCCGCTACCTCGTCGAGCACACCCTGGGTGAGGTGGCCTACGACATCTTCGCCGATGTCGACGTCGAGGTGATCGACCCGTCGGCCGAGCACGGCGTCGTGCGGACCTGGAAGGACCGCTGGAGTCCGGAACTCGGCGACCTCGAGGACGCGCTGCTGGTGAGCGATGCCGACGTGCTCCACGTGCAGTTCAACTTCGGGTTCTTCGAGTTCGGCCACCTCGCCGACCTGCTCGAGCGCCAGCTCGACCGCCGCGGCGTGGTGCTCACCATGCACCGCACCCTCGACTACGACGACCGGGGCGACGTCCTCACCCTGCGCCAGATCCGTGACACCCTCAGCCGGGTCGACCAGCTCATCGTCCACCAGGAGTCCGATGCCCGGTACCTGGCCGACATGGGGATCGAGGACAACGTCACCCTCGTCCCGATCGGCAGTGCCCCGCCGCCGGACCTCACGCCGGAGGAGGTGCGGGCCGAGCTCGGGCTGGGCGACCGGCCCGTCGTCGGCACGTTCGGCTTCCTCCTGCCGCACAAGGGCACATTCGAGCTGGTGGAGGCCGTCGACCGGCTGCGGGCAGCCCACCCCGACGTCCTGCTCCTCGCCCTGTGCGCCCGGTACCCGAACATCGAGTCCGCGGAGTACGAGGCCCGCATCCGGTCCGAGGTGGCCGCCAGAGGGATGGAGGACAACGTCCTACTCCTGACCGACTACCTGTCGGATGACGCGGCACGGGTGCTGCTCCGTGGCTCCGACGTGATCGTGTTGCCGTACCGGGACACCGGCGAGTCGTCGAGCGCCGCTCTCCGGTTCGTCCTGCCCCTCGGACGGGCGATTGCCGTCACCGACCAGCCGCTGTTCCACGACGCCCGCGAGGCGGTCCTGGTGATGGAGAGCAACGACGTGGACGGGATCGCCCGGGCGGTGGGCCGGGTGCTCGACGACGAGTCGCTCCGCAACGAGCTGGCGGCGCGGGCCGAGCAGCGGTCGTTGGCGTTCCGGTGGGAGCGGGTGGTGGCCGAGCACCGCCGGATCTACGCCGAGGCCCGCCGTGCCGTCCGCGCCCGACTGGCCCGTGCGAGCTGACGTCGTGGCGTCGACGCACCGGGGGTGCCTGCGGGTGGTCCCGTGCCCTACCATTCCGTGGGTGGACGCTCTCCGCACCCCGTCATCCGACTCCTTGACCCCGCCCGCTCCCGGGTCGTCCTCGTGACGCCGAGCCTGCGGGCCCAGCAGGTCCGGTCGCTCGAGCTCCCGGGCCGCCGCATCCGCGTGGCCACGCTGATGGAGGCGGACTACCAGGCGTGGCTCGAGGTCCGGAACCGCTGTCGCGACTGGTTGGTGCCGTGGGAGCCCCGTTCCAAGGGGTCGCCGCTGCCGGCCGAGGACCATGGCAGCTTCGTCGCCCGGTGCGCCATGCGCGAGCGCGAGCGACAGCTGGGCTCGGGCTTCGGCTTCGGCATCTTCTACGAGGGTCGCTTCGTCGGCGAAGTGACACTGTCGTCCATCCTGCGGGGCCCGTTCCAGAACGGCTCGATCGGCTACTGGGTGGACAAGGACCTGGCCGGCCTCGGGATCGTGCCCGAGGCGGTGGTCGTGGTGCTGCGATTCGCCTTCGAGACGCTGCGCCTGCACCGCATCGAGGTGGCCATCATCCCCCGCAACGGCGCGAGCCGGCGGGTGGCGGAAAAGCTCGCGTTGCGCAACGAGGGCGTGGCCCTCGGATTCCTCGAGATCAACGGCCAGTGGGAGGACCACGTCCGGTACGCCATGACCTCCGAGGAGTGGGCGGTACGGGGCGCCGAGCTCATCGCCGCCTGGATCGACTGACACGTCCGGAGGGGGGCGGGCCTCGGCGGGTCGAGGGCGATGCCGGCCGTAGCCGCGCGGAATTGCCGGACGATCAGCAGGCGCTCGCCTGGTGCCGGACGACGGCACCGCACCCGGACGCGTAGAACGCGGTGATACCGGACACAGGTTGGGCCAGGGGCATGCCGCCCATGGAGCCGAGGAAGGGTGCGTCGATGGCGAAGACCCCGCCGTCGGCTGCCGCCAACCAGTAGCCGCCGTTGGAGGAGTCGGCCGACATGCCGACGACCGGTGCCGCCAGCGTGGTCCCGACGACCGATCCGTGCGAGGGCGCCAGTCCCAGTGGATAGACGTTGCCGTCCGACCCGGCCACCCAGTAGCCGGTGCCGTCGGGGCTGGACACGACCGACACCGCGGGCGCGGTGATGTTCTTTGCAGAACCGCCCGATGCGACGTCACCGAAGGGATAGACCGTGCCGTCGGCGCCGACGAGCCAGTACCCCGCTCCGGCAGGGGTGGCGGCGATGGACACGATCGGTGCAGTGGGTGCCGGGTCGACCTCCGAGCCGTGGAACACGGCGTCGCCATAGCTGAAGACCCCACCGTCGGCCGCGACGAGCCAGTACCCGTTGCCGTCGGTGGTCGGCGTGATGCCGACAACCGGTGCGTTCAGGTGGCCGGTGGCCGCCGAGCCGAAGTACCCGGCGTCACCGAACGTGAAGACACCCCCGTCGGACGCCACCAGCCAGTAGCCGTTCCCGTCCGGTGTGGACGCGATCCCGACCACGGGAGCATTGAGGTGCTTCCCACCCATCGAGCCGTAGAACTGCGCGTCGCCGAAGGCGAACGTCTCACCGTCCCGGGCGACCAGCCAGTAGCCGGTCCGGGCGACGAACCGGGGCGTGGCCGCAGTGGCGGCACCGGCGGGGCCCGCCGTGACGAGTGCGGCCGGAGCACCCAGTGCCAGGAGTGCCCCGATCACTGCGGACGCAAGGAGTCGAATCGGTCGGTGCATGGCATCCTCCCCAGCCGTTGTGGACCAGTCCTACCTCATTGCGCGTCCGCCGACCCGGATCGGACGCGACCCGGGTCGGCAGCGGGGTCCCGGAGCGGGGTTCCATGCTGCGCAACTGGTGGTTCCGTAGCTCGCGACCACATCCGGTCCACTCGGGCGTAGTGTCCGGCTGCCGAGACCACCCGCCCCAGATCGGGCAGCACGAAACGTAGAATTCACTTGCCCCTGGCCGGGGCCCTTCCATATCGTGAGGACGTCCAGTGAACGCGGCGGAACGAAGTTGAGCGATGACGACCACTGAGGTCCGTGCCGCAGGGGATGCCGCAGGGGATGCCCTCGACGTCCCCTGCGACCGGCCGGAGCAGCGTGGGCGACGCCGACGGTGGATCCTGGCGGCGGTCGTGTTCGTCGTGCTTGCGGCGGCGCTCGGCTACCTGGTGGGGAACGAGGTCCAGGCGAACACGCAGTTCGACCGGGCCCATCGCAGCCTCGACATCACGCGCGCCCGGATCGACGGCGTCGACGGTCAGCTCGCCACCGTCCGCAGCCAGCTGACGGATCTGCAGGGCCAGGTGACTCAGGACTCGGCCACACTCGCCGCTGACACCACCAAGCTGAACGGCGCCAAGGTGGCACTGGCCAACTCCCAGGCCAACAATTCCCGGCAGAGCACGGTCATCTCCAACCTCCACACCTGCCTCGGCGGTGTCGAGGAGGCGCTCAACGCACTGTCGGTGGGTGACCAGAGCCACGCCGTCGCCGCGCTCGATGCCGTTGCGGCAAGCTGTGAGTCGGCGGTGGCGTCCGATGCGTGACCGGTGGTGGCGCCGGGCGTCGGTGGCGGCCATGTGCGTGGCCGTGCTGGCAGTCCTGACGACCGCCGTGGCGACCGACCTCCAGGCGCACGCCCGCAACCGTTCCGAGCACACGGAGCTCACAGCGGCGCGCTCGAGGCTCGCGAAGCAGCGCACCGACCTGGCGATCACCACCTATGTGAAGGCCGTGACGACCAATCACCGGAACGGCCTCCAGGCGTCGGTCGCCTCCACCCTGGGTCAGATCGCCTCGACCCAGAGCTCGCTGTCGGGCGCCGCCGTCCTGGGCTACCTCCAGTCGGTCGACATCGGGACGCTCCATACGTGCCTCGGCGGCGTGCAGCAGTCGCTCCAGCAGATCGGGGCGGGTGACGACAACGCAGCGGCGCAGGCCATCTCGGCGGTCGCCGGGGCCTGTTCCACCATCGAGGGCGGCACCGGCGACGGGCTGGTCTACCCCTTCGACTTCCCGGACCCGGACGTCATCACTGTCGGCTCGGCGTACTATGGCTACGCCACCAACTCGGTGGCGGGCAACATCCAGATCATCACGTCGACCGACCTGACGCACTGGACCGCCGTGGGCGATGCACTGCCGAGCCTGCCCACGTGGGCGACCCCGGACGAGACCTGGGCCCCGACGGTCATGCAAATCGGCGCCACCTTCGTGCTCTACTACGCGGTGCGGGTGGCCGGACCGGGCGGCGGTGGGGCGGAGTGCATCTCGGTGGCGACCGCCACCCAGCCCCAGGGCCCCTTCGCTGACAGCTCGACCGGGCCGGTCGAGTGCCAGCCGAACCTGGGCGGCTCGATCGACCCGTCACTGTTCACGGACGCGACGGGCACCCCGTACCTGGTGTGGAAGTCGAACGGCGGTGGGGGGACGTCGGCCATCTGGTCGCAGCAACTCGACGCCGCGGGCACGGCGTTCGCCCCGGCCACCACGCCCACCCAGCTGCTGGTGCCCGACCAGTCGTGGGAGGGGGGCGTCATCGAGGCCCCCGACATGGTCATGGTCGGAGGGCGGTATCTCCTCTTCTACTCGGGGAATTCGTGGAAGACGGCGGACTACGCCGTGGGTGTCGCGACGTGCGTCGGGCCCGTCGGTCCGTGCACCAAGCTGCCGGGCCCGATCCTGGCGAGCGACGCCGGGATGAAGGGCCCCGGAGGGGAGTCCGTGTTCGTCGACGCCTCGGGTGTGCTGTGGATCGCCTTCGACGCCTGGGCGCCGGACGCCGTGGGCTATCCCAACAGCCGGTCGCTCTACCTCCGCAAGCTGTCGGTGTCGGGCGCCGTGCCGGTCGTCGCACCTGGTGGCTGACGGGGCCGCGACCGACGCGACGGCTCAGGTGTCGACGCCCCGCACCACCGTGGGGGAGTGGCGGAAGAACTGCTCGACGTCCTGCTCGTAGCGGTACTCCTCGCCCGACCCTCCGGTGGCACGGCGCAGGTTGTTGGCCTGGGCGAAGCTGCGGATGGTGCCGGCGCTGGAGTAGCGGTACTCGAAGCCGGCCTCGCGCAGCTTGGACGTATCGACCCCACGACCGAAGCGGATCAACCCCTCGAGCTCAGGAGGGAACCGGATGGCGCCGACCCGCTCGAAGGGGGCGGCGAACAGGCGGGGGCGGAACGGCGGCAACGGCAGGAGGTGGGCACCGCCGATCGACGCCACCTCGCTCCACGGCAGCTTGCCCTCACCGGCCACGTTGAACACGCCGGGCACGCGGTTGGCGGTCACGAACTCGAGGGCCCGCACCACGTCGTCCTCCTCGACGAACTGCACGAGCGGGTCGAAGCCGGCGATGCAGGGCAGCACGCGCTTGCGCAGGTTGTAGCTGATGGGGGTGATGATGTCGGTGCCGAGGACGTTGGCGAAGCGCAGCACCGTCACCGCCAGGTGGGGGTTGTCCTCAGCGAAGTCCCGCACCAGCGACTCGACCTCGAGGAGCGAGCGCTCGAGGCGGGTCCGGACGGGCCCCGTGCGGACGTCCTCCTCCCGGAACCATGTCGGGTCCTGCTCGGCGGCACCGTAGACGTGGGTCGAGGACTTCACGATGACCTTACGGACCGACGCCCCCGCGGCTCCCGCCGCGGCCAGCAGGTTGAGGGTGCCGATGACGTTGATCTCGTGGAGCACACGGTTGCTGACGGCGGACGAGTTGGTCTCGAGGAACGTGTGGACGATGGTGTCGACCTGGGTGGCCCGGACGATCCGGCTGAGGATCGAGTACTTCTGGTCCGACCGCACGAACTCGGTGCGCTCGAGCGGCACCTTCGGCTCCTTGGTGCCCAGGCCGAGGATCATCTCGACGTCCGGCTTGCCCTCCAGTGCCTGGGCCATGCGGCCGCCCCAGAAGGTGTCGAGTCCGGTGACGAGTACGCGTCGGCCCATCGGCTCAGCCGAACCAGACGCTGCGGCGCTCGCGCAGCATGTCGTGGAGGGCGTCCTGCATCGTGGCCCGGATCTTCTCGGCCTCGTCCATGACCCGGCTGCGGGAGTAGCGCTCCAGGCCGGGCTCGACGTCGAACGTGACCGGGTCGAGTACCCGCAGCTTGAACTTGGACGGGAAGTAGGTGACGTAGCCGAGCGGCCCGAGCAGGAGCGAGTTCGCGGTCACCGGGAAGTACGGGAGGTTCAGGGCCTTCGCCACCCGGGGGAGGCGGAACAGGATCGGCATCGACTCCTCGGCGCCCACCACGGCGATCGGGATCACCGGGACGCCGGCACGCATGGCGATCTCCACGAAGCCGCCACGGCCGAACCGGCGGAGGCGGTAGCGGTCGGAGTAGGTCTTGGACGTCGCCTTGGTCCCCTCGGGGAACACCATGGCCAGTTGCTGCTGGTCGTGGAGCAGCCGGTAGGCGTTGTCCGGGTGGGCGGGCACGCCGCCGGTCCGGGACCACAGGGTCCCCACCATCGGGATGGTCCGGAAGAAGTAGTCGGCGAGCCCGTAGACGGGGCGGCCGAGCTCGGTCTCGATGCCGTGCATGATGGCCGGCGCGTCCGAGGGGATGGCGCCCGCGTGGTTGGCGATCAGGAGTGCACCGCCGTCCGACGGGATCTTGTCCAGGCCGTCCCACTCGACCCGGAACCAGTACTTGTACATCGGGCCGTAGAGCCGGCGCACGACGGAGCGCATGCGCTCCGACCGACCCCACTCGTCGACGTCGGAGCGTCGGGCGTCGTCGACTTCCGCGTCGACCGCTCCGTAGCGTCGGGTGGCCACAGGGAGATAGGAGACGGTCGCCCCGGACAGGGCGGGAGTGGGCCCGGCGGCTCGGCCGACCGTTCCGGTGCCGGCAGCGTGGCTCTCGGCCTCGGCGTGCTCCACGATGGCCTCGATCAGGTCGGCGTCATCCGGGTGCCCCGCCGGACGTACCGTTCCCGTGTCACCGTCGTCCGCGCTCACGCGGTGAAGCGTACCCCGGCGGTGTGGGTCCGGAACCCCTAGCTGTGCGGGCCGGACGGCGTGCCGGGCGTCAGCCGGCCGCCGAGCGACCCGAGTGCCACCAGGTCGTCGAGTCCGAGGGGCCGCCGGGTCGCCTCGGCGTCCCCCAGGCCGTCGCGGAGGGCCGTGTTGGCCCGAGCGACGTCGGCCGGGTCGACCATGGCGAAGAGCACGGTGACGCCTGCGGCATCCCGCACGACGGGCACCGGTGCCCCGTCGAGGATCGGGTCGATGAGGGCACCCACCCGGCGCGCCAGGTCCTCGGGGTCGAGGGCGCCGGTGGGTGGCCGGACCGAGACCGAGGGAACGGGTGGTCCGGCCAGCCGGCCACGACGCGATCGGTAGACGTCGGCCACCATGCTCCACGAGTCGTGGATCGGGTGCACGGTGCTGCCCTCGACATGCTTCCAGTGCACCGGCACCTCGGTGATCCCGAGCCCGAGGCGGCGTGCCCGGGCCAGGACCTCGACGTCGAACGCGAACCGGTCGATGCGCACGAGGTGGAAGAGCAGCCGTGCGGCCGGGGTCCGGAAGGCCTTGAACCCGCACTGGGTGTCCTTCAGCCCGAGGCCGGTGCCGGCGGTCACCAGCTCGTTGAAGAGCCGCCCCATGAGGCTGCGGACGAGGTAGGTCGTCTCGACCATGGAGTCGCGTCTGGCCCGGCAGCCGATGGCCACGTCGTCGTGCCCGAGTCCGTCGAGGAGCAGCGGAACGGCGAGCGGGTCGATGGCCATGTCGGCGTCCATGTAGGCCGTGTACTCCGCCCGGGAGGCGGCCACCCCGGCCCGTACGGCAGCCCCCTTGCCCTGGTTGAACGGCAGGCGGATGACCCGGTGGTGGGGTAGGGCGGCCAGCAGCTTGTCGGCCACCGCCGCCGTCTCGTCGGTGCTGCCGTCGTCGACGACCAGGACCTCGGTGCGGTCGAGGTCCACGGCCCCGGCCGACACGGCGGCGTCCAGTCGGCGCATCCCTTCGGCGAGCCGGTGGGCCTCGTTATAGGCGGGCATCACGATGGTCAGCTGGAGGGTCATCGACCGTCCAGTCTGCCGCCCGCCGTGTCAACGCGCGCTACGGCGGGCCAGCGCCCGCCGGGGGCCCGTTCAGGGGCGTGCGGCACCGACCAGCCCGAAGTACCAGAGCGGGTCGAACGTGACCACGGTGCCGGTGTGGGCGGCCTGGATGATGGTGCCCGACCCGTAGGGCGTGGGCTGACCGTCGAGGGTGGGGCCGACGTACATCACCACGTGGTCGATGCCCGTCCCGTCGAGATCGTAGAAGAGCAGGTCGCCAGGCTGCAGTGCGGTGAGGCTCACGTGCGGGTTCTCGGAGTACTGCAGGGCTGCCGAGTGGGGGAGGGAGACACCGGCGGCCGCCCATGCGAGCATGGTCAGCCCGGAGCAGTCGAGGCCGGCGGAGCTCGCTCCGCCCCACACGTAGGGCACCCCGAAGTAGTGCATCGCCGCGTGCACGGCGGCGAGTCCGGCGGCGTTGTGGCCGTCGCTCGACACCGGAGTCCCCCCGCCGGCCTGGTTGGCCGACTGGTTGGCGCTGGTCGCTGCGGCGCTGCCACCGCTGACGGTACTGGCCACCTGGGCCGCCTGCGACGCCTGTGCGGCGGCGGCCTGCTTGCCGGCGGCGGTCGTGGCGCTCGCAGCGGCAGCTGCTGCGGTGGCGGCCTGCTGGGCGGCCTGCTGGGCGATCTCCTGGGCCAACGTGCCCTTGACCTGGGCCAGGGTGGCCTGGGACAGGGCGGCCGCGGCCGATGCCTGCTGGGCGGCGCGATCGGCGGCGGCGGTCTGGGCCTGCTGGCTCTGTTCCTCGGACTGGAGCTTGGCCTGGGTGGCCGACAGTGCCCGCTGACCGGACTGGACCGTGGCCACCTCCTGGGTCAGGTCCCCCAGGCCCAGGTGCTCGTAGAGGTTGCGGGTCTGCGTGCTGCCGCTGGGTGCGGCGAACAGCCGTGCGACCGCCTCGGAGGCGGTTCCGTCGATGTAGGCCTGGATCACTTCGTTGCGGAGCACCGACTTTGCCGCGGCGAGCTTCGCCCGCTCGGCGGTCAGTGACGCGCTGGTGGCCGCCAGCGCGGACCTGGTGGCGTCCACGAGGACGATGGAGCGGTCATAACCCTCGGTCGCCTGGTCGAGCGAGGCCTGCTGCTGCGCGATCTGGGTTTCGAGGGCCGCGATCTGGGCCTCGCCCGCGGTGATCTGCCCCTGGGTGGGCGACGTGGTCGTAGTCGTGGAGCCCGCCGCTGCCGGGGCCGTCGTCGTCGTGGCGGACGTGCCGGCGGCACCCGCCCGGCCCACGGTGGCGGTGGCGAGCCCGGTGGCCACGACGGCCGCCAGTGTGACGGCGGTCACCCATCGCGGGCGGCCCGGACGCCGGGCGCGGTGGCTCATGGCCCGTTGGGGGCGTCGTCCGGTCGTCATTGTGGCCACCCCGGAACGGTACTGCCCGGACGGGTGTCGGACAATGGCAGGACGGAAGGAGAATTCCAGGTCACGGCTACCGTCGGCGCAGATGGACGTTGGGTGGACGAAGGGTGTCTGTGAGGTGTCATCGGGTCTCCGGAGCGACCGGACGGGCCCGGGCATGCCGCTCGGACCCACCGCTGGGTAGGTTGCTCAGTGCATCGGCAGGTTGCACCCGGAACTGGAGGTCGTCGTCGTGGACGGAGTGGTGGAGGTGCGGGGCGGCCGTGTGCGCGGGGTGGAGCGTGGGGGTGCCTGGTCATTTTCCGGGATCCCGTACGCCGCATCCCCTGCGGGGGAGCGCCGTTGGCGCCCTCCGGCACCGCCGGAGCCCTGGGCGGGCGTCCGCGAGTGCGACCGGTTCGGTCCGGTGGCTCCGCAGGCCATGGGATTCATGGACCAGGCCCTCAGTGGTGGGGGTGAGCCGCCAGAGTCCTCGGAGGACTGTCTCAATCTGAACGTGTGGACGCCCGGGCTCGACAGCGGCCACCGCCCGGTCATGGTGTGGATCCACGGCGGATCGTTCATGACCGGGACGGGGTCGTCCGGCCTCTACCGGGGTGGCGAACTCGCCCGGTCCGAGGACGTGGTCGTCGTCACCATCAACTACCGCCTCGGACTGCTGGGCTTCCTGGCCCATCCGGTGCTCGACGACCCGGGCCAGCCCTGGCTCGACGGCCGGGAGTGGGCAGGCTCGGGCAACTGGGGACTGGCCGACCAGGTGGCGGCCCTCACGTGGGTGCGCGACCACATCGAGGGGTTCGGGGGCGACCCTGGCAACGTCACCGTGTTCGGCGAGTCCGCCGGAGGTATGAGTGTGTCCGCGCTCCTGGCCGTGCCGGTCGCGGCCGGACTCTTCCACCGTGCGGTCGTCGAGAGTGGGCCGCCGTTCACGTGCTCGCTGGAGGCGGCGGCGGACCGTGCCGAACGGCTGGCCGACCACCTGGGGGTGGCGTGCACCCGCGAGGCCCTTGTCTCCGTGCCCGCCGAGCGACTGGTTGCCGCGGGCGCGGACTACACCGATGGCGACGGGGGGTCCGATGCCGGGCTCCTGATGACACCGGTCGTCGACGGCGGTCTGCTGCCGTTGCCGCCCGAGGTGGCGGTGGCCGGGGGGTCCGCCTCGTCGATCCCCCTGCTGATCGGGACGAACCGGGACGAGTCCGCCTTCTTCGTCCTCGGCAGTCCCAAGCTGATGAGCCTCACGATGGACGGCCTGCGGCACTGGGTGCGCCGTGTGACCCCGGACGACGAGGCTGCCCACCGGGCGGTGTCCGCCGTGCTGGCGGCGCGGGCGGAGCGTGGTGAGTCGACGGCGCCCCGGGACCTGTGGTCGGCCATCTCCACCGAGGTCGTGTTCCGGGTGGGGACCGCCCGGTTCGCCAGTGCCCATGCTGCGGCGGCCGACCCCGGGATCGGTACGTTCGCGTATCTGTTCACTTGGGAGTCACCGGCCTTCGAGGGCGTGCTGGGGTCCTGCCACGCCCTCGAGATCCCATTCGTCTTCGGTACCCTCAAGAACCCGGTGGTCCAGGCCTTCTCCGGCGGCAGCGACGACGCGTTCACCCTGTCGGCGCAGATGGGTCGTGCGTGGGCGAGTTTCGCCCGGTCCGGCGTGCCCGAGTGCGGACTTCCCGGCGCCGGCGCTGCCGGCGCTGCCGGCGCTGCCGGCGGGACATGGGAGACGTGGGACCCCGAGGTCCGTCCGACGACAGTGCTCGGCCCGTGGCCCGGTGCGACGGGGATCGTCCACCGGGTCGACGATCCGCGGGGTGTCGAACTCGCGGCGGTGGATGCCGTGGTCGGACCGTTACCGGGGCACCGGGTCGGGTGAGCTCGTGATCGGGCGAGATGTCTGGGCCCTGCGTGGGCGACCGGTGCCCGGGCTCCGGTGCGCGGCGTCCGGGCGGCGTGGTCCTACAGTCGTCCGGCAGGGGGACGTAGCCCAATTGGCAGAGGCAGGGCGCTTAAACCGCCCCGAGTGAGGGTTCGACTCCCTCCGTCCCCACGCTGGTGCCCTGCGGAGGCGTTCCGAGGACCGACCTTCATGCAGTGGCGTTGTTCAGGTCAGTGGTGGCGATGCTGGGACCACGAACGCAGGCGGGGGAGCCGCGGGACGAGCACGGCGCCGACACCGACCACGACGACCGTCGAGGCCGCGACCGGCCACATCGGTCGGTGTCCCGACGCCCACACCGGGAGGATCACTGCGAGGACGACCACGGCGGTCAGCAGCCAGTACCGGAACCTGTGGGCGTCGATCCATCGGGTCACGTGGCAACGCTACCCATGCCGAGGGGTCGCCCGAGGACGGCAGCTGTCCACGCCGTGCGGCTTCCGCCTGGTGCCGGAGGGACCGAACGAGTAGTCGGCACTCCTCTCGGGGCGGGCTGATCCGCCGCTCGCCGTTGCCGCTCGCTGGTCCGCGGCGTACCGGGACGGAGCAGATCATGGCATCGGCTCACGGAAGTCGTTCCGACGTAGAGTGACCTTCCGTGCAGACCGCCGGGCCGATGGTCGTGTCACCTGTGTTCCCGGACGGACAGGACGCCGGCGTGCCCCTCCGTGCCGGATCGCCGTGGGGAGCGACCACATGATCCCCACGTACGAGGCCGATCTGTTCACGGACGACGCGCTGGACGATCCCTATGGTCACCTCCGGACACTCCGTGACCTCGGACCTGTCGTCTGGCTGGAAGCGCGCCAGGTCTACGCCGTGACCCGGTACGAGGTCGTCCGGGCCGTGCTGGCCGACGGGCGCGCGTTCTGCTCCGGCGAGGGCGTGGGCCTCAACGAGTTCATCAATGAGGGCGGTCGGGGCACGACGCTGATGAGCGACGGCGTCGAGCACGACCGGCTCCGCACCGTCATCGGGCGCCCGCTCACCCCCAAAGCGCTCGCCGAGCTCCGCCAGGAAGCGCATGCCCGTGCGGCAGCGCTCGCCGACCGGGTGGTGGCGCGCCGGGAGGTCGACGCCGTGACCGACGTCGCCGAGGTACTCCCCACCACGTGGGTGCCGGACCTGCTCGGCTGGCCTCAGGCCGGACGCGAGCACCTGCTCGACTGGGCCGGTGCGACGTTCGACGGGCTCGGCCCGCTGAACGACCGGGCGCTGGCAGCAGGCGCCGGTATCCACGAGATGGCCGACTTCGCCCAGAAGGTCGCAGCCTCCGACCTCCCCGACGGGTCGACGGGAGCGGGCATCCTCGCGGCTGCCGAGCGGGGGGAGATCGACGCCGGGCAGTGCCCGATGATGTTCATCGGCTACCTCGGCCCGTCACTCGACACGACCACCGCCGCGCTCGCCAATGCCATCTGGCTGTTCGCCACGCACCCGGAACAGTGGGACGTGCTCCGACGTCAACGGGACCGGGTGAAGCAGGCGTTCAACGAGGTCCTCCGGCTGGAGAGTCCGATCAGCTGTTTCACCCGGGTCGCCACCCGCACCGTCGACATCGCCGGGGTGACGGTCCCCGCCGGGGCCCGGGTCCTCGTGAGCTTCGCGTCGGCCAACCGGGACGAGCGCCGGTGGGATGGTCCGGAGGAGTTCGACATCACCCGGACCAGCGCCGGCCACGTCGGCTTCGGCCACGGGGAGCACGCCTGCGTCGGCATGGGCCTTGCCCGACTGGAGGCGACGGCGGTCCTCAGCGCCCTGGCGGCGCGCGTCGAACGGTTCGAGCTGTGCGCTCCGACGGTGCGCAAGCACAACAATCTGATCCGGTCGTTCGCCTCGTTGCCGGTCACCGTCGTCGCCGACTGAGTACCTTGCCGTGGAGCTGGACCGCTCGAGGTGCGTCAGAGCGGTCCGGCGCGGCTCATCCAGGCGGTGACCGACCCGGTGGCGATGGTGGGCGGACCGAGCGCCTCCATGAAGACCGCGATGACCCAGTCGCTGTTGGGCTCCGTGTCGTCGACCAGTACCAGGCGCACGTCGTTGCGCGCTAGGGCGTCCTTCGTAGCTGCAGCCGTGGGCGTGGTGACCGGTGGGCCGGAGCCGATGACGACGGAGCTCTGCTCGTGGAGGAGGTACCGCTGCAGGTCGGCCGGGACCATCGGCCCCGGGAAGATCGTGGCGGTTCCCGATGCATCCGGGTGCAGCACGTAGCCGCCGAGGAGGCGGAACCGGTAGCCGTCCTCGGCCTGCCAGATCTCCGGCAGGGTGCGGTACTTGGTGACGAACGGGTACGTGATGGCGACCGGGTCGCCCGAGGGGATGCCCGTCCGCACTCCGACCGGCAGTCCGACGGCTGACTGGGTCGGGTAGGGCCACTCGGGAAGCAGCGTGACCACCGCCACCAGGGCCACGACGATTACGCCGAGCACCGCCACGCGACCCGGACAGTCGGTTCGGTCGGCGCGGCGCGGCTGACGGTCACTCCGCGTCGCGGGGCGGCGCAGGTCGTCGACGCCGAACGCCAGGGTTGCGGCCAGCAGTGCGCCGATCTCGAGGGAGAAGCGACTCGGGAGGATGTCGGAAAACACCGGGAAGTGACCGAGCAGGAGGAAGGGCAGGGGGACGGCCGTGGCGTGACCATCGACGGACAGGTGGGTCCCGAGCGACAGGAGCACGGCGAACACGAGCAGGGCGATGGCCAGCTGCATGCGCGGGCGCCGTCGCGACCGCCAGGCGAGGACGGCCGTGGCCACCAGTAGGGGGATGCCGACGTAACCGCCGGTCTCGGCGGGCGCCACGATGATCAGCCTCGTGCCGAGCGACCGCAGCCACAGCGGTACGGCCTGCATCGGCCCGGGTGCGATGAGACTGAGGAGATCGTTGTGGTACCTGTTGCCCACCGGCCACGGCGTCCCGGCATAGTGCTGCGGCCCGGCGAGCATCAGCCACAACGGATACGCCAGCAGCACCGCACCGACGAGCGCCGCCACGGCCGTCGGACGCCAGGCGGCCCGCGCCATGTCGGCCACCCCGTCAGGATGCCGCACCGCGACGAGCACGACCCCGGCCATCACGAGCAAGGCCACCGTGGCCAGGACCTCCTGGGAGATGAGGAACTGTCCCGTCACCAGGAGTCCGAGGGCGATGCCGAGCGTACGAGGCGACCCCTTCCGCTGGAAGACGAGGACGGTCACCAGCACGATGAACGGCGGGAGCGGCACGAATGTGAACTCGGGGTGGGCGATGCTCTCGCCGACCATGTAGGGCGAGAACCCGTAGAGCAGGCCGCCGAGCGCCGCTGCCGGAAGCCACACCTTCCACACCCGCAGGACGACGAACGCTGCGGTGGCCGAGACCGGCATTGCCGCCAACGTGAGCACGTTCGTGGAGACCACCGGCCCGAACAGGACCGTCACCGGGGCGGTCAGGAGTCCGAGCAACGGGCTCGACGTGTTCACGAGCAGGTTCACGCCGTGCGGCACGAGGATGGCATGGCTGAACAGCGGGTCGAGACCGTGGAACAGCGCGTGGGGAACCCACCCGATGAACCAGGCGAACAGGATGGTGTCACCCTGGGGCGGGCCGTTGAGCCGGCTGGAGAATGCAGCGGCAACCGGCCGGAAGGCGAGGACGCCGATGACTGCGTAGCCGGCAACGACGAGGAGCGATGGGCCGATGACGCGACCGTGGTCGGCGCGTTCCTCCGGGGTGGCGGCCGCCTGAGGCGGGGCCACGTGTTCGAGCTGGGGAGTCGTCGACCCGGTCAGCGCCATTGTGGGTTTCCTAGCAGAAGGCAGCCGGCCGAGCCTGGTGGCACTGGACCGCTCCGCCTACGCCGCTCCCACATCGCCCAGGACGACCTCGATGGCGGTGACGAGGTCGATGGCCACCGTGACGACCGCGGTGGCGATGAGGACGACGGCCTCGGAGACGTGGGACCGGACGACGACGAACACCCGAACGTGGTCGACCATGCGGACCGCGGTCATGAGCAGCACGGCGCCAAGCGCGGCAAGGGGCACGCGACTGAGACGGGGGAGGCGGCCAGGATCATCACGACGATCACCACCGAGTGGGTGATGGCCGCCATGCGGGTCCGGGCCCCGGCGCGGACGTCAACCGCCGTCCGGGCGATCGCCCCCGTGGCGGGCATCCCGCCGTCCCCGTTAGTCGAGGATCGGTCGAAGGAGTTCCCTGGTCATGCCGTCGGACGTCCGGAACGCCGAGGTGCGGGACTTGCGGGCGGCATACCGCCCGAGTCCGGTCGCCGGCGCCTCGGTCCACGATGCCCGGTAGGTCTGTGCGCGGGTAGCGGTAGTCGTCGCCATGGGCCCATGGTAGACACCGTGGACACCTCGTCAAGGGGCGGGACCGGCATGCGTTGCGCCCCCGGCCGCAGGTGCTGCGCAGCTGCGGAACGCGTGCGCTAGACAGAGCACGACACCGTGCCGGCTACCGGGAACGGTCCACCGGAGCCACTCCAGCGGGAAGGACCATGACGCAGATGCAGGCAGCCCCCGCCCGACCCACTGGCACCGCGTCCACACGCCGCGTGACCGCGGTGCAGCCTGTCCCGGGGCCGTCGGCGGGGCACGGGTGACGCACGTGCTCGACCCGGACCTGTTCCTGCCCGAGCCGACGGCGCGCGAGCAGTGGGCGACGGTCATCTCCGTGGACGACCACGTGGTCGAGCCGGCCCACACCTTCGAGGGCCGGCTGCCGGCCACCTTCGCCGACCGTGCCCCGCGCATCGTCGAGACTGCCGACGGCCACCAGGTGTGGGAGTTCGAGGGAGGCCGGTACTCGCAGGTCGGGATGAACGCCGTCGCCGGCCGGCGCCCGGACGGCGTGCGACTCGAGCCCTTCCGCTTCGAGCAGATGCGGCCCGGCTGCTACGACGTCGATGCCCGGGTCGCCGACATGGACGTCAACGGAGTCTGGGCCTCGCTCAATTTCCCCTCGCAGATCTCCGGGTTCTGCGGTCGGGTGTTCTTCGCCGCCGAGGACCGGGCACTCGGTGCAGCATGCGTGCGGGCCTGGAACGACTGGCTGTACGAGGAGTGGGCGTCGGTCCATCCGGACCGGATCATCCCGCTGGGCATCGCCCAGCTGTCCGACTCGGCCGAGGCGGCCGCCGAGATCCGGCGCAACGCGGCCAGGGGCTTCAAGGCCGTCGCCCTGCCCGAACGACCCCACGCCGTCGACCTGCCGAGCTTGTGGGACACGGACCACTGGGACCCGATCCTCGAAGCGTGCGTCGAGACCTCGACGGTGGTCTGCCTCCACGTGGGCAGCTCGGGCATGCCACCGATCCCGCCCGGTGCACCGGCACTCCAGATCGGCGCCACCCTGTTCGGTCAACTGTCGCTGACGGCCTGCGCCGAGTGGCTGTGGTCGGGCCACCCCCTCCGTCATCCGGACCTCGCCATCGCAATGAGCGAGGGCGGCATCGGCTGGGTGGCGATGCTGCTCGACCGCCTCGACAACGTGGTCGACAGGTCCGGCTACGGCCTCGGGTGGGACACCCGACCGGCGGACGTACTGAGTCGCAACTTCTGGTTCTGCACGCTCGACGACCCGTCGACGATCGACACCAGGCACCGCATCGGGGTGGGGAACATCATGGTGGAGACCGACTACCCCCACGGCGACGGCACCTGGCCCGACACCCAGGACGTCCTGCGGTCGTGCTGGGGACACCTTCCTGACGACGAGGTACGGGCCATCTGCAGTGGCAATGCCGCAGCCCTGTTCCGTCACCCGCTACCCGACGAGGTACTGCCATGACCACGTTCACGCCGAAACCCGACCGGCTGATGCCGGAGCTGACCGCCCGCCAGGAGCTGGCCCTTCTGGCCCGGGTGCTGTGGCGCGAAGGCTACGACGACCACCTGGCCGGGCACATCACCGCCAACCTCGGCGACGGCACGCTGTTGTGCAACCCGTGGCTGCTCACCTGGCAGGAGGTCCGGCCCGAGCACGTGCTGCGCATCACCCTCGAGGGCGAGGTCGTCGAGGGTGAGTGGCCGGTCCCTCTCGGGATCCCGCTCCACCTGGAACTCCACCGGCGCCGGCCCGACATCGGCTGGGCCGCCCACAGCCACCCCCGTTTCGGCACCGTGTGGGCCGACATGGCCGAGGTACCGGCGATCCTCGACCAGTCGTCGGCGCTCGGCGGCGGCCGGCTCGTGCTGGTCGACGAGTACTCGGGCCCGGTCAACGACGCCGGCTCGGCGGGCCGTGCGGTAGAGGCGATGGGCGACGCCACCGCCGCCCTGCTGGCCGGCCACGGTGTGTTCGTGGTCGGCAACTCGGCGCGGGCCGTCCACCAGCGTGCCGTGGCACTGGAGCAGCGGTGCCGCGGCGCGTGGCACGTCCGGGCGGCCGGCGCATCGGGCGACACGGTCCTGCCGGCCGCGTTCCTCGAGCGGATGGCGGCAAGCGATGCCGAAGGGTTCCACGGCTTCTTCGAGGCCGCCGTGCGGGCCGAGCTGCGCGCCGACCCGACGTTGCTGGACTGACGGTGGCCAGGCCGGATCAGCCCCGCCGGATCAGCAGTGCGGCTTGTGCGGGGCGATCAGAAGAACGGCTTGGGCAGGTCGATCAGGAAGATGATCGACGTCAGCAGGATCACACCACCGACCGCGATGAGGCCGATCCGGGCCGCCCGGACGCGGAAGTGGCCCGAGATCCCCACCAGGAAGAGGACGGTGGCCAGGAAGACGGTGGTACGCACATAGTCGTCCGAGTGCCCGCCGGCCGCCACCCCCTCGGCGTAGGCGGCCGTCGCCTCCGCGTCGAGCTCGTTCGACGCCGCCTGGCCCGGCTGAACGTACTGCGGCATGTACGTGGGTCCCTTGGGGGCATCCGGGTCGGTGAAGGGATCGGTGGCCATCCAGGCCTTGAAGGCGACGTCGAACTGGGGACGGAAGCGGTGCTCGGCCACCTGCATCCCGACCTGGTTGCCGGACAGGTACGCGCTGAACCAGGCGTTGAACGCGAGGCCGTCGAAGTTCTTCGTGGACAGCCCCTGCAGTTCGGCGCGGCTCGCCAGGTTCCGCTCGGTGTTGGCCTTGGCGAGCCGCAACGAGGACTCCGTGCCCCACTTCGCGGACGCGAACCCCGAGTAGGCCGCCAGCACCGCCACGACCGCCAGGAGCGCGGCCTCGACGACCGTCAATCTCCTCGAGAACGGGCTGTCCTCGTTGTCGCCGTTCGCGACGGTGTGGGCGTGGTGCTCGGCGATCTCCTTGCCGACCTCACTCGGCGAGAGTCCTTCGGGCACGTCGCTCCTTCCCGTGGCGTCCAGGGCCCGGATGCGGCGTTGCTCATCTGCATCCGGGTCGGGTGTCGCCGACACGGTAGCGGGCGGGCACGGCGAGGGGCGAAGCAGGGGCGGCGGCCCAGCTGTTCCTGATCAGTCGGGTACCCGTGCTGTCCGTGCGGGGGATCGCACCCGGATCCCCCGCTCAGGCCGTGCGTGACCCGACGGCGAGGGCCGAACTGAACGCGCCCACCACCTCGTCCTTGGTCCACGGCACGGGCGACATGGTGATGAAGTAGTCGGCCAGGGCGAGGTCGGCCAGCTCGTCGAGGTCGGCGTCGACGAAGCCGAGGCTCCCGAGCACCGGGAACTCGAGCTCGGCCAGGATCCGCCGGACCGCGCGCACGGCACGACTGCCGTCCCCTGACCCATCGTCCGGCTCGCCCATGGCATCGGCCACCCGCTCCAGGAGCTCGGGTACGTGGGTCCGCTCGCGCTCCAGGGTCTCGGCCAGCACCAGGCCGATGGTGAGGCCGTGCGGGACGTGCTTGACCCCGCCGATGGCCTGGCCGAGCGAGTGCTCCGCCGTGCAGTCGGAGATGTTCATGGCCAGACCGGCCATCATCGACCCGCACGACATGGCCGAGCGGGCGGCCGTATCGGTGCCGTCCCGATGGGCGGCGACCAGGGCGGGGGTCATCATCCGCACCGCCTCGAGGGCGATGGCGTCGCCGATGGGGGTGCGCACCTTGGCCACCACCGCGGCGATCGCCTGTGCCAGGGCGTCGATCCCCGTGTTGGCCGTCATGGTGGGGGGCATGGAGTGGGTGAGCAGCGGGTCCACCAGGGCCACCTGGGCCCGCAGATTGGCGTTGGCGATCCCGTTCTTGCGGCCGGCCTCGGGGTCGGACACCACGGACCCGCCTGACACCTCGGAACCGGTGCCGGCACTGGTCGGGATGGCCACCAACGCCACCTCCGGCACGGGGTAGGTGGGAGCGGCGGCCAGGAAGTCGCGGAAGTTGCAGTCGAGCTGGGCGCACAACCGTGCGGCCTTGGCCGTGTCGATGACCGATCCGCCGCCCAGGGCGACGACGGCGGTCGCCCCGGAGCCGACCAGTGCCCGCGTGGCGTCGTCGACCATGTCGATGGTGGGCTCCGTCGGAGGCTTGTCGAAGCGGGTGACGGTCAGCCCGGGTGCGCCGAGGAGCTCACCCAGCAGGACCGCAGCCACCGGGTTGAACTGCTCGATGCCCTCGTCGACCATCAGGAGGACCCGCTCGGCACCCAACTCGGCCAGGACGTCGGGGAGGGTCGAGGCGATGCCTTGGCCGAAGCGGACCTTCACCGGGAGATGGTTGCCGAATGCTGGGATGACGTGCATGGGGACTCCGTGGGGATCGGGCGCTGCTGCAACCGTGGTCGACGGGGCGGCGGACCGCGCCGGGTTCCCCCGCAGGATGGCCGGTGTCGGAGTCGCCCGCAACCCGGAGCGACGACGACGGGCCCGTGGTACCGGGCCGGCCCTTGGTCCGCACGTAGGCGGGGACGGGGACTCGGTAGCGTGGGTGAGGTCGGCACCCGATCGGTGCTGCCGGAGCCCTGGGGAAGGTTCGTGATGGCCGACGTGGAGGAACGTTCGGACGAGGCGGGCGTGGATGGCCAGGGCCGTGACGCGTATTCCGGCCTGTCGGCCCGACGGGTCACCATCGAGCCCTGGGGCGTGCAGGTCGGGCCGCTGTCGCATCTGGCCGCCGAGCGTGACCGACTGGGCGAGCTGACCTTCGAGCACTTCGACGTCCGCCAGCAGGAGGCCACCCTCGGAGCCGAGGTCGAGGGCCTCGACCTGTGCCGTCCGCTGCAGGACGCGGCAGTGGCCGAACTGTGCACGGCGCTCCACGCGTTCAAGGTCCTGTTCTTCCGCGACCAACCGCTCACGCCTGCCCAGCACGTGGAGTTCGCCCAACGTTTCGGCGACCTCGAGGTGCACCCGTTCATCCCGGCGAATCCCGACCAACCGGAGCTGGTCCGATTCGAGAAGGAGGCGACCGTCGGCGGCTACGAGAACGGCTGGCACTCCGACGTGTCGTGGCGGGCGTGCCCGTCCCTCGGTGCGGTGCTGCATGCCGTCGCGATCCCGCCGGTCGGTGGCGACACCCTGTTCGCCGACATGTGCGCCGCCTACGACGGTCTCGAGCCGGAGCTGCGCGACCGCATCGACGACCTCGTGGCCGTGCACGACTTCTCCAAGGTCTTCGGCCATACGGTGAAGGAGCAGGACCGGGCCGCCATGCGGGAGCAGTACCCGCCGGTCGAGCACCCGGTGGTCCGCACCCACCCGGCCACCGGCCGCAAGCTCATCTACGTGAACCGGTTCTTCGTCGACCACATCGTGGGCGTCGACCGGGACGAGTCCGACGCCCTCGTCGACCGTCTGGCCCGCGAGGCCGAGACGGTGGAGTACCAGTGCCGCTTCCGGTGGGAGGAGCACTCGGTCGCCTTCTGGGTCAACCGGTCCGTGCAGCACTACGCATCGAGCGACTACTGGCCGCAGCGGCGGGTCATGGAACGGGCCAGCATCGCGGGGGAGCGACCCGTCTGACCTCCGCCTGGTGGGCGGTGCCCCTGTGTCGGGGTGTCGGGGCGTCGGGGTGTCGGGGTGTCCCGGGTCCGGCTGAGGCGTGTCAGCGGTGTCGACAGGGAGCCGATCTCGACGTCCCGTGGACCGGCAGGGCACCCCGGTGCGAACATGGTGCATGGAACCTGAGTCGGTCGTGGCGGACGACGGTGCTGTGCGGGACCGGGCACTCGACGAGATGGAGCGGTTGCTGGCGGCGGCGGTCACCCTCCGCTCGGATCTCGAGGAGCACGAGGCGGCCTGTCGGCTGATCATCGACCGGATCCGGGTCGGCCAGCGGATGGCGCCGGTCCTGGAGGAGGTGCGCTCGCAGACGCTCCGGCCCCAGCTGACGGACTCGCTGAGTGCCTACGAGCGGTTGCGCCACAGGGCGCGGCTGCGGCTCATCGCCCTCGGCGTGTCCGAAGGCATGTCCGCGGGTGACATCCAGCGCCACTGGGCGATCACCCGCCAACTGGCGAGCCGTGCACTCCAGGAGATCAGGGATCTCGACGGCTCCTGAGGATCCGGCCTAGGCGGCGAACCAGTTGGCCGCCGTGGCGACGGCCACCGCCTCGCCCCTGACGCGGGAGGGGAAGATCTCGTTGATGATCGTCCACGCGATCGGTCCGAGCGAGAAGGCGAAGCAGGCGATGAAGACCACCAGCGCCACCAGGGTGATGAGGCCCATCCCCTTCGTGCCGATGAACAGCAGGGGCTTGCGCCCGGAGCGGTCGACCCAGGCCACGGCGCGCTGGTGGCGGGCGCCCTGGCCGACCGCCTCGGTCGCCGCCCATGGCCCTGAGGGTCACCCAGCTGGTGATGACCTCCAGGAGGAAGGTGCTGACGTTGAAGTCCTTCTTGATGCCGTCGAGGGCACCGGAGATGACCCCCTGGTCGTAGCCGAACAGGACGCCGGCCAGCATGACGACGCTCCCGACGGCCACCAGGGTCCGGGTCATCGGGCGCCGTCCGGGCGGGTCGCTCGGAGCGGGGGCGCCGTCCGGGGCTGTTGCGGTGCCAACGGCGCGTGCGGCGACCGTCGGCATGGCGTCCGTCGGCGGCAGCGGCATGGCGCCCGGCACCGGCGCGGCGTCTGGGCCGGGGACGTCGGTGGCCATTCCTCGGCAGCAGCGGTGGGGGTGGGGAAATCCCTGGATCTCGGGGTCCCGGGCGGCGATCCGGAGGCACCTCCGTTGACGGCGTAACCTGGAGGTGTGCTGAATGTCAGCGGATCACAGTTGGTCCTCCTCCTCATCTTCGCCGTCGCCCAGGCGTTCCTCGGCTATTTCCTGGCCGAATCGGACCGCCGGAACCTCGGTCGAACCCCCTGGGGCCTGCCCTCGGTGGGGTGGGCGGCCATCTGGTTCCTGAGTCTCCTGCTCGCACTGATCCTGTGGTTCATCGCCCACCGTGCCGAGGTCCGTCGGGCCGCGCAGGCGCCGTACGTCCCCATGGAGGGAGCGACACCTGCCGCCGCAGAGCCCGCCCGTGCCTCGGGTAGTGACTTCCCGGCCTACCCGCGCCGGGCGGACGGGGGGTCGCGCGACGTGCCGACAGCGGGCGGGCCTGCCGGCGGTGGAGCTCCTGGTGCTTCCAGCGTCGTCGGTGCCGGGGCGGCCCCGGGCCACGGTGCCGCAGCCGGACACGAGGACTCGCCCCCGGCGTGGCATCCCGACCCGAGCGGGCGGTTCCACTACCGCTGGTGGACGGGTTCCGAGTGGACGTCGTACGTGTCGGTGCACGGTCAGGTCGAGGTCGACACCAACCCGGATCAGCGCATCGGTCCCTACGCATAGCCGGGACCGCCGCGCATCGGCGGTGACCAGGGGTGAGGCGGTACACCAGCCGGTTGCCACGAGGCAGAGACCCCTTCACCCGCCCAGTGGTCGGTGCGACTTCCGTCCCCGCGATGGGCATTGGTGAGGCCCGGCGCCGCGCCGAGTCGACCGCGGAGCGGAACGATATGAACTTTCTGCGTGAGTCTCCTTGCGTACGGCGTTGCGTCTGCGTGATGCTCTTAGTGCTCGCCGGTCAGGCGCCCGGCAATCGGTTCACAAGGTGTACATGACTCCGAAACGTGCGTGACATTGGGCGCCCATACGGTCGGTGAGCGGAGCACGCGACGCACAGATCACGACGAGGAGGCTGAGCACCTGATGGGCGTAGTCACTGCGAGCAGGAAGCACTCAGTCGGCGCCCTCCCGGTCGCCGACCTCGACCTCGTCATCCCTGCGCTCAACGAGGAGGCCCGCATCGGGGCCACGGTGGATGAGCTCCACCGGGTGGCGACTGACGCATCGCTCGCTGTCCGGTTCATCGTCGTCGACAACGGGTGCGTCGACTCGACCGCCGATGTCGTCGACCGGAGCGCGGCGGCCGACATCCCTGTAGAGCTCATCAGCTGCCAGACCCGTGGCAAGGGCGCAGCCATCAGGGCCGGTGTCCGGAGCTCGACCGCTGCATTCGTCGGGTACTGCGACGCCGACCAATCCACGCCGCCCGGTGCGCTGCTCGAGGGCCTCGACCTCCTGGCTGCCGGGTGGGAGGTCGTCATCGGCTCCCGCAAGTGCGCAGGCGCCGACTACGTCGTCCGCCAGCCGCCGCTCCGCCGGGCGGGGAGCTTCGCCTTCCACGCCATGGCGACCCGGCTGACGGGCCCGGTGTCCGACACCCAGTGCGGATTCAAACTCTTCCACGCCGAGGCCGCCCGCAGCCTGTTCGAGGCAACGTCGTTGGACGGCTTCGCCTTCGACGTCGAGCTGCTGGCGCGGGTGCGTCGGGCCGGCCTGCAGGCCATCGAACTCCCGGTCAAGTGGACCCACAGCGACGGATCCACCTTCCGACCCTTCGCTGACGGGCTCCGCTCCTTCCAGGAGCTCCTGGCCGTCCACCGGTCCCTCCGGGCCATACCCGCCGCCGGAGCGTGACCGTGGTCCGACCCGGTAAGTGGCGGCGCGGTTCCCGCTCACGCCTGGTGATCACCAACTGGCGGGACGAGTCCCATCCGAAGTCCGGCGGGGCCGAGACCGTGTGCGAGGAACTGGCCAGATGGTTCGCCGGCCGCGAGTGGAACGTGGTCCTGCTGACCTCGGCGTCACCGGAACTTGCGTCCACGGAGGAGCGCAACGGGTTCACCGTCCGCCGCCGGGGCGGCCGCTACACCGTGTACCTCTGGACCTTCGTCTGGCTGGTGGTCCACCGTCGGTCGGTGCGGGCGGTGATCGACTCCCAGAACGGCATCCCGTTCTTCGCCCCCCTGGCCGTCGGTCCCCGCACGCCGGTCCTCCTCCTCCTCCACCAGATCCACCGCGGACTCTTCCACCATTACTTCGGTCCGGCGCAGGCGCGTGTGGGGCAGTGGCTCGAGAGCACGGCCACCCGCTCGCTGTACGGCGACCGGGCGGTCGTGGCGGTGTCGCCGTCCACCCGCACGGGAGCCCGTCGACTCATCCGGCTGAAGGGCGAGATCTTCGTCGTGCCCCCCGGATGCCACGCGGTGAGTGCGGAGGCACCGGGCACCCGGGCCCGCACCGCCCGCCCGCGCCTGGTCTGTATCGGTCGGCTCGTGCCCCAGAAGCGGATCGACATGCTCCTCGAAGCGATGCCGGCGCTGCTCCGGGAGTTCCCCGACCTCGATCTGCACCTGCTGGGGGACGGTCCCATGCGGTCCGACCTGGAGGCCACCGTCGAACGTCTGGCGCTCGGTTCGGCAGTGATGGTCCACGGTGCCCTGGAGCCCGAGGCCCGGGACGAGGTGATCCGCTCCGCCTGGCTCAGTGTCACCGCATCCGAGAGCGAAGGGTGGGGACCGGGGGTCGTGGAGGCCAACGCCCAGGGCGTGCCCGTCCTCGCCTATCGGCGGCCCGGCCTCCAGGACGCCATCCGCCACGGCGACACGGGATGGCTCATCGACGAGGGCACGCCGCTCGCACCGGAAGTCGCCGCGCTACTCCGGAGCCTGGAGGACCGCGCCTTCGCCGACCAGATCGGGGTCCGCGCACAGCGCTGGGTCGCCCGGTTCACGTGGGAGGAGATGGCGCAGCAGGTCAGCCGGATCCTCCTGGCCGAGGAGGGTCGGCTCGCCCACCCGCGGGACGAACGGCGGTCGCGGTCGGACCTCTCGTCGGTGGCCATGATCCCGTTCGACCTCATCCCGGAGGACGTGGTGCTCCGGTTCCGACCGACTGACCGCATGTTCGTCGGAAGCGACGGCCAGGTCGTGCTCCTGCGCGGCACGGACACCGAGCACGCCCCTGACGCACTCCGCCGGGCCGGTCTGCCGGACCGGGTGGTCCGGGATCCGGCGGTGCGCATCACGGTGGCGCGCCCCGCCGACCTGGTGTCACCTGACGCTTCGATGGATGCCACGGACGGACACGACGTGGTCCGCAGCGCGGAGGCTCCTGGCGACTCGATCCGCGACGATGGGCCGGGGGGTTCGGGGGCGGCCATGTCGCAGTGCGGAGGTCCCGATCGACCAGGCCCGGAGGTGGCGGGCGTATCGCCCGGCGCAGAGGTCGGTACTGACGCGTTGGACGAGGCCCTGTGACCTACGACCTCCTCCAGGACCCCGCGACCGGTGCCGCTCCGACAGACCGCTCCGACAGCGGAGGGCCACGCGAAACGGAGGGCGATCGGTCCGTACTAGAGCCCGCGCCCACACGCCGCCGCGGTCCGCTGGCCACCTTACTCCTCCAGCCGACCTCCCTCGTGGTGCTCGGGGCCGTGGTCGTCGGCACCGTCCTCCGCCTACTCGTACCGAGGGGGATCTGGCTCGACGAGGCCATCAGCGTCCATGACGCCCGGCTCCCGTACGGGGCGATGCTGCACACACAGGCCACCACCGACGTGCATCCGCCCCTCTACTTCACCATCCTGTGGCTGTCGGGGAGGGCCATCGGCTTCGGCGAGTTCGCCATCCGGCTCCCGTCGATCATCCTCGGAGTGACGATCATCCCGCTCGCCTACCTTCTCGGCAAGGAGGCCTACGACCGGCGCACCGGGGCCGTGACGGCCGTCCTGGTCGCCTTCGCCCCGCTGCTGGTCTGGTACTCGCAGGAGACCAGGATGTACATGCTGCTCATGGTGCTCGGCGTGTGCGCGCTGTGGGCGCAGCTCCGCATCCTCCGTAGGAGCGGGGTCGGCCTCGACGGTCCCGCCATCGCGCAGTCGGGCTGGGGCGGTTGGGGCGGCTGGTGGCCGTGGATCGTCTATACGGTATGCACCGCCGGACTGGCCTGGACCCAGTACTTCGGACTCTGGCAGGTCGCGTTCCAGCAGGCGGTCTTCGTGGTCGTGCTCGTCGTCCGCTGGCGGAGGCACCGGTCAGCCGGCCCGCTCGCCCTGGCCTGGGTGGTGAGCGCCGTGATCATCCTGGCCACCCTCGTCCCACTGGCGGCGCTGGCGCACCAGCAATTCAGTGTGCACCAGTCCACCGGCCAGGCGTTCGGCGTGACCGTCAAGGGTGCCGACTCGGGCAGCATCGGCATCTACTCGGTCCTGACCAACGTCGCCTGGGGCTTCATCGGCTACCACTCCGATGCGGCGATGGCCACGATGGTCGCGCTTTGGCCCGTCGGGATGCTGATCGCGCTGGGGCTGCTCGGCCGGCGGCCGCGGCCGGTGTCGTTCTACCTCGTGGGTGCCGTGGTCACCCCGATCGCACTGATGTTCGCGCTCGGCATGCTCAAGTCGAACCTCTTCGAGATCCGCTACATGTCCACGATCGTCCCCGTCCTGTTCCTTCTGACAGCCCGAGCCGTGACCGCCGTCGTGGTGAGTCAGCGGGTCACGGTGATCGTCACGCTCGCCCTCGTGGTCGTCCTGTGCGTGGGCCTCGTCGACCAACAGACGTCGTCCACCAACCCGCGCCGCTATGACTTCCGCGAGGCGGTCCACCTGGTCGACGCACAGGCCCGCCCGGGTGACATCGTGTACTTCCGGCCCAGTGACCTCTGGTCGGTCGTCGGTTACTACGGCCCGGGTCTCCACGCCCGGTCGCTCAGTGCCGACCCGCCGCTGCCGTCCGACGGCCACAGGGTCTTCCTGATCACGAGTCCCAGCCTGATGGACGGGACGACCGATCAGGCGGCGGTCACGAGCGCCATCGACGAACTCGGGGCCTACGGGGTGCTGATCGAGGACCGCTCCTTCCCGAACGTCCGGGTCCGGGTGTACAAGTGACCGTCGACGATTCCGGTTCGGACCGGTCGCTGCCCGCGGACCCGGCCATGTCGGACGTGCCGGACCTGCGTACCCTGCCTGTGGTGGCCCGGACGGCCGAGGACTGGCGCACCGTCGACCGGCGGCTGCGGGTCCTCGTTCCGCTGAGCGTGCTCCTCTCGCTCTGGTACTTCGTCTGGCTGCTCCGCCCCGAGCGGGTGGGCAATCCCGTGCTGTACGGGCTCCTGGTGGCCGCCGAGGTGTTCAACCTCTTCCAGGCCATCGGCTTCTGGTGGACGTGTTGGCACGGCAGGGACCGCCCCGACGTCCCGCTGCCCGCAGCCGGCATGCCGGACGTCGACGTGCTCATTCCGGTCTACAACGAGCCCCTCGACGTGGTGGGACCCACGGTCGCCGCGGCGACGCGCATCCGTGGCGGACAAGTGGCGGTCCATCTGCTCGACGACGCCGGGCGGCCCGAGCTCGAGGAGTTGGCCGCCCGCTACGGCGCCCGGTACATCCACCGTCCTGAGCACACCGGTGCCAAGGCCGGCAACCTCAACTACGCCCTCGACAGGACGACGGCGCCGTTCGTGGCCGTCTTCGACTGCGACCACGTGCCCGCGCCGGGTTTCCTGGAGGGAACCATGGGGTGGATGGACGACGCGGAGGTGGCGTTCGTCCAGACGCCGCAGCACTACGCCAACGACCACGTGGACCGTCTGACCGCCGCGGCGTCGTCGCAGCAGGCGCTCTTCTTCGGGGGGATCGCCCGCGGCAAGGACGGCTTGGGGGCCATGTTCTGCTGCGGCACCAACTTCGTGTTCCGCAGGGCGGCACTCGACGAGGCCGGAGGCTTCCCCGAGCACTCGCTGACCGAGGACTTCGAGCTCTCGCTGCGCCTGCACGAGCGGGGTTGGCGCTCCGTCTACGTCAACAAGGTGCTGGCCCAGGGCCTGGGACCGGAGGACATGCGCTCCTATGTCAGTCAGCAGCAGCGGTGGGCCCGCGGTTGCCTGTCGGCCATCCCCGCGATCATCACCTCCGACCTGCCCGCACGCCTGCGCATGCAGTACCTCTTCTCGTCCCTGTTCTTCCTGTCCGGCTGGACGTTCGCCCTCTACATGACGATCCCGGCCGTCCGGATCTTCACCGGTGCCCAACCCCTGGCCAGTGCCACGGCGGCCCAGTTCCTGCTGCACTTCGCCCCGTACTTCGGCGTGAGCCTGGTCGCAGTGGCCGTGGCTGGTGCCGGGGCGTACACCTTCGACGCCTTCGCACTCCTGATCGCCAACTTCTGGATCCAGATCGTGGCCACGGTGTTCGTCGTCTTCAGGCGGACCGGCACCTTCGTCGTGACCGCCAAACGGGGCGCGACGGGCCCACAGCCGGGAGCCGTCATCCCGGCGCTGGCCATGATCCTCCTACTGGTGACCGCCTCCTTCTACGGGCTCTCCCAAGGGCTGACAGCCGCCATCGCCAACAATGTCGCCTTCGCCCTCCTGCACGTGACGGTGCTGACCATCGGCATCTGGTCGGCCCTCGTGGGCTATCGCCCGGTGGCCCGCCATCAGCTCCCTGTGCCGCAGGAGGTGCCGTCGATCGAGGTGGAGGCGGCCGTCGAGACCGGCGTCGTCGACACGGATCCCGTGCGGGGACGGGACGAGGACGGACAGCCGGCGGGAGCCGGGGGCGGGGTCCGATGACCACCGGGGTACCCGTGGACGAACGTGCCGCCGATGTGTCGGAGCAGTCGGGTGCCGAGGTGCTCGCCACGCGTCGCAACCGACGCCGTGGTGCGACGAGGCGGATGCTGGTGGCGCTCCTCGTGCTCGTGCTGGTGATCGGCGGGATCGTTGCGCTGACCGTGGCGGGCGCCCGGCGCCCGGTCGTGTCGACGCCCACGAGCACGATCCCCGGCCCACCGCCGGTGACGGCCGTCACCGCACCCGCAGCCGCGTTCCTCACGCGCTACGTGGCCCCCGACGGACGGGTGGTCCGATACGACCAGGGCGGCGACACGGTCAGTGAAGGCCAGGCCTACGCGCTCCTGCTCGCCCTGGCCACGGGCGAGTCCGACCGGTTCGCGTCGGTCTGGCACTGGGAAGAGGCAAATCTGCAGCGTCCCGACGGACTGTTCTCCTACCGGTGGGACGACGGTAGGGTGACGAATCTGGCACCGGCGACCGACGCCGACCTCGAGACGGCGTGGGCACTGGTGCGCGCCTCTTCCCGGTTCGACACGCCCGCCTACGGCCAGGCGGGGATCAGGGTTGCCGATTCGATCCTGTCGGAGGAGACGGTCACGGCCGGGGGCAGGCTCGAGCTGGTGGCCGGTCCATGGGCCCGCACCGCCCCCTACGTGGTGAACCCCAGCTATCTGTGCACCGAGGCGATGGAGGCATTGGCCCGAGCGACCGGGGACTCCCGGTGGACAGTGCTGGCCGGGAACAGCCGGGACCTGGTGGCGCAGATCCAGAGCGGTCCGTCGTCGCCCCTGCCACCCGACTGGGCATCGTTGACGGCAGGGGGAGTCGTGTCGCCGGCCCCGGCTCCCGGGGGCTCACCAGCGAACCGCGTGCCCGACGTGGCGTCGTACGGGTTGGACGCGCAGCGGACCCCGGTGTGGATGGCAGCCGACTGCACGGCCGCCGGTTCCCGCCTGGCCGCTTGGGCATGGCTCGTACAGCACGGCCTGGCCGACCAGGGTGCGGACATCGCCTACTCCTTGACCGGACAGGTCCAGCTGGCAGCGACCAACGGGCTCGGTCTCGTGGCTGCGGCGGCGGGTGCGGACAGTGCAGGGGACACCGCGACAGGATCCGTGCTGTTGGCCGACGCCGTCGCCGGAGCCAGGGGCGACAACTACTACGGCGATGCCTGGGCGGCCCTCGGGAACATCCTGCTGGACAGCCGGCTCCTCGGGACGTGCCCCAGTGGCACGCTACCGACAGCGGTGGGCCGAGCGACGACTTCCGCGACGGTGGGCACGGGTTGAGCTGGGATGTCACGCCACGTGGTTGCCGACTGGCACCCCGTGTTTCGGGGCGCTTGACTATCGCAGTGGCGGATCGCCGCGGCCGCCCCGGGTCGGTGCCGGCTAGAGCTGTGGATGTGTCGTCCCGAGGCAGGCGGTCGAGAGGAGCAAAGGCACAATGGGCCGACGGATGATGGGTGGAGGGCGGGCCACGCCCGGCCCGGTGGGACGGTTCCTTCGGATCGGCGCCTGCGTCATCGCTGCGACGTCGGTCGTGGCCGTGGCGACGACGGGAGCCGCCGGCAACCATGTGGCGCTGCACGACCTGCGGCACAACGCCACGCTGACCGCCGCGACGAGTGAGCCGACCGCGGCCACCCGCGACGGTGACAACGAGCGGACCGGTTGGTATCCCGACGAGACGAACCTCAGTCCCGCCCTGGTGTCCGGGGGCACGTTCGGACAGCTGTTCGATACCAGCGTCAACGGTGCGGTCTATGGCCAACCACTCGTGGACGACGGCCAGCTACTGGTCGACACGGAGAACAACTACGCCTACGGACTCGACCCGGTGTCGGGTGCGATCCTGTGGACGCGACAGTTCGGGTCGCCTCCGCTGGCCAGCGCGATCGGCTGTGCCGACCTCGCCCCGACCATGGGCATCACCGGGACGCCGGTGGTCGACCAGGCCACGAACACTGAGTACCTGGTGGACGACGAGTACATCTCGGGCGATTCCGGTCCCCAGGCCGACTACATGCATGCGCTGAACCTGGCGGCCAACGGGGCCGAGGAGCCCGGGTTCCCCGTCCAGATCGCGGGAACCGCACAGAACAATTCCTCGTTCACCTTCAATCCGACCTACGAGCTCCAGCGCCCGGGCCTGCTGCTCATGAACGGCGTGGTCTACGCGGCCTTCGGCGCCCACTGCGACGAGCCGCCGTGGACGGGCTGGATCGCCGGTGTCTCCGAGGCGGGCGCGCTGACGACGATGTTCACGACTGACGCCACGACCGGCGCCAACGGAGCCGGCATCTGGATGTCCGGCGGCGGGCTGGTGTCCGACGGCTCGGGCCAGATCATGTTCGCCACCGGCAACGGTGGGACCAACACGACCCCCACTCCCGGCAAGACACCTCCGGCCAATCTCGCCGAGTCGGTGGCCCGAGTGGCCGTGCAGCCGAACGGGACCCTCAAGGCCACGGACTTCTTCGAACCGTATGACGCACTCACCCTCGATGACAACGACCTCGACTTCGGCTCGGGGAGCCCCATCGCGCTCCCGAGCACCTATTTCGGCACGGCCGCGTATCCCCATCTGGCCGTCGAGGTGGGTAAGGAGGGGTACGTCTACCTCCTCAATCGCGACAACCTCGGCGGATATGCGCAGGGTGCCAACGGGACGGACGGAGTACTTGCACGCTACGGGCCCAATGGCGGCGTGTGGTCGAGCCCCGCTGTGTGGCCGGGAGACGGGGGCTATGTCTACATCCCGACCGCCTCGGGTTCCGTGTCGGCCGGTGGCTCGGAAGGGCTGCTCGACGCGTACCAGTACGGCCTCGACGGTTCGGGCAAGCCGTCGCTCAACCTCGTCGGTACGTCTGCTGACGCATTCGGCTTCGGGACATCAGCTCCGGTAGTGACCTCGAATGGCACCACCTCCGGCTCGGCACTCCTGTGGACCGTCTGGTCACCCGACGGGACGGGCGTGGGAGCACAGCTGCGGGCGTACGATCCGGTGCCGGTCAACGGCACGATGCAGCTCGTCTGGAGTGCTCCGGTGGGTACGGCGTCCAAGTTCAACCCGCCGGGAGTTGCCGGAAACCGGATCTACGTGGGCACCCGTACCGGAGCCGTGGAAGGCTTCGGCGCCCCGGTGTCCAGCCCGGTCACGGCTCCGGTTCCGGTCTTTCCTGCGACCGTCGTCGGACAGTCATCGACCCAGACCGTGACCCTGACGGCATCGTCGACGGCGACGATCACCGCCATCACGACGACCGGACCGTTCAGCGCCGGCACCCCGAGCAAGACCCTGCCGGCCAGCCTCACGGCCGGTTCCACGATGACCGTGCCCGTCACGTTCACCCCGACGCAGGCGGGGGCGGACGGCGGCTCCCTGACGATCAACACGAGCGGACAGGGGACAACTGTCATCAGCCTCACCGGCGAAGGCCAGGTGGCCGGACCGAACCTGACTTCGTCCACGCTCGGTGTCAGTTTCGGCGGGATACCACCGGGTCAGGAATCGTCGCAATCCGTGTCCTTCGCCAACAACGGCTCCCAACCGTTGACGATCAGCAGCGTGACGTTGCCGAGCGCCCCGTTCTCAGTGACCGGCGCACCCGCGGCGGGCACCGTCCTGCAACCCGGGCAACAGGTCGTGGTGAACGTCGACTTCGCGCCCACCGTCAACGGGACCTTCACCGACAACGTCATCATGGCAAGCAACGGCGGCACTGTGGACGTGGCCGTCACCGGGAGCTCCGATTCGCCCGCCAACCTGCAGATCACCCCGATGTCGACGAACTTCGGTTCGACCCTGGTCGGGACGCCGGTCATCAAGACGTTCACGTTGACGAATACCGGCGGGAGCAATTTGACGATTTCCAAGTCCAAGCCACCGGTGCTCGGGCCCTTCACCGCGACGACCACCCTGCCCGAGGGAACGACCATGCAACCCGGTCAGTCATTCACCGAGTCGGTCACGTTCGACCCGTCCAAGGTCGGGGCCACCACTGACGGTTGGGTGATCACGGCGAGCGACGGCCAGGGAGTCCGGACCGTGCAGTTCACGGGGACGGGGATGCTCGGCGACCCGGGCGCCACAGGCTGGCAACGTAACGGATCGGCTGCCCTTTCCGGGGGCTCGCTCCAGCTCACCTCCGCGTCCAAGTCAGCGACGGGGTCGTCGTTCGCCCCTGCGCCTGTCGCCTCGTCAGGTCTCGACGTGACCTACACGTCCACAATTTCCGGGAAGGAATCCAGTGGCGACGGCAATGCGCTCGTGCTGGCCAGCTCGACCGTGTCCCCCACAGCCGTCGGCGGCAAGGCGCTGGACTTCGGCTTCGGAGGTCTACCAGGCCTCGCCGTGGTCCTCTCCACCGTGCGGGTGCCCGGTGGGTCGCCCAAGAACTTCGTCGGGATCTCCAACGGCACGCAGCCGAAGGCCCCGAGCCGATTGCACTTCCTGGCCACCTCGACCGCCGTGCCCGACCTCCACGCAGCGGTTACCGTGCGGGTCACGCTCTCGTCGAGTGTGATGACTGTCTACGTGAACGGCACCCAGGTGCTCGCCAGGGCCGTCACGGCCTCGCCCAACGTGCTCCTGGGGTTCACCGGATCCACCGGGGCGACCGGGGCCGCGCAGGTCGTCAGCGGGGTCACGATCTCGGCCGGCGGTACGGACGCCATCGTCGGCGACCCGACGGCCGGTGGGTGGACGCTCAACGGTTCCTCGGTGCTCTCCGGCGGGACGCTGCAGCTGACGCAGGCGGGGTCGAAGTTTCAGGCGGGCACCGCGTTCTGGCCCACAGCGCTGAGCGCTTCGAACCTGTCGGTCACCTTCACCACGGCGATCGGCGCCGGCGGTGCATCAGGTGCCGACGGGATGTCCCTGGTGCTGGCCGACGACTCGACCTCGGCGACCGCGGTCGGGGCGAGCGGCGGGGGCCTCGGGTTCTCGGGCATCCAGGGCGTGGCCGTGGCGCTCGACACGTTTCAGAACGGGGTCAATCCCTCGGCCAACTTCGTGGGCGTCACGAACGGACCGATCACACCGTCGGCCCCGGACGACCTGAATTGGCTGGCGAGTGACACCGCCGTTGCGTCGTTGCGGGCCACCCACACCTTCACGGTGACGCTCGCCAGCGGAACGCTCAACGTGACGATGGACGGCACCCTGCTCTTCTCGAAGGCCGTGACGGTCGGCGGCGACGTTCTGCTCGGGTTCTCGGGCGGAACCGGGGCCCTGACGGACACCCATGCAGTCAGCGGGGTCACGGTCACTGCAGCCCCCGAGGTGCCTGTGGCCATCGGTGATCCGATTGCCGGGGGATGGGACCTCAACGGCTCGACGGTGCAGTCCGGTGGCGCGACGCAGCTCACCACGACGAGCCCCGGCTATCAGGGCGGCACGGCATTCTGGCCGACGCCGGTCAGCTCGGACGACCTGAAAGCGACATTCACCACCACCATCGGCGGCGGTGGCGCCCAGGGCGCAGACGGTATGGCACTCGTGCTAGCGGACCCGTCCACCGCACCCACCGCAACCGGCTACTACGGGGGCGGGCTCGGGTTCTCGGGTATCAAGGCCATCGCCGTCTGTGTCGACACGTACCTCGTCGCGGGGTATCCATCGGGCAATTTCGTGGGGATCTCCAACGGTCCGGTCTCATCGTCCGTGCCCGACACGCTCAATTGGCTGTCGACGGCGAATGTCGTGGCCAGTCTGCGGGCGACCCACACGTTCACGGTGACACTCGACGATGGCATCCTCACCGTGATGATGGACGGGAACGTACTACTCACCCAGGCGGTCACGGTCGGCCCGAATGTGCTCATCGGGTTCAGCGGTGGCACCGGGGCGATCACCGATACGCACGCCGTGTCGGGCACGTCGATCATTGCGACCTGATCCGGCTGGTTCGGTAGGGCTGGTCGGGTCCGACGGGAAGGCCACCGCCTGACCTGGACCTGGGCGACCGGGGAAGCTGGGTGATGCGGTCCCGCCCGGTCGGCGTGGTCCATCCCGACGTGCATCGGAGGCCCCGGCGGATCCGGTCCGACTCAAGGAGTGCGTCCAAGTGGCCGATACCTGGCTGTGGGGCACGGTCGACATCTCCGCGCGGCGGTAGTCGCAGGCGCACTGACGATGGTGGTCGGGTTGCTGGTGACCGGCGTCCCACTCGCTGCCGGACTGGGCGGCAGCGCCGCATCCGCCGCATCGACGCCCCGCCTGATCTTCGGGATGGGCGACGAGGTGTCGGGGGCCGAGGCCACGCCATTGTACGGCGCCGCACCGATCAACATGGTCACGTCCTGGTACAACGGGCCCGGAGACCTCGGCTGGATGACGGGGTATCGGAACACCTCCCAGATGTCCCAGATCTACGCTTCGGGACGGGCCCAGGAGCTCGTCGTGTGGCTGGCCAACGATCCGTCCTACGCCATCAGCGCGCAGTTCCAGTCGGACATCGCCAGCCTGGTCACCACCTTCGCGGGCAACGGGCCGCAGCACGGTCCGCTCTACGTCGTGCTGTTTTCCGAGTTCGAGACCTACTCGTCCGATCCCTCGTACCAGGCACAGCTGCTCGATGCGTACGTGTCGGCGGTCAAGGTGATCCACGCCGCCTACTCCCAGGCCAAGGTGGCCCTCGGCTTCGGTGGGTACGACTGGACCACTGCCGACCCGGTGCGTGACCTGTCGGCGTACACCGCGGCCATCGCCGCCTCGGATTTCCTGGCGGTCCAGGAGATGCAGTCGTGCTCCGACGAGCCGGCGCTCGAGAGCCAGGTCAAGGAGTCGGTCGCCCAGCTCGGCGCCCTCGGCAAGCCCGTGATGATCTCCCACTTCAAACTGTGGGGCGGCACCACCGCGTGCGAGACCTCGGCCATGGCGACCTTCGAGTCGCACATGTGGACGAAGTCCGAGCTCAGCACGCTGACGTCCGAGGGCCTGTTCGCCTGGGGGCTGATGGACGACGGGTACGTCAACTCGCCGGGATCGTCCTACACCACCGCGGTGTCCGACATCACGGCGTACGGCAGCGGTGCCGACATCGGCCTTCCACCGTGGTCGACCCCGTCGACCACCACGACGACTGCGGCGCCCTCGCCGACCACCTCGACGACGTCGACACCGACCTCCACCAGCGCCACGTCGCCGAACTCGTCATCGACCACGACCACGACCACGACCACCGAGCCGGGCGGGGGAACGACCAGCGGGCCGCGCGGCGGCACGGTCGGGTACTGGCTCACCGGGGCGGACGGTGGGGTGTTCGCCTTCGGGGGAGCGGGCTTCCACGGGTCCACGGGCGCGATCCGACTCGATCAGCCGATCGTCTCCATGGCCTCGACCCCTGACGGCGGCGGCTACTGGTTCGTCGCACGCGACGGGGGAGTGTTCGCGTTCGGTGACGCCCGGTTCGCTGGAGCCGTGCCCTCGGTGGCGGCGGTAAGCGACGTGGTGGGCATCGCCGCATGCCCGTCCGGTGGCTACTGGGTGGCGGGAGCGGACGGGACGGTGTGGTCGTTCGGCGGGGCGCCGTCGTTCCCGTCGCTCGGCTCCTACGGCGTGCACGTGGACAACATGGTGGGCATCGCCGCATCGGCCGGCGGCCGCGGGTTCTATCTGGTGGCCTCCGACGGCGGTGTCTATGCCTACGGGGACGCCACGTTCCACGGCTCGATGGGTGGCGTGCCGCTCAACCGGCCGGTCGTCGGGCTGGCGGTGGACCCGGTCACCGGCGGCTACTGGGAGGTGGCGGCGGACGGCGGTGTCTTCGCCTTCGACGCCCCGTACTTCGGCTCCACCGGCAATCTCCACCTTGCCCGGCCGATCGTCGGCATCTCGGCCACCCCGGACAGCGGGGGTTACTGGTTCGTGGCCTCGGACGGCGGGGTCTTCAGCGAAGGCGATGCACGCTACAGCGGCTCGCTGCCGGGAATCGGTGTCGTGTCGGGTGCAGGCATCGTGGGCATGTCCACCGGCTGACGGACAGCTCCGCTGGCACAGGGTGGGGCTCCGGCGGGCAATGGCACACGTCGTGAGGTTCCGGCAGACTGACCGATGCCGGGCGCGGGGCCGAAGGAGGCACTGCGCACCACCAGGTGCACCACCACGGGAGGGAGCCGCATGACCCGATTCGAGCTCGACGAGGACGTCCGCCGCGGCGGGGCCGTCTCCGGATGACCGCGCACCCCGTGGGCAGCGTCGACGAGACCGCCCTGACCGACCCGCTCCTGGACCCCGCCGTCTACGCCGGGGACCCGTTCCCCCTGTACGCCCGGCTGCGGGCCGAGGCGCCCGTCGCCCGGAACGACACACTCGGGCTGTGGATGGTCAGCCGACACGACGAAGTGGTCGAGGTGTCGCGCGACCCGGGCACGTTCTGCTCGTCGAAGGGGATCATGACCTTCGAGATAGGTGCCGAGTACGCCACGCCGCCGACCATGATGCACACCGACCCACCGGACCACACCCGGTACCGGACGCTGGTCCAGCCCGGGTTCCGCCCGAGCTACATGCGTGCCCTCGAGCCGGGGATCCGCGCCCGCGCCCGGGCCCTGGTGGAGCGCATCGAGCCCGGGGTGCCGGTCGACATCGTGTCCGACCTCGCCGTCCCGCTTCCGCTCCAGGTCATCAGCGACCTGCTCGGTGTCCCCGAGGAGGAGTGGCCGCGGTTCTTCCGGTGGTCGGAGGCGGTCATCCCCGGGGCCACGGACTGGCCGGAGGAGGAGCGCAACCAGCTGAGCATGGAGATGGTGACGTACCTGCTGGAGGCGGCCGCCGACCGGCGGGTGTCGCCGCGCGACGACATCATCAGCGAGCTGGGCGCCGCCGAGGTGGACGGCGACCGGCTGACCGACGCCGAGCTCGGCATGTTCCTGGTGCAGCTGCTGGTGGCCGGCAACGAGACGACCCGCAACATGATGTCGGGCGGGCTCGTGGGCTTCGCCGGGCACCCGGGCCAGTGGCAGTCGCTGGCCGGCCGTGCGGCGGACGGGGTCAACCGGGCCCTGCCGCTGGCCGTGGAGGAGATGCTGCGGTGGACCACCCCGGTGGTGGCCTTCATGCGCACGACGACCCGGGAGGTGGAGCTCGGCGGCCGGACCCTCGGCGCAAACGACCCGGTGCTCATGCTCTACGCCTCGGCCAACCGCGACGAGGCCGCGTTCGGGCCCACCGCCGACACGTTCGACTGCGGACGCGACCCGAACCCGCACGTCGCATTCGGGTTCGGCGCCCACTTCTGCATCGGGGCCGTGCTGGCCAGGGTGGAGGGCCGCATCCTCCTCGAGGAGCTACTCGAGCGGTTCGGCTCGATCGCCCCCGTAGGTGACGTCGTCCGCACCGCCTCGCCGGTCATCGCCGGCGTGAAGTCGGCACCGGTGGTGTTCGGGGCCCGGTAGGGAGGTCGGCGGGGGTGTCGGCGGAAGGGGACGGGCCGCCTGCCGTCCAGGCTCAGCTGGCGTCGTGGATCTCGTTCAGCACGGCCATCTGGGCATCCGTGAGCTGCAGCGTGGCCGCCTCGCAGTTCTCCTCGACGTGGTCGACCGACTTCGTGCCCGGGATGGGCAGCATCACGGGCGAACGGTGGAGTAGCCAGGCCAGCGCCACCTGGGTCGGTGTGGCCCCCGTCTCGGACACGACGGAGCCCATGGCGGTGTCCGGTCCGGTCAGCGCGCCCGACGCCACCGGGAACCACGGGATGAATCCGATCCCCTCCGCCTCGCAGTGCGCCAGTACGTCGGCGGACGAGCGGTTGGTCAGGTTGAAGAGGTTCTGCACCGACACCACGGGAACGACCCTGCGTCCCGCCTCGATCTCGTCCACGCTGACCTGGGAGAGGCCCACGTGGGCCACCTTGCCCTCGGACACGAGGTCGGCGAGGAGGCCGAACTGCTCGTCGGCCGGCACCTTGGGGTCGATGCGGTGGAGCTGGAACAGGTCGATGCGCTCGACGCCGAGCCGGCGGAGGCTGAGCTCGCACTGCTGGCGGAGGTACTCGGGCCGACCGACGGGCAGCCACTGGCCCGGGCCCTGGCGGGTCAAGCCGGCCTTGGTGGCGATCACGAGACCCTCCGGGTAGGGGTGGAGCGCCTCGAAGATGAGCCGCTCGCTGACCTCCGGACCGTAGGAGTCGGCGGTGTCGATGAAGTCGACGCCCAGCTCCACGGCACGCCGGAGCACGGCGATGCAGGCCGCCCGGTCGGCCGGCTCGTCCCAGATCCCCGGCCCGGTGATCTGCATGGCGCCGTAGCCGAGGCGGTGGACGGTGGTCGCCCCGGTCGAGCCTGCGCCGAGGGTGAAGGTGCCGCTCGAGCGGACCGGCTTGGGGGTGCGTGCGGTGTCGGTCATGGGATCTCCCGGGTGGTGTGGTCGGGTGGTGTGGGTCGCCGCTGTCGTCACGGTCGCCTGGTCCGTTCTACCGGCTCGCGCCACACGGTCGACCGGCGTCACGAGGACCCGGCGCGACTCAGCGGCGGCGGTAGCGGGGGACCCGGTCGGCGGCCCGGGCGGCCTTCATCTCGGCGTAGTCGGAGGACGCGAAGACCATCGACTGGGCCACCGCCTCCTCGTCGATCGACCGCTGGACCTCGTCCCGTCCGAGGCTCGAGATCGTGCGTCGGGCCATCTTCACGGTAAAGGCCGGCGCCGAGGCGATCGTCTCGGCCATGGACAGCGCCACGGCGTCGAGTTCGGCCTCGTCGGCCACCAGCCGGCTCACGATGCCGTGGCCGTAGGCCTCCTCGGCGGTCATCACCCGACCGGTCAACGCCAGGTCGGCCGCCACCCCGTGGCCCGCCATCTGGAACAGCCGGGAGACGCCACCGGAGTCCGGGATCACCCCGTGGACCACTTCGGGCAGCATCATCCGCGTCCCGACTGCGGCGATGCGGATGTCGCACAGGAGGGCCCGCTCGAAGGCACCGCCGATGACCCATCCCTTGAGCGCGCAGATGATCGGGCACGGCATGGTCAGGAACATCCGTGTGGGGCGGTGTCCCCGCTCGATGAACTCGAGGTCGGAGATGTCATCGACTCGGACGCCGATCTGCCCGGTGTCACGGCCCGACGAGAAGCTCTTCCCCTCGCCCCTCCAGACGATGGCCCGCAGATCGGGCAGCTCGTGGACCTCGGCGAGGACCTCCCAGAGTCGGCGGTCCATCTCGTCGCTCATCGCGTTGTGCTTGTCGGGGCGGTTGTTGGTGATGACGGCGATCGGGCCGTCCACGTCGAGGCGGACCAGGTCGCGCTCGGCGTCGGTGAGCGGCGGACGGGTGTCCGTGGCGCTGGTGACTCGGGGGTCGGTCATGGGTGGCTCCTTGGCTCCTCGGGCGGTCGGGCGGTCGGGCGGTCGGGCGGTCGGGCGGTCCGGGACGCGGATAAGGGACGTGGATTCGGGACGTGGATTCGGGTCTCAGCGAGGGGGCGACGGCTCGCCGAACGGGCCCCGGCCCAGCTGCTCGCGGATGGGGGTGAAGGCCGGCTGGACGGTGTGGCGGCGTTGCCAGTTGGCCCCGTCGACGACCAGCGAGTGCCCGGAGATGTAGGAGGCGTACGGCGAGCACAGATAGGTGGCGGCCCAGGCCAGCTCGCGTGGGTACCCGACCCGACCGGCCGGTACCCGGTCGTCCTGGCCCTCGTACTTTCCGGGTACGGCGGCGATGGCGGCCACCTCGTCCTCGTGGGGCATGAGTCCGGGCACCAGACCGTTGACGCGGATGCCGTAGGGCGCCCATTCGACCGACAGGGTCTCGACCATGTTCTTGACCCCGGCCTTGGCGGCGGCCGAGTGGGCGAAGCCGGGCCCGCCGGTCCAGGCGTAGGAGGCGCCGACGTCCACGATCGAGCCGTCCCTGCCTGCCGTGATCGCCCGCCGGGCGAACTCGCGCGAGCACAGGAAGGTGCCGTTCAACACGATGTCGACCACGGTGCGCCAGGCGTTCGGGCTCATGTCCTCGGCCGGCACCGGGAAGTTGCCGGCTGCGTTGTTGACCAGGTGGTCGACGGGGCCGAGCCCGCGCTCGACGGCATCGAACGCCGCGGCCACGGCATCGGCGTCGCGGATGTCGCAGGCCACCCCGAGGGCACGGCCCCCGGCGGCCTCCACCGAGACCACGCCGGCCGCCCGGTGCGCCTCGTCACGGCTCACCACGGCCACGGAGGCGCCGAGCCGGCCGAACTCGGTGGCGATGGCCTTGCCGAGGCCCGTGCCGCCGCCGGTCACCAGGACGACCGAGCCGTCGTAGGTACCGGCCGGAAGTGCCGAGGCACCGGTGGGCGGGGGCTGGGGAAGGCCGGGCGGGGTCATGGGCGACGATCCTATCCAGGCGAGACGACTCGGCCCCGGGTCGCCGGCGTGCCCGTCGAACAGGTCGGCGCGTCCGGCGGTGTCACGACGTGTGGGAGCATCGACGGGCGATGGTCACCACCCGCCGCACCCCGGCACGCCCCCGTGCGCGCTCGTCGCAGGCGGCGCCGGCACCCCCATCGGCATCAGGTCCGTCCCCGGTGCGACGTCGTGTGGGTGCCGCCGGTGTTGGCACCGCACTCGCCATGGCACTGGCGGCGGCGGTCCTGCTGGCCGGCTGCGGGGGCTCCTACACCGCCACGCCCCTCGGGTCCGGCACCTCGACGACCGGGCCGGGCTCGACGACCGGGCCGGGCTCGACGGGCGGCGGCACCCATGCACCTGCCGCCGCCGCCGGTGCACCGGACGCACCTCCCGCCGTGCCGACCCACGGCGCCTACCTCGGGGCGTGGGTCCACCCGACGACCGCCACCGCCGGACAGTCGTCGTTCAGCGAGGAGCAGGCCAGCGTCCCCTCGGTGCTGGCCGCCACCGGCCGGCCGCTCGGGCTGCTCCACCTCTATTCGCCGTGGGCCCGTCCGGCGCCGGTGAGCCAGCTGCGCGCCATCGTGGGCGACGGCTCGGTGCCGATCCTCGACTGGGGGTGCGGGACGGACGTGGCCCAGGTGGCCGGGGGAGCGGACGACAGCCTCATTACTGCGTACGCCGAGGCACTGAAGGGGTTCCAGGGCCCGGTGTTCCTCCGGTGGTGCTGGGAGATGAACCTCGTCGCTTCCCACCCCCAGGTCGGCGGCCCGTCGGGGTTCACCAGCGCATGGGACCACATCCGGGCGCTGTTCCGGTCGGCCGGGGCGTCCAACGTGTCGTTCGTCTGGTGCCCGGCGGTGGCCGGCGTCGACCCGACGCCGTACTTCCCGGGCGCGTCCGAGGTCGACTGGATCGGTGTCGACGGCTACGACCGCACCGGCAGCCAGACGTTCGCCTCGGTATTCGGCGCCTTCGTGCGCACGTGGCAGGCCCAGGGGAAGCCCCTCATGGTGGCGGAGACGGGCGCTTACGGCAGCGACCAACCCGCCTTCATCGACAGCATCGGCGCCGACGCCCCGGCCCTGCCGGCCGTCAAGGCCGTCGCCTACTTCGACGCGCCGGGACCGGCGAACTCCTGGCAGTTCACGCCGGCCGGGCTCGTGGCCTTCGGCCACCTGGCGGCCACCCCCTATTTCCGCCCGGAGTGACGATTCCCCCTGAGGAAACACTATAAGTGGTGTTATAGTCACGATAAGTGACATAAAGACCGGACCACAGTTCGGACCGGTCACCGGTGGCGCGGTCGATGCGCACCGAACTTCCCGGGCAGGGGGATCACGTGGGTCGAGGAGAGGGTCAGCGCACGGGCACGCACCGGCACGCCACCACCCGCACCGCCCGCACCACCCGCCCGCTGGTCGCACTCGCCCTGGTCGCCGGACTGGCTGCGTCCACCGGCGTCCCGGCCATGGGCGGCTCGGGGTCGCCGCCGCGGCTGCGGGTCCATCTCCTGGCCGGCACGCGATTGCCGTCACGTGCGCTGTACGGGTGGGGTGGCAACGACTCGGGCCAGGTCGGCACCGGCACCGTCGGCGGGGGTTCGGCCACCGGCGTGACCGTTCCCGCCCCGGTGGCACTCAGCGGGGTTACGACCATGGCATCGGTGGCCGCCGGTGGCTCCTTCAGCGTGGGCCTGACCACCACGGGTTCGGTCGAGGCCTGGGGAAGCGACCTGCTGGGTGAACTGGGTGACGGGGCCACGACGTCCACGCCGACGCCGACGCCCGTCCGACTGCCGGCCGGCACCGTGGTGACCCAGGTCGTGGCGGGCAGTAGCCACGCCCTCGCGCTGACGTCGACGGGCGAGGTCTTTGCGTGGGGGTCCGGAACCGACGGCCAGCTGGGCGACGGCGCGACCCAGGCCAAGGACATGCCGACTCCGGTGTCGCTGCCGGCGGGATCGGTCGTGACGCAGGTGTCGGCGGGCGGCGACCACAGCCTGGCCCTCACGTCGACCGGCCAGATCTACGCCTGGGGCGACGACCTCCACGGCGACCTCGGCGACGGGGCCACCACGCCGGAGGACGTGCCGGTGCCGGTGACGCCGCCCGCCGGACTGACGTTCACGGACATCGCGGCCGGGACGACCCACAGCGTGGCCGTGGCGTCCGACGGCTCGGTCTGGGCCTGGGGCATGGGTGCCTCAGGTCAGCTGGGCGACGGCTCGACGGCGGACGCCACGACCCCGAGCGCCGTGTCGATGCCGGCCGGCACCCCGGTCACCCAGGTGGCGGCCGGCGGCGCCCACAGCCTCGCGCTGACGGCCGGTGGCCTGGTCTTCGGCTGGGGGTCCGACGTGTTCGGCCAGCTCGCCACTCCGCTCGTCCTGACGCAGCCGGTCGACAGCGACGTGCCCGTCGAGCCGAGCGGCCTGCCGCGCACGTCCGCCTTCGTGGCGATCGCCGCCGGCCAGGACAGCTCCTATGCCCTCACGTCCGAAGGCGCCCCGTGGGTGTGGGGCGGCGACTACTACGGCCAACTCGGCGACGGCGCGCCCAGCCTGAACGGTGTCGTGCCCGAGACACTGGCCACGCTCCCGCCGGGCACGTTGGCCACCGGGCTCTTCGCCGGGCCCGATTCGTCGGCGGCGTTCCTCGTCACCCGGGCCGAGCAGACGCTCACGTTCCCACCCATCGTGTCCCCGACGTACGGCGACCCGGCCGTCGACGCCCTGGCCACGGCCAGCTCCGGACTCGGCGTGACGGGCACGGAGTCGGGTTCGTGCACGGGCGCGCTGGCCCGCCTGCTGCTCGTGGGGACGGGGCCGTGCACGGTGACGGCCACTCAGGCCGGCTCGTTCGCCTTCTACCCGGCGACGGCGACCACCGCCTTCGACGTGGCGCCCGCGGTACTCGAGGTGGTGCCGGACCCGGCAACCGGGACCGCCGGCCAGCCGCTGCCGACACTCACCTACCACCTCACCGGCTTCAAGGACGGTGACACCGTGGCCGTGGTGTCGGGCCACGCCACGTGCACCACCACGGCCCAGTCCGGCTCGTACCGCGGTACCTATCCGGTCACCTGTACGCCGGGCACGCTGTCAGCCGCCGACTATGTGTTCCAGGCCGGTCCGGCCGCCACGCTGACGATGGCCGGAGCCTCCGGGGGGTACGCCGTCGTGGGGAGGGACGGGTCGATCTGGACGGAGGGGACGCCGTCGCCCGGCTTCCACGGATCGATGGCGGGTACCCCGTTGGCGGCCCCGGTCGTCGGGGCGGCCTACACGCCACTCCACGACGGGTACTGGATGGCGGCGTCCGACGGCGGCATCTTCTCGTTCGGTTCGGCCCGCTTCGCCGGGTCGATGGGCGGCCACCCGCTGAACCGGCCGATCGTCGGCATGGCGTCCACCCCGGACGGCGGCGGCTACTGGGAGGTGGCGTCCGACGGCGGGATCTTCGCCTTCGGCGACGCCGGGTTCTACGGGTCGGCCGGGGCCATGCCGCTGGTGGCGCCCATCGTGGGCATGGCCGCGACCGCCGACGGCCGGGGCTACTGGCTGGTGGCCGCCGACGGGGGGATCTTCGCCTACGGCGACGCCCCGTTCTACGGCTCGGCCGGCGGCCAGATGGGCCTCGACCCGGTGGTCGGCATGGCACCCACCGGCGACGGCCACGGCTACTGGCTAGTCACACGGTCCGGTGCCGTCTTCCCCTACGGCGACGCCGTCTTCGAGGGCAGTCTCCGCTACGTCATCCTCAGCGCGCCGGTGGTCGGCATCGCCCCCACGGGCGACGCCCGGGGCTACTGGCTGGTCGGCGCCGATGGCGGGGTGTTCGCCTTCGGCGACGCGACCTATCTCGGGGGCGCCACCGGACCGCCCGCCCCCATCGCCGGGATCATCTGAGTCGGGAGCCAGCGCATGCCCACCCCACACCTCGAGGCACACGACGGACCGGACCGGGCGACCCGGTGCGCCCGCCGCCGGTCGAACGCCCGGGCCCGCGCCCGACGGTTGGTGGTGGGCGCCGCGGCGGTGGTGGCCCTGGCCGCGGCCACCGGTGCGGTGACGGACGCGGCCACGGCGGCCCCCGGCGGCCCCGTGCCGCACGCCGCTGCGTCGGGCACGCTGGCGCAGCCCGCCGTGCCCCAGCACAGCGCCTACCTCGGCGCCTTCGTGGCGCCCCACGTCAACGAGGACCAGGCGCAGTCCGACGTACGCCTGGAACTGGCGCAGCTGGGGAACTTCGACGGGGCCATGGGCCGGTCGCTCGGGCTCGTCCACGTGTACCAGCCCTGGGCCATGCCCGTGCGTGCCTCGACGCTGGCAGCACTGGCGGCGACCGGAGCCACCCCGTTCGTCGATTGGACGTGCACGTCGGACGCCTCGATCATCAACGGCAGCCAGGATGCCCTGATCACCTCGTACGCCGACTCGCTGAAGGCCTACGGGCGCCCGGTGTTCCTGCGCTGGTTCTGGGAGATGAACCTGGTGAACCTGCCCCGCACCAGCGGGTGCCTCGGCTCACTCGGGGCTGCCGGCTACATCGAGGCGTGGCAGCACATCTGGACGATCTTCCAGAACGAGGGTGCCGCCAACGTGGCCTTCGTCTGGTGCCCGTCCATCAACGGAGGGATCTACGGTTCGGCCTACTACCCGGGTGACGCCTACGTGGACTGGATCGGGTGGGACGGCTACGACCGTACGCACAGCCCGTCGGAGACCATCGCCCAGTTCCAGCCGTTCTACGCCTACTGGGTGACCCACGGGAAGCCCATGGTCCTGGGCGAGACGGGCGCGACCACCGACCAGGCCCCGTACCTCGCCGCACTGGCGACCGCCCTGCCGGCCTCGTTCCCGCAGGTGCGGGCGGTGCTCTACTACGACTCGAAGTCGACGTCGGACTGGACCCTGGTCGACGTCCCAGGCGACCTCGGCGCCGACCAGTTCGCCACGTTCGCCCAGATCCCCTACTTCGGGTTCCCGTTCGTCGGTAGCTGACCGAGGGGATGCACGGCGGTCGGGAGTGCCGTGGACCTACGAGCCGGGAAGGGGATCGAGGCCGACGATCCGCTCCTGCATGGCGGTGATCAGTTCAGGGGAGTGCCCCTGCCACTCCGTGCACTCGCCGGTGACCCGCAGGGGCTCCTGCGAGCGGTACGACTCCGTCGGGTTCACCCCGTCCTTCGTCAGATTGGGGTCCGCCATGATCGGGCCGGTCGGCTCCACTGTGTAGATCCGGCCGGACCCGGCGCTGAGCGCCAGTTCCGCGCCCCACGCAGCCGTGTCCAGGCTGCTGGTCAGGTAGACGTGGCCCGACGCCTTCCTGGTTCCGAAGTTCGAGCGATAGCCGGGCTCGATGAGGTCTCCCGGCGCCAGGTCGGCCCGTGTGCCGTGGTAGAGCTGCTGCGGGTCCGGATCGTCGGTGGCCGGCATCGGCCGTCTCCTTCCACGTCGGGGTTGCGCCGCAGCACCCTAGTGCGCCCCGATCGGCGAACCGGTCGCTCGACCGGTCGCCACCCGCACGGATGGCCCCGGGGTGGAGTAATTGCTCAGAACGAGACGTCGACGGTGAAACCGGCCAGCTGACCCGGCGTCGGCACCGACGTCAGATCGGTGTGGTCCGGCGTGTAGGAGAGGGTGTGGTCGCCCCGGGCCAGGGTCACGAGGTCGACCCGGAAGTACGTCTCACCCGACTGGGTGACGGGGGTGCGCTCGATCTGGCTCACCTCGACGGTCAGCGTCGTGCCGGGTACGGCGGGAAGTGTGGCGCTGGCCCGCTGGCCGACGTGCACCTGGCCGATCGACGTCTCGGGTACCTGGACCACCATCTGGTTCCGGGCCGAGTCGAGGGTGATGAGGGCGGCGTAGGTTGGCGCACTCGTCGACCCCGACTGGGGACCCTGCGGGAAGATCTGGATGCCGGTGGTCTGGCTCGGGGTGAGCGCCGCCGGCGACGTGGCCTGGCGCACGCCCTGACTCGAGACGACCTCGCCGACCGTCCCGTTGATGGCGGTCACCACGCCGGCGAACGGTGCGGTGACGACCGACTGGGCCATCTTGCCCTGGTCGGCGGCGATGGCCGCATCGTCCTGCTGGATGGCGGCCTGGGTGGCGGCCACCTGCTCGGCCGTCGCCGGCGCGTTGCCGGCGGTGAGGGTGGCCTGCGCGGTGGTCACCGCGGCCGCCGCCTGGGCGACCCCGGCCTGGCTGGTCGTCAACTGCGCCTGCTGGTCGGCCTGGGCCTGCGCCAGTGCGTCCTGGTCGGAGGTCAGGTTGCCCTGGTCCACCTGGACCTGGCGCTGGTCGGATCCGCAGGTGGCCGGCGGCGTGGCCGACGTGCACTCGGGGATGTCGTCCTGGTACGCCTGCTGATCGGATACCAGCAGGGTCTGGTCGGTGCGGATCTTGGCCTGGGCGGCGGACACCTGGGCGTCCGTGGTGGCCGTCAACCCGTCGAACTTCTGCTGGGCCGATGACAGCGCGGTCTGGGCCGCCGCCACCTGGTCCTGCAACTGTTGGACCTGGGTGGGCTGCCCGCCTGTGTGCTCCTGGGCCAGCGTGGCCTGGTCGGCGGTCAGTTTGGCCTGGTCGGCGGCCAGACGGGCGTCGACAGCCGATGTGTCCTGGGTGGCGAGCACCTGGCCGGCGTGCACCACCTCACCCACGTGCACCGAGATGGCGCTGACGGTGCCCGTGGTCGGCATGTTGAGCTGCGCGTCCTCGGTGGGTTCGACGACGCCGGCCGCCGACAGGGGACTCGACAGCAGCAGATCATTGACCGCGGTGCCGAGCACGACCATCGCGCCCACCACGAGAGCGCCCACCACCACGCCCCGGGCGCCCCGCAGGCGGCTGCGGTGGGGATTGCGGGGGGCGAACCTGCCACCGTCGCCCGGGGGCGCGGTGGGCGGCGGGTCCGTTGTGGTGGTGACGGTGCCCGGGGCGGCAGTTGGAGTGGCGCCTGGAGCGGCGGTGGGGGCTGCGCCGTGCGGCGTGGACGTCATGACTGCGCCGGGCCCGGACGGCGGGCGGGTCGCTGCTGTGCCGGGATCGAGATGGTCGGATGCGGCCGTAGCCCCGGCTGCTGCGGCCGCACCGCTGGCGACTGCCGCCCCGTCCGCTGCGGTACCGGTCGTGGCCCTTGTGGCCGCGCCCACGGCGGATCCGACGCCGGCGCCCACGACGGCACCTGCAGCCATGACGCCGACGCCGGCCGGGCCGTGACCGGCACCCGCCGGGTCCGCCAGCGGCGACGGTCCGGGCTCGGTGGGTGTGGGCACGTCGTTGCGGGGTCTCGTCAGCCCGGCGATGACGTCGTTCAGCCTCGCCACAGCCGGCAGCCCGGCGTCCAGCACCGAGTGCATCGGGTCGGGTCGGCCGCCCAGCTGCGCCGAGACCCAGTGGTTGAGCCGGTCGCCGAGCTGGGCGACGACCTCGGGATGGCGGTCGGCGACATTGACCTGCTCGTGGGGATCGTCGGCCAGGTCGTAGAGCTCGACGCCGTCGCGGCCGTAGATGGTGGTCTGCAGGAACCTGATGTACTTCCAGTCGGGTGTGCGCACGCCCCGGGCGGCCTGCCAGGTCGCCTCGCTGAGCATCACCGCGTCCCGGTGGCCAGCGGTCTCGCCCCGCATCAGGGGGAACAGCGACCGGCCATCGATCCCGTCCGCCCCGGGCAGGTCCATCGCCTCGAGGATCGTGGGCATGACGTCGGTGAGGGTGACCATGGCCGAGGACTCGACGGCCGGGATGCGCCCGGGCGCCCACATGATGAGCGGCACGTGGGTCACCGAGTCGTAGAGGCCGGCGTGGTCGAACCAGGCGTCGTGCTCGGTCATGTTTTCGCCGTGATCACCGAACAGTACGACCATGGTGTCTTCCAGCAGGCCCTCGGCCTCGAGGTGCTGGAAGATCCGGCCGATCTCGAAGTCGAGGTAGGCCACCTCGGCGTCGTAGAGGTCGGCGATGTAGTCGAGGTTGGGCATGGCGTCGAGGAAGTCGTACAGGTTCTGCTTGAACAGCGGGTAGCTCGGCCGGCCCTCCAGCTTGGCGGTGATGTCCGGGTCGATGCGCCCGGCGGTGCCGTGGGAGTAGCGCTCCTTGTAGGGCGTCGGCGGCACGTAGGGGATGTGAGCGTCCCAGAAGTGGAGGAACAGGAAGAAGTCCTGCTCCTTGTGCTCGCTCACCCACGGCAGGCCGATGCTGTTGATGACCGAACCGGGGGAGCGGGACCGCCCCGGCGGGGGCATGTAGTCGTCATAGCCGCGGATGAACCAGTCCTTCATGGCGAAGAGGTGATCCACGGCCCCCGTCACGTAGCCGTTGCGCCGGAGCATCGACGGCAGCCACAGCGTCTCCTCCGGCAGGTAGGCGGCGGGGTGGAAGTGGGACACGATGCCCGAGTTGATGCCGAACTTGCCGGTGAACAGCGCCGTGTGTGACGGCTGTGTCGGGATGTCGGTGGCGTACGTCTGGGAGAACAGCGCACCCTCCGAGGCGATCCGGTCGAGATTGGGGGTGAGCCCCCTCCCGTTGCCCAGACAGCTCAGATGGTCTGCCCGAAGGGTGTCGAGGGAGCAGATGATCAGGTTCATGACCATTCCGTTCCGGTCGTCCCGTACGTTCCGGTCGTCCCGTACATTGCGGCCACCCGGACCGCTTCCGGCTCCCGGGACGCGCCGCCCGGCACCGGCCCGACCCCGCGACCGGGTCGGCCTGATTCCAGCACGTGCTCCATGTGCTCCTGCCCTTCGCTCTGCAGGAGCGCCCACGGACGGAGACCGCCGGCAACGCACCCTGCCCCACCGGTTAGCGTACTCAAAGGCCACTCATTGTGCACGAGGCTTCACTCAGAGTGACATTATGGAGTAGTCTGGGACCGGGTGGGGGATAGAGGCCGGACCGGAGCCGGTCGACCCCGAGGCCTCACGACGCAGCACCTCATAACGCAGCACCACGCGACGCAGCGCCTCACGACGCAGCACCACGCGAACGACAGGGGCGACCACACCACCGATGCACCTCGATCTCCTCGCCGGCCTCCGACCGTTCCTGCTCCTACTCACCGCTGATGCCGTGCTGCTGACGTTCCTCGCCTACCCGCTCGTCACGCGGTACCCGGACGACCAGGGGGACGGCCTGGCCCTGGTCCTCCTCCCGAAGCCCAAGCTCCCGTCGTACTGGCGGGTCCCGGCCTTCGGCGCGCTGTTCCTGGTGCTGATGGTCGGCTACCACGGGCTGCGGGGGAGCTGGGACCCCGACACGGTCTACGCCGACCTCGTCGCCCGGATCTGCGGCGCGGTCGTGCGCTCGCCCGCCGAGGTGTCCGGCTACCTGGCCGGGTTCACGCTCGGCCTGCGGTTCCTGACCGCCGGCACCATCGTGTGTCTGGCCGTCGTCGGCCGGGGAAACCTGGTGCGCCGGCTGCTGGTGGCGTTCCAGGCGGCGGTCTACCTCTTCGTGATGGCGTTCCTGGATGCCACCCTGGTGGTGGTGGAGGTGCTGCTCGGCGTGCCGATCGCGCCGACGACCCTGCTCGGCAACTTCGTCGCCGTCGGCCTGGCCATCCTGGCCATGACCCGCACCCAGTACCTCAACTACGCGCTGCCGGGGCCGAGCGCGGTGCCCTTCGCCAAGCGGCCCCGGGCCTCGGACGCCGCAACACTCATCGGGGTGACCGTGGCCGCCATGGCCATCTGCATGGCCGGGCTCCTGCTGATCTTCCACCTGGCGAATCCGGCGCTGCGACCGGCACTGTCCCTGGTACTGCCGGTGCCGTTCGCCGAAGGGTCGTTCGTGATCCGCAGCATGCTGCTGGCCCTCGTCAACGGCGTCACCGTCCGGCCCGACCCGCCCGTCGCCGCGGTGCAGCCGCCGATCGACGTCATCATCCCCGCGTACAACGAGGAGGAGGTGATCGTGGACACCCTCCTCGCCATCGACACCGCGGCGTCGAGGTACGCGGGCCCGGTCCGGGTGATCCTCATGAACGACGGGTCGACCGACGGCACGCGCGAGGTGGCGCTGGCCACGATGGCCGCGTTCACCCATGCCACCGGCGAGGTCCACGACGGCCGCCACGGCGGCAAGTCCGAGTCCCTCAACGCCGCACTCGCCCTCACCCGGGCCGATCTCATCGTGCGCATCGATGCCGACACCATCGTCGGCGAGTGGTCGCTGCACTACACGCCCCGGTGGTTCGAGGACCCCGTGATCGGACTGGTCGAGCCGATGTGCTTCCCCCGGGCCGCCCGGCAGCGCACGGTCTTCCCGTACCTGCGGCTGTTCGAGGAGCTGAAGCAGTTCGGGCTGAACCACCTCACCATCCAGACCGTGGACGGTGTCAACGTCGTTCCGGGCGTGTTCACCGCGTTCCGGCGGAGCATCGCCATGGAGCTGGGCGGGTTCACCGTCGGGATGAACGGCGAGGACGGCGACTTCACACTCCGGGCCAGCCGCCTCGGCTACCGCAGTTGGATGGACACCGAGATCATCGTCTACGAGGACGTCCCGCCCACGTATGCCGAGATCCGCGAACAGCGGGTGCGCTGGGGCCGGGCCGTCCACCACAACCAGGCCCGCCACGGCCCCTACCGGGCCGGCGTCGCCACCCCGAAGGTGTGGTTCAACCAGACCCAGCAGTTCGTCAAGTCGGCCTTCGCCCCGGCCCGCCTCCTGCTGCCCCTCTACCTGCTGCTCACCGCCGCCTTCCAGGGCACCGACCGCAACGTCATCCTCATCTTCCTCGGCGGCTACGTCCTGGCCGAGATCGTCTTCGTGGCGCTCCAGGCCGTGCTGACCCTCGGCTTCCGCCAGGGCCGCCACCTAGGGTGGGTCGTGTTGTGGCCGATCTGGCACGAGTTCCTGATGGTGTTCGCCACCGAGGCGTGGCTGAGCATGCCCGGCCGGCCCCTCGGGGTCCACGGCACGCGACCGGTCGTCATCACCCAGGCGGTCATCCACTGAGCGCGGACCCGAGCGACGTCGGCGACGGGCACCGGGCAACGGGGGTCATCCGGTGCGCCTGATCTACGTCGACATCGACACGCTGCGCCCCGACCATCTCGGTTGCTACGGCTACCGGCGGCCGACCAGCCCGGTCATCGACTCGCTCGCCGCCCGGGGCGTCCGGTTCACCGGGGTGCACGCGTCGGACACCCCGTGCCTGCCGTCGCGCACGGCACTGTCGACCGGGCAGTTCGGCATCCGCAGTGGGGCGGTCAACCACGGCGGGCCTGCCACCGACCCCGAGCCGGAGGGCGCGCGGCGCGGCTTCCGGACCCAGGCCGCCACCCACGGCTGGATGGCCCCCCTGCGCGACCTCGGGATGTGGACGGCGTCGATCAGTACCTTCGCCGAGCGGCACAGCGCCTACCACTTCGACGCCGGGTTCAACGAGTGCATGAACCTCGGCACCCGGGGGCTCGAGACCGCCGACCAGGTGGTGACGATGGCCCAGGACTGGTTGACCCGCAGAGGCGCGCACGACGACTGGTTCCTGCACGTCCACCTGTGGGACCCCCACACCCCCTACCGGACGCCGGCCTCCTTCGGCGACCCGTTCGACGGGCAGCCACTGCCGGACTGGTTGACTGAGGACGTCCGTGCGGCCCACTGGCTGCTCCCCGGGCCCCACTCCGCCCAGGAGCTGGCCGGCTTCGGGCCACGCGACGTGTGGGACCGTTGGCCGCGCCAGCCGCTGCAGGCGGCGTCGATGGACGACGTGCGGCGGATCTACGACGGCTACGACACCGGGGTGCGCTACGCCGACGACCAGGTCGGCCGGCTCCTCGGGACCCTCGACGACCTCGGCCTGACGGAGGAGACCGCCGTGCTGGTCTCGTCCGACCACGGCGAGAACCTCGGTGAGCTCGGCATCTACTGCGACCACCAGACCGCCGACGAGGTCACCACCCGGGTCCCGGCGGTCCTCGCCTGGCCAGGCGCCGACCTGGTGCCGGGCACCGTCGACACCGGCCTTCACTACCAGTTCGACGTGTGGGCGACCCTGGTCGACCTGGCCGGCGGCGACGTGCCCGGTCGGTGGGACGGCCGTTCCTTCGCCGACCACCTGCGCGGTGGCGGGCCTGCCGCACGCAATGACACGGTCGGAAGGGACGAAACGACCGGACGGGACCACCTGGTCCTGTCCCACGGGGCGTGGACGGCCCAGCGCTCGGTCCGGTTCGACCGCTGGTTGTGCATCCGCACCTACCACGACGCCTTCCACGGCTTCCCCGACGTCCTGCTGTTCGACGTGGAGGCCGATCCCTACGAGCAGCACGACCGGGCAGCCGAGCGCCCCGAGGCGGTCGAGCACGCGCTCGCCGTGCTGGCCGACTGGTCGAGTGACGCGCTGGCCCGCTCCCACCACGGGACCGACCCGCTGTGGTCGGTGCTGACCGGCGGCGGGCCGTGGCACAGCCGGATCGACGTGGCCTGGTACCTGGACCGCCTGCGGGCCACCGGCCGGGGCGACTGGGCCGAGCGGTTCGCCGGGCGGGGCTGGCCCGGCCCGGACGGGAGCCGGTACGCCAGCTGCGACGGGCCTCCGGTGCTCGAGGCCTGACTCACTGCACTCCGAGACAGGGCCCGCACCTCCCCTCGGGTAGCCTCGACCTCCGTGGACTTCGACCTCTCGCCCGAACTCGCCGCCCTCCAGGAGACCGTCCGACGACTCGCCCAGGACAAGATCAAGCCCCGCGCGCGGGAGATCGACTCGACCGGCGACTACCCCCAGGACATCTTCGACGCCTTCCGGGACGCCGACCTGCTCGGCCTGTGCCTGCCGACCGAGCTCGGCGGTTCGGGGGCCGGCATCCTCGGCCTCACGATCGCCATCGAGGAGGTGGCCAAGTACTCGAACACGGCGGCGCTGATGCTGCTGCTGACCCGGTTGCCGACCGGACCGATCCTCATCGCCGGCAACGACGAGCAGAAGCAGCGCTACCTGCCCGGGATCGCCACGGGTGAACTGCGCTGCGGCTTCGGGTTGTCCGAGTCCCAGGCCGGCAGCGACGTGGCCGGCATGCGCACCCGTGCCGTCCCCGATGAGCGGCCGGGCCACGACGGCGACTGGGTCCTCAGCGGCACCAAGTGCTGGATGTCCGGCGTGGTCCAGGCCGACTGGTACACGGTGTTCGCCAAGACCGGCGACCCGTCGTCCCGGGCCCACGACTCGATCACCGGCTTCATCGTGGAACGGTCGTGGGACGGGGTGTCGGTCGGCACCACCGACCGCAAGATGGGCGTGCGGGGCGTCGACACGGGTGAGCTCCTGCTCGACCAGGTCCACGTTCCCAAGGAGAACGTGATCGGCGAGGTGGGCGGGTTCCGCCTGGCCATGCTCGGCCTCAACGCCATGCGACCGATCGTGGCCGCACGCGGCATCGGCCTGGCCGAGGGGGCTCTCATGTACGCCACCGAGTACGTCCAGCAGCGCCAGGCCTTCGGCCACACCATCGCCGACTTCCAGGGCATCCAGTGGGAGATCGCCAAGGTGGCCGTCGACATCGAGGCCGCCCGGCTGCTCACCTACCGCTCGGCATGGCTGGCCGACCAGGGCAAGTTCACCAAGGAGTACGTCCCCTACCTGTCGATGGCCAAGTACCACGCCACCGAGCTGGCGGTGCGGGCCTCGGGCCTGGCCGTCCAGCTGCTCGGCGCGGCGGGCTACATGGAGGACCATCCGACCGAGCTCTGGTACCGCGACGCCCGCCAGCTGACGATCGTGGAGGGCACGTCCCAGGTGCAGCTCGGACTCATCGGTCGGGGCGTGCTCAACCACGACCTGTGGTGGGACTGAGCCCGGTGGCGGCGGGCACGTCTGAGGCGGGGACTCCCTCGCCGGTTCCGGGCTCCTTCGACGCCCTCGGCGCCTGGCCCGGGGTGCTGACCCGGTTGCTGGACGGAGCGTCGCTGTCGGACGGCGAGGCGGAGGCCGTCTTCGGTCAGGTCCTGTCGGGCGAAGCCACGCCGGCCCAGATCGCCGGACTGGCCGTGGCCCTGCGGTCCAAGGGCGAGTCCGTCGCGGAAATGACGGGCTTCGTCCGCGCCATGACCGCCCACGCCGTCCCGCTGCCGCTGCCCCCCGGCACCGACGTCGTCGACACCTGCGGCACCGGCGGTGACCGGCTGCGCTCGATCAACGTGTCGACCATCGCCTCGCTGGTGGTGGCCGCGTCGGGTGCGAAGGTGTGCAAGCACGGCGGCCGTGCGTCATCGTCGGCGGTGGGTGCGGCGGACGTGCTCGAGGCACTCGGTGCGGTGGCGGACCTCGGTCCCGAGGGCGTGACCCGTTCCATCGACGAGGTGGGGCTGGGGTTCTGCTTCGCCCCCCGTTACCACCCGGCCATGCGCTTCGCCGGCCCGGTCCGCCGGGAACTGGGCATCCCCACGGTGTTCAACTTCCTCGGGCCTCTCGCCAACCCGGCGCGGGCGAAGTTCCAGGTGATCGGGGTGTCCGACCCGGCGATGGCCGACAAGATGCTCGGGGTGCTGGCCGCCAACGGGACCCGTCGGGCCATGGTCGTCCACGGTGACGACGGGCTCGACGAGCTGTCCACCACCGGGCCGTCGACCATCCACGAGCTCATCCGGACCCCCGACGGGTCGGATCCGGCCGGCGACGGAAGCGTGTCCGTCGACGTCTACCGCATCGACCCGTCCGATCTCGGACTGGCCCGGGCGTCGCTCGACGACCTCCGCGGCGGCGATGCCACCGTCAATGCCGACGCCATCCGCCGCGTCGTGGCGGGCGACGCGTCACCCCACCGGGACATCGCGCTCCTCAACGCCGGAGCCGCCCTGCTGGTCATCGGGCAGGCTCCCGACCTGGCCGGCGGTCTGGACCTGGCCGCGCAGCTCATCGACTCGGGCCGTGCGGCGGCCGTGCTCGACGACTTCATCCGCGTCACCAACGAGGCCTCGGCTCTCGAGCACGCCTGAGCCGGTCCGGCCGACGACGTCCTCGTCATCGGCCGGCGGCGGCGGCGAGCCGGTCGGAACCGATCAGATCGCCTGCTGGTCGGTGGCGACCGGCCCGACCCCGGCGGCCAGGGCTGCGCACAGTTCGCCCAACGTCGGGATCCGGTCCGCCGGTTCGGACATCCCGTCCGGCCCGTCGCTCGCCACCACCCGGACCTTGTCGGCGTTGGCCCGCAGCCACTGCGCCACGATGAGTCGCTCGTTGTCGTGACCGTCGGCGGTGACGGCGAAGGCCGCGTCGAGGCCACCACCGTCGACCGGCGACGTCCGGTCGGGTGCACCGTCGAAGAGGGTGCCGCGCTCGACCAGGAGGCCGTCGTGGAGCTCGACCGTGCCCTCGTCCTCGATCAGCAGCACCAGGCACCCCGACCGCCGCAGCGACTCGACCGAGCGGTGGCGGACCACGAGGTGACGGAGCCGCTCGGCGTCGTCCCTCACGCGGGCGGCATCCTCGTAGCGCTGCATCCGGGAGAGCTCGGCCACCCGCTCGGCGAACGGGGCGAGCAGTTCGGCCGGGGCGCCGGACAGGTCCTCGGGGGTCCACGTGCGCCGGCGCCGGCCCGGACGTCTCGGGCCCGAGCGAGGGGTGGCGCCGTTCGGCGGCGGGACGGACGGCACGTCGTTGCGCGCTGCTGCCCCGGGTTCCCGGCGCCTCACCTTGCCCTGGCGGTTGAAGGGCGGTGCCCAGGCACGGATCAGCCGCCCCTCGAGCACCTCGGCGGTCAGCGGGCCGGGGCAGACCCGGTGGTGGATTTCGTGCATCTGGCGCAGCAGTCGGCCGACCTTGTTGCGGGTGTCGCCCGAGAAGTAGGAGCGAACCCGGCTGTGGAGGTCGGTGGCTTTGCCGACGTAGAGGACGTCGCCCGTGGCATCGGCGAACCAGTACACGCCCGGACGGTGGGGGAGCCGGGTGGTGAGCTTGAGCTTGGCCCCCTGGGGGTGGCCCACCATCCGGGGGAGGTCGAGGAGCTCCTCGAGCCCGACGATGCCGAAGGTGCCGGCCCGCTCCAGTAGTGCGTGCAGGAGGTCGCCGGTGGCCAGGACGTCGGTCAGCGCCCGGTGGGAGGGCTGATGGGGCAGCCGCAGCGTGGCGGCCAGTGTGCCGAGTTTGCAGTTCGGCACCATGTCCCGGACCAGGCGACGGGCCAGTGCGAGGGTGTCGACCGTGGCGTTGGCGAGGCGGTCCCTGCCGGTCGACTCGAGGGCGTGATTGAGGAACGAGAGGTCGAAGCGCACGTTGTGGCCGACCACGACGCCGCCGCCCAGGAACTCGAGGAAGGACGGGAGCATCTCGCCGATGCGGGGGGCGTCGGCCACCATGGCGTCGCTGATGCCCGTCAGGGCGGTGATGTAGGGCGGGATGCGCTCGTCGGGACGGACGAAGGTCTGGTACGTGGCGAGCAGCTCGCCACCCCGGTACCGGGCGGCGGCGACCTCCGTGAGCGACGCCGATGTCGGCGACCCGCCGGTGGTCTCGACGTCGAGCACCACGAACGTGACCTGGCTCAGGGGCGTGCCGAGATCGTCGAAGGACCGCTGGACGGCGGGGGTCATGCGGACACTGTAGCGAACAGGTGTTCGCTGACCGGAGACAGAGGGTCGTGGCGGCGCGACTACCGTTGGTGGCGTGACCTCCGACTCCGCACCCGCTGCCACCGCCACCGGCCCCACCACCGGGGACGCCGTCCGCTACCGCTGTACGTCGTGCGGCAACCTGACCCGGTTCGACGTCGTGACGACCCGGAAGACCACGGCGTTCCACCACTACTCGGTCGGTGGCGACCTGACGGTCGAAGACGTGGAGGTCCTCGAGGAAACCGTCGACGACGTGACCTGTCGGTGGTGCGGCAACGGCAAGGGCATCGAGGTGCTCGAGTCCGACACGCCCGCCCCGGACCAGGGCTGACGGGACGACCGGCCGGTGCGGAGGCGGCGCCGGGATCCGGCGGGCACCGCACCTGATCCCGCCGGGGACCCGAGCGGGGCGTCGGCGGTGCCTGCGTCCCCGTTTACCGCGTCGAATCCGCTCGACGACCCGGAATTCGTGTCCGGCCTGCGTCCGGTGCCGTCAGGGATCGGCGATGCACCCGTGGCCTGGCCAGCGACCGATGTGTCCGGAGTGGGGCCGGGTGGCATGCCCGTCCGTGTCGATCTCGGGACCGCCGTGCGGCCCGTCCTGCTCGTGTTCCTGTCGACCAACTGCGACGGGTGCGAGCTGTTCTGGCAGGGACTGCGGGACGATCCGCTGGCCGGAGCCGACGTGGCCGTCGTGACCAAGGGCCCCGCCATCGTGTCGCCCGACGAGGTGGCCGGACGTGCTGCCGGGATCACCGTCCCGATCGTGATGACCGACACGGCATGGGTCGACTTCCGCGTGACGAGCTACCCGTTCCTGGTCCTCGTCGAGCCGCACACGAGACGGATCCTCGGCGAGTCCGTCGGATTCGGCTGGTCGGACGCGGCCGCACTCATCGACGCCGGTGTGGGCCGCTGACCAGTAGCTGATGGCCGGGACACGAGCTCGAGGCGCACGGCGCCCCGTCCCGACGTCGACGGTTCACAACTATCAGGTGGGTGGGCCCCACTCGCACCCGTTCCACCAGCGATGCGATCCGCTTGTCGGATCCGGGTACCACCCGGATGGCGCAGCGCCCTGTGGGACGACCGACGGAGAGGGGCGTGACCAACAGGCCATCGCCAGGGAGATCACCCAGCCGAGGAACGTCCACCCGAAGAAGACGTTGATGACCAGCACACCTGCCTTGTGCGGCCGTTCGCGCTGGAAGGCGATCAGCGTGGGGAGCAGATAGAGCCCGACGATCACGGCGACACCCAGGGCGAGAGCGACGACATCGGCGATCGGGGTGGATGCTGCGATCATCATGACCCGTCACCGGCCTGGTGCGGAAGGGTCTTTACGAGGGTGTTGCGAGTGGGGCGGTTGGTGTTCACGCTTCGAATCGCTCGCGACAGTGGGCAGTCATGGTCGCGGGTCTGCCAGAGGGGGGCGGCTGCCCCGAGCGCCTGATGGTGGGCGTCCCGCCGGGTGGGCCGGTGGATCAGCCGTCCGGCGGGACCGGCTCGGGCTCCTGTCCGAAGGCCGGCATCGGCATGAATGTCCAGCTCGGTGATCCGTCCACCGAGCGCCCAGACTCCTCGAGCGTCCAGCCCTCGTAGGTCTTGAGGTAGTGGTGGTGGTGGCAGAGGAGCGCCAGGTTCGCCAGTTCGGTCGGGCCGCCCTCTGCGAAAGGGCGGATGTGATCGATCTCCAGACCGTACGCCACGCCGCAGCCCGGAACAACGCAGCACCGGTCCCGATGAGCGAGCGCGGTGCGAAGGTGCCGGTTGATGGTCCGGCCGAAGTGGGAGACGGAACGGATGTCACCCGCCTGGTGGAACACGAACCGCAGGAAGGAGTCGTCCGCCATGTCCCGGGCCATGGCAACAGGGATCGGCCCCTGGTTGTCGATCTCACACACCTCACCCGGGAGCGTGTGACCACGCAGGAGGGCGTCCAGATCCACCCGGACCATGACCGAACAGTTCGGAGGTCGCTCGATGACCTGGCATCCACCGCCCTGGCCGATCGTGACGTCGGTCACAGCTCCTCGGGTCCGTCCGGGCTCGAATAGCTGGGTGAGCTGTTCGTCGGGTGGTCCAGGGTCGTCATCGTCGACCGGAACCATCAATCGCTCGACGAGGTCGCCCGTCGTCCCACTACCGGTCATGAGGAGGAAGAAGGCATCGGCGCGACGGTTGCCGTCCGTGGTTCGGGGCGCCTGCGGGTCGTCGGTCGGCGTGCTCCGGTCCTCGGCCAGGCGGAGGCGGGAAGTGGTGAACTCCAACTGTTGCAGAATGCGGGCCCCGCGGTCGGCGGTGTCGCGGCCCTGGAAGCAGAACGCGCCTTCGGCATCGGTCCACGAGGAGAACTGTCGAGCGGCGTGGATCCGCCGGACGGCATCGACGGGGTCGTTCCGGGCTGATGTGGCGCGGGATCGCCTGCAGCGTTCCTTCAACTGTTGCAGACCTTCCTCGGCGGCACCATGCAGCAGGCCCGCTTCACCGGTCGGATCGAGCACAGCCGCACCGGAGAGCTCGGTCACCTTCGGACCGGAGAGGCTGCCATTGCGGAGCGCCTCCTCCGTTCCCGGTAGTCGATGAAGCCGCTGGCCGACCTCGAGGGTGTTGCGCGCCTGTCCGGTGGGGACGCCCTCCAGTTCGGCAAGCATGACGGCGGTGTTGCGGTGACCCGAGTCCCTCCAGACCCCCGACTCGTCGATGCGGGGCGCCAACAGCGTCTTGCCGGCCATGGCGAGGCGCTCGACCCCGGCGAGGAGTCCGTAGAGCAGGGTCGCGTCAGCACCCGTCAGGCGGCCGGGATCGAGCTGGGCGAGGACGGTCCCGAGCAGGTCAGCGGCCTTCCTGACCTGCGGACCAAGGGGGCCGTCGGTCGGGAAATCGCCGGCTGTATCCGCACGGTACGGCGTCCCCGCGGGGCCGACGCGGGACGGAACGGCGGTGTTCGGCAGGGCATCGGACAGGACCATGCACGCCGGCGAGGGCCCGGAAGGGGGTGCGTTGCTGGCCATGGTCGCCGTCATGGTCATAGCCTTCCAGTGAGGTGTGACAGGACGCTGACCTGGGACGTAGCAGAGCGTCAGATGGAATCTTCAGGTGCGACCCTGCTGATTCACAGGTTGGTCACAGGTTCAGGTCCCACGATTGGCTCGTCGAGATGGACCACGTTGACGAGCAGAATCCATGAACGAGACCCACCACCAGGAGTCAGAGGTCGGGCAGGCATCGGTCGACCCCTTCGCCGTACTCCACAAGCGCCGTCGCGGCGTCCGGGTGACGACCGCCGCCGCCATCGCTCTCGGTCTGGCCGTCACGGGAGGCGCAGTCGCCGGTGCGGCGACCGGCTCCTCGACGTCGACAACCGCCCCCTCGAGCCACACGGGCCAACCCGCCGGTCGTGACGGGTTCGGTGGCACCCCGCCCGCTGCTTTCGGCACCGTGAAGTCGGTCGGCACCGACACCTTCACCCTGACCGCCCACGACGGGACGATCGTCACCGTGGACGTCAGTTCGTCCACCACGTTCGCCGACCCGTCGGTGACGTCACCCGGCTTCTCGACGGTCAAGGTGGGCGACCACGTGGCCGTGTTCGGCACCGACACCTCGAACACGGTGACCGCCACCAAGGTCGCGATCGGAGGCCCCGGAGGCCCCGGAGGCCCCGGCGGGCCCGGTGACCACGGTTGGCCCGGAGGCCAAGGTGGCACCCCACCCGCCGCATTCGGCACCGTGAAGTCGGTGGGCTCGAACACCTTCACGCTGACCGCCCACGACGGGACGACCGTGACCGTGGATGTCAGCTCGTCCACCACGTACAAGGAGTTCGGCAAGGCGTCGGCCTCCCTGGCCGACGTGTCCGTCGGCGCGCAGGTCGTCGTCTTCGGCACCGATACGTCGAACACCGTGACGGCGACCTCGGTCGGCATCGGGGGGCCGGGCAACGGCCCTTCCGGCGCATTCCACCCGGGCGGTCCGGGTTGGTCCCCCCCGGCGTCGTCCTCGTCGGGCAGTTCGTCGTCGGGTAGCTCCGCCACCAGCGCATGGGGGAGCAGCTCGCTGGGCTGACCATCCTGACCATCCTCAGCACCATGATCTCCGGGATGCCACCGATCGCCCGATACCCTCCGCCCCCTTCGGACTGGCCGCCATCCCGGATTCCGACGGGCCCGTCGCGCTTGACCTGTGCGTGACGGGCCCCGTCGCGTCACGCACAGGGCTACTCGACCGGAGCGTCCTGCCGACAGGAGGCACAACCCTCGGGCAGTGTGGAGGGCGTGCTCCACGCCTGCGCCCTCACCGTTGACATCCGCGTTCCGTCCAGTCACTCCCTGAAGGAGAAGCGGGCGGTGGTGCGGCACCTCGTGGACGGCGCCCGCGCACGATTCGGCGTCGCCTCCGCCGAGATCGGCTTCCAGGACCAGTGGCAGCGGTGTGAGCTGGGGTTTGCTGCGGTCGGCGGCAACCAGGGACACGTGGAGTCCGTGCTCGAGTCCGTGGAACGCTTCGTCTGGTCGTCGCCCGAGGTGGAGGTGGTGTCGACCACGTGGTCCTGGCTCGACACGGACGCATGAGGCGGTCACACGGGGAGTCTGGCGCCCCCGCGGGTACGGGTCCGGTCCGGGTGCAGTGTCGTAGCCTTGTCCCATGACCACGCTTTCCGACCTGCTGGCGGATCTCGACGCCGAGTACGACGCGCTGCGCTCGGTGGTGATTGGCCTGGCCGATGACGACGCGCGGTGGGACCTGGACACGCCCGCCGAAGGGTGGGCCATCCGTGACCAGGTCAGCCATCTCGCGTACTTCGACGATGCAGGACGGCTGGCCATGGTCGATCCGGACGCCTTCGCCCGTTCGGTCGACGAGGTCCTTGCGGCGACGGGCGATCCCATGGACGTCCACCTCATCCGGGGCCGGGCGATGGGCGGCGACGAGTTGCTGGCCTGGTGGGACGACGCGCACCGGGCGATGGTCGAGGCGTTCGCGGCCGCCGACCCCTCGGTGCGCGTCCCCTGGTACGGGCCACCGATGGGGGTCCTGTCGTTCATCTCGGCTCGCCTGATGGAGACCTGGGCCCACGGCCAGGACATCTGCGACGCCCTCGGGGTCGAGCGGGGACCCACGGCACGCCTGCACCACATCGCCCACCTCGGCGTCCGGGCCCGACCGTTCTCCTACCTGGTGCGGGGGAGAGAGGTGCCTGCGGGGCGCATCGAGGTCGAGCTGACTGGTCCGGAGGGTGACGAATGGCGGTGGGAGATCGGCGGTACCGACACCTCCGACACCTCCGACACCACCGGAACCGGCGCAACCGCAGGTACCGACACCGACACCGACGCAGCCGCAGCCGCATCCGCAGCCGCAGCCGCAGCCGCCGGCACGGTCAGGGGCACGGCGCTCGACTTCTGCATGGTGGTGACCCAGCGCCGGAACGTGGCCGACTCAGGGCTGGAGGTGGAAGGTGAACTGGCGGAGGACTGGATCTCGGTGGCGCAGGCGTTCGCCGGACCTCCCGGGCCCGGCCGCCCGCCCGCCTGAGCCCGCCCGCCTGAGCCGGCCCGGATCCTGAACCAGGGGTCTGCGAGCGCCGCTACCGCCGTCCGGCCATCAGCTCGCCGAGCCGCGCAACGAAGGCGTCCACGTCGGACTCGGCGGTGTCGAACGAGCACATCAGCCGCACCACGCCGGTGTCCTCGTCCCAGACGTAGAAGGGCCACTCCGCCTGGAGTCCCTCGACGACCGGCGTAGGCATCACGGCGAACACCCCGTTGGCTTCCACCGGGTGCGCGAGCGACACGCCGTCCACGGAGGAGAGGCCGCTCCCGAGCCGGGTGGCCATGGTGTTGGCGTGAGTCGCACTGCGCAGCCACAGGTCGTCGGTCAGCAGCGCCACGAACTGGGCGGCCACGAACCGCATCTTCGACGACAGCTGCATCGACTGCTTGCGGAGGAAGCGCAGCGACGTCGACGACTCGGAGCGGAAGGTGACGACCGCCTCGGCCCCGAGGGCACCGTTCTTGGTGCCGCCGAAGGAGACCACGTCGACGCCCGACGCCTGCCCGAACGCCCCGAAGTCGACGCCCAATGACGCAGCGGCGTTGGCGATCCTGGCACCGTCGAGGTGGACGAGCATTCCCTGGCTGTGGGCCCACTCGCTCAGTGCCGTCAGCTCGTCGAGGGTGTACACGGTGCCGAACTCGGTGCTCTGCGTGACCGACACCACCCGTGCCTGCACATGGTGCTCGTCGCCCACGCCCTGGACCCTGGCCGCAGCCAGTTCCGGGGTGAGCTTCCCGTCCGGCGTGGGGACGGTCAGCAGCTTGGAGCCGAGGAAGCGCTCAGGTGCACCGCACTCGTCGACGTTGATGTGGGCGGAGTCGGCGCAGACAACGGCCTCGAACGGGCGGAGGAGCGATTGCAGCCCGACCACGTTCGTGCCGGTGCCGTTGAAGCAGAAGTAGACCTCGGCGTCGTCACCGAAGTGCGATCGGAAGAGGTCGAGGGCCTCCTCGGTCACGGCGTCGGCGCCGTAGGCGGGAGCGTGCCCCACGTTGACCCGGGCGATGGCCTCGAGGACCTCGGGATGTACGCCGGCCCAATTGTCGGAGGCGAAGGTGCGGTGGGGGTGCAGGGGTTCGGGTGGCATGAAGTTCCGCAGCTCAGTCGCGTACGAGCGGCTTGTAGCGGAGTCGGTGCGGCTGGTCGGCATCGACACCGAGGCGCTTGTGCCGGTCGGCCTCGTAGTCGCTGAAGTTGCCCTCGAACCACCGGACCTCGGAGTCGCCCTCGAAGGCGAGCACGTGGGTGGCGATCCGGTCGAGGAACCACCGGTCGTGGCTGATGACGACTGCGCACCCGGGGAAGCCGAGCAGGGCCTCCTCGAGGGCGCGCAGCGTGTCCACGTCGAGGTCGTTGGTCGGCTCGTCGAGGAGCAGGACGTTGCCACCCGCCTTCAGCACCTTGGCCAGTTGGACCCGGTTCCGCTCGCCACCCGACAGCTGTCCGACCTTCTTCTGCTGGTCGCTGCCGGTGAACCCGAAGCTGGCCACATAGGCCCGGCCGTGGATCTCGCGGCCGCCGACCACCATGTGGTCGACACCGCCCGTGATCTCCTCGTACACGGTGGCACCGGCGTCGAGCTGGTCGCGCGACTGGTCGACGTAGGCCAGCTCGACCGTCGTGCCCACCTCGAGTGATCCCTCGTCAGGCGTCTCCTCGCCGACCATCATCCGGAACAGGGTCGTCTTTCCGGCGCCGTTGGGGCCGATCACGCCGACGATGCCACCGGGGGGAAGCAGGAAGGAGAGGTTGTCGATGAGAAGGCGGTCGCCGTAGCCCTTGGACAGTCCCTCGGCGTCGATCACCCGGTCGCCGAGTCGGGGGCCGGCCGGGATGGCGATCTCCAGCTTGTCGGCCCGCCGCTCGGCGGCTTCGGCTTCGGCCACCAGGTCGTTGTAGGCGTTGATGCGGGCCTTGCCCTTGGACTGGCGGGCACGGGGGGACATCCGGATCCACTCGAGCTCGCGCTGGAGCGCATCCTGGCGCGAGGTGTCCGCCCGATGTTCACGGGCCAGGCGGTCCTGCTTCTGCTCCAGCCAGGAGGAGTAGTTGCCCTCCCACGGGATGCCCGCACCCCGGTCGAGTTCCAGGATCCAGCCGGCCACGTTGTCGAGGAAGTAGCGGTCGTGGGTGACGGCGACGACCGTGCCCGGGTATTCCTGGAGCGTGCGCTCCAGCCAGGCCACCGACTCGGCGTCGAGGTGGTTGGTGGGCTCGTCGAGGAGCAGAAGATCGGGCTTGGACAGGAGGAGGCGGCAGAGGGCGACCCGGCGCCGCTCACCACCGGACAGCGTCGAGACGTCGGCGTCGCCCGGGGGGCAGCGCAGTGCGTCCATGGCGATGTCGAAGGTGCGCTCGAGGTCCCAGGCGCCGGCGGCGTCGATCTTGTCCTGGAGCTCGGCCTGCTCGGCCAGGAGCTTGTCGAAGTCGGCATCGGTGTCACCGAAGGCGGCACACACCTCGTTGTAGCGGTCGACCATCTGCTTGGCCTCGCCCACGCCGTCGGAGATGTTGCCGAGGACGTCCTTGGTCGGGTCCAGCTCGGGTTCCTGGGACAGGAAGCCGACGGTGAACCCCGGTGTGAGTCGGGCCTCGCCGGTGAAGCCGTCGTCCTGCCCGGCCATGATCTTGAGCAGCGAGGACTTGCCCGAGCCGTTGCCGCCGATCACGCCGATCTTGGCCCCCGGGTAGAAGGAGAGGTTGATCCCCTTCAGGACCTCGCGGTCGGGCGGGTAGAAGCGTCGCAGGTCACGCATGGTGAAGATGTACTGGGCAGCCATGCATGACAGTGTGCCAGCCCGACGGCCGGGGCCGTTCCGCGGCGGCGTCCGACGGGTCCCGCCGTCAGGGAGGTTGGGTAGCCTGTGCCCATGGGCAGCCCCGCGGACCTCGACCGCCGCCGCCGGGCCGCTACAGGGTGGGACGTGGCTCGCCCGCCGGACCGGCGCCCACATGGCTGCTGACCCCGGACCGGCGCAGACATCCGCGACGGGTCCCGAACGGGAGGACCTGTCGGTATCGACCGGCACGGCTGCTGCGGGTGCCACCGGCACGGCCGCTCCCACCGGCACGGCCGCTGCCGCCGTGGCGAAGACGGCCGGTTCCCGTCGTGAGCGGGTCGGTGTCCTGTTCGGGCGCCTGGTCGAAGCCGTCCGTCATGGCGATGACGACACCGTCGAGGCCGCAGTCCTGGCCCTCAGCACGCGCAGCCGGTGGCTGGCACCCCTCGCCCTGCTGGTCGGCGGGCTGGCGATGCTGTTCCAGGGGGTCAAGACCCTCTTCATCAACTGGCGCCTCACCCTCGTCCAGATCCTGCCGGCCATGTGGATCTGGGTGGTCATGGTCGACATCAAGGCCCATGTCCTGCACGGCAAGGGATTCCACATCTTCAAGAACCCACTGGTGGCGGCGGCGGTCATCGCCGCAATCGCGCTGTTCACGGCTGCCAGCTTCTATCTGAACGCGGTGTTCGCCTTCGCCATCGCGGGCAAGGGCACCCCGGAGATCCGGCCCGCGTTCGCCATGGCCAGAGCGCACCAGCACACCATCCTGACCTGGGGGCTAGGGGTCGGGGTCCTGACCGGGTTCTCCGCCATCGTCGTCGACCGCTGGGGGCAGTTCTGGTTCGCCTTCAGCCTCGGGATCATGGCCGGCGTGCTGATGTTCGCCTACGTGGCCATCCCGTCCCGGCTGCTCGGCCTGCGCACCCAGCAGTCCCGGCGGGACAAGCTGAGCGCCGCCGCGGTCGGCGGGGCCATCGGGGCGATCATCTGCTCGCCGCCCTATGCGCTGGGTCGGGTCGCACTGATCCTGCTCGGGTCACACAAGTTCCGGTACCTGGCGATCCTGCTCCTGATCATCGCCGTCATCCTCCAGACGGGCGCCACCAGCGCGGTCAAGGCCGTGAAGATGAGCGCCAAGATCGTCGCCGGCAGCACGCCGGAGGAAGCCGACGCCGAGGTGTTCGGCACGACCTAGGTTCGGCAGCAAGGTGAGATGGATGTGTCCAGAAAGACACACCCTCACCTGACTTCCGAACCGGGCACACCCGCCTCGCCTTGCGGCTGAGCGACTGCACCCCGTCCACGTCTTGTACCTACTGCACTGATACGAGTGCGCGGCTGCGTGGTTCTGCCCTGCAAGCGGCCAGTGCCGGTGTGCCCATGAGCACCTCGGTCTTCTCTGTCCTCGGGTCAGCGTTTCTCGTCTCCGGTCGTAGCCCGGCGACGTGTTGCGTTGGTGGTGTCGGCTGGAGAGTGTCCAGCTTCGCCGAGAGCAGTCGCCTGCCCTCGGCCTCGATGCTGATGGCCGCGTTGATGTCCCGGTCGAGGGACATCCCGCAGGTGCTGCACTCGAAGACCCGATCAGCCAGGTCCAGCTTGGCTCTCACTGCACCACAGGCGGAGCAGGTCTTCGAGGAGGGGTAGAACCGATCGACCACCACCAGGGTGGTCCCGCGGTCGGACATCTTGTAGGTGAGCTGGCGCCGCAGCTCGGACAGCGACACATCGGCCAACGCCCGGCCCAGGTGCCGCTTCTTCGTAGCCATGCCGGCCACGTTGAGGTTCTCGATGGCCACCACGTCGAACCGGTCGGCCAGCGCGTTGGTGACGCGATGGATCTCCAACTCCCGGGTCTTGGTGATGGCCCCATGGAGGCGGGCCCGCCGGCGCTTCACCTTGGACCGGTTCTTCGAGCGCGCCTGGGTCCTGGCCAGCTTGCGGTCGAGCTCGGCCAGCCTCTCCAGCTGCTTCTCCAGCACGCGGGGGTTGGCGATGTGGCCGTGTTCGTCGGTGAGGCCAGGGACTGGCTGGGACAGCGTGGCCAGGTGGGCGATGCCGGCGTCGACGCCAATGGACTGCAGCTCACCCGAGCTGCCGCGGCTCCCGGTAGAGCGGATGGACGCAGGCCGCACCAGGTACCGCACCAGCACCGAGGCCTGCCAGCGCCCACCGGTGTAGGAAACGGTGACCTTCTGGATGGAGCCCGTGCCGGAGGCCACCTTCTTGGCCAGCCTGCGGGTGGACTCGGTGGTGTGGATCCAGGTGAGGTTGGCCCGACGGCGTTGCACCTCCCGGTCGGGGGTGCTCTGGGGCAGCATCAGTCGGATGCGGTGGCCATTGGGTGAGGTCCGACCACCCAGCACGTCGGGGTCCTCGAACCACGACTCCTGGTGGTTGATCTCCGTGAAGGTGACCGATGGCTTGGCTCGGTCCCGCGACTTGAACCGCGGGAACCCGACGGTGCGGCCTTTACGGGTGCCCTTCTGAGAGTTGCTGAAGTTCTCGAGCCCGGCGGCAGCAGTTGCCACCCCGGACCGGAAGGCGTGCATCGAGACCTCCTGCCACCATGGGGGCCGCCTCCTCCTTGGCCGCGTTCCACGCCTTGCCGAAGGAGTAGGCCGACCAGGACTGCGACGGGGTGAGGTCGGCTTCGGTTACACCGGCTTCGCGCTGCTCGGTACGCATTGTGAGGTTCTTGTTCACCAGGTCCAGCGCCCAGTTGTGGGCGAATCGAGCAGCCCCGCAGTAGGACCGGAGCAGGCGCTCCTGGGCCGGCGTGGGGTCGAGCGGGAAGACGACGGCGCGAGTGAGGTACTGCTCGGCAGGGGCCCCGGACATACCTATGACTGTCCGTCATGGGTGTATCAGCGCCTGATTTTGGATACATGCCATCTCACCTTGCTGCCGAGCCCGGCACGACCTGAGGAGTGGGGCCGGATCGTCCACCCGGCCTCCGGAGCCGAATTCGACGCGGCCATCTAATTGCCGCTCCGTGACGTGATGGCCACCGTCCGGGGTCGGCGTCTGTGGTCGTTCCGAGTACGGGTGGGCACGTGAACCGGCGCGACATGGGGCGCCCGGAGTCCGGTCGCCCGGCCCCCGCCCCGTGCACGGTCGAACCGCGGGCCGCACGGTCCGATCAGGGGTCGGACGCGACCGGGAAGCCAGCAATGGCAAGGGATGCCGCGTCTCCGGCGCAAGGTGCACGAGATCGACCATGAGGTCGGCAAGGTGACGGGCAAGGGCTGCAGCAAGGTGACGCGAGCAGAGTCGGCGCATGTCCCACCGCCCCGCATCGACTGTTTCTTCGGTCGCTCGGACCCGCTCCGCTGCCCGCCGTTCGACGAAAAGTAGTTGCACCTCAGGTGAAACCTTTTGCAGGTCCGTGCGCCGGCTCTCCCTAGGGTCTCTCCTCCATGCGCGACGACCAGCACCATCGACCGCCGGCCAACGACGGGACCGACACGACCGGCACCGACGCGACCGGGACCGACGAGGGGGCACCGCCATGCGCTCGCCGCTGAGGATCGTCGGCACGGCGGCCGCGGCCGCGCTGGCCGTCGTCATCGTGGTCGTCGACCCCGTCGCCCCGCCCGCCGGAGCGGATTCCGGCACGGCGGGTGCCGGAAGTGGGGGCGGCACGGTGACCGTGGGCGCAGGAACGGGCTCCGGATCTGGTGGTGGTGCTGGAGGTTCATCCGGGGGTGGGCCCACGAGCGGATCCGGGTCCGCGTCCCCGTGGCAGTGCACTTACACCTACCTCGCGCTGAACAACGACGGCGGGTTCCCGCCCGGTGGGCCACTCCCGGGCGCCTGGTACTCGGTGACGTGCGACGATGCGACGACGGGTGCGCAGGTCACGCAGACCGTGTGGGTGACCGGCGCCCCGCCTGCCGCCGTGCCTCAGGTCGATCCCCATGCTCTCGCCATCCAGGCGGAGCAGTCGATGACCTTGTCCGACCCGACGCTCCTCGACGACCCCGCAGGCTCGTCGGTGGTCGGGCTCGCGACCTGGTTGTGGATCGACCCCTCGCTCTGGCACGACGATTCGGTGACGGCCACGGCCGGTGGCGTGTCGGCGACCGCGGTGGCCCGACCGGTCGGGGTGACCTGGACGACAGGGGACGGCTCCCAGGTCGCCTGCGGTGGCCCGGGCGTGCCCTACGCGACGGGGGTGCCGTCGGCTTGGCAGACGACGTACTGCAGCCACACCTACGTGGACAGTTCGCTGGGACAGCCCTCGCCCGACGGCGACCCGGACGACGGCAGGTTTGCCGTATCCGCCACCGTCGAGTGGGCGGTGTCCTGGACAGCGGTCGGCGCCGCGGGCGGCGGGGTACTGCCCACGCTCTACACGACGGGAACCACCAGCCTCCGGGTGGTCCAGGTGGAGAGTCTGAACGCAGTGGCGTCGGCTGCGACCGACGGTGCCCAGGCGTGGATCGGGGGTGGGTCGTGAATTCCGTCACCGATCGGATCGGCGTCCGGATCCCGGGGAGGAGCGCTGCCCGTCCTGACCCGAGCGGCCGTGATGCCGTCACGCCGGCACCGGTTCGGCCGGCACCGCCGACCGGCCCACGCGATCGTCGCGCCCTGCTCGCACTCGCATCGATCGTGGTCGTCGGCGCCAGCATCGCCACGTTCGCCGGGCTGTACGCGTCAGCGGGTCGCCGGACCTCGGCCGTCGTCGTCGAGCACCCACTGGTCCAGGGGCAGACGATCACCTCGGCCGACCTCGGCCAGGCGGACGTCTCGGTGTCTGGGAACGTGGGGTACATCCCGGTGACGGAAGCCTCGGTGATCGAGGGGAAGCGTGCCGCATCGGCCATTCCGGCCGGGTCACTGCTGACCACGGGCGATCTCGCCTCGGCACCGCCGGTCGCCGCCGGTGATGCCGTGGTCGGCGTGGCATTGAAGGACGGCCAGTTCCCGGCAGCGGGCCTCATGGCCGGTGAGCAGGTGCTGGTGGTGCAGACCGGCACCCCCGGCTCGCCCCTTGCGGCTGCGACAGCGGCATCGGGTGGCTCCGGAACGTCGTCGACCACGGGGTCGTCCTCGGACTCGGCCCTCACCGGCACGGGAACGGGCGTGCTGGTCCCGGTGGCGACCGTGGTCTCGGTGTCCGCTCCCGGATCGGCCTCGGGTGGGAGCTACGCGCTCCTCGTGTCCGTGGAGGTGGCGTCCGCGCTCGCGCCCGACGTGGCCACCGCCTCGAGCGCCGACCAGGTGAGCCTGGTCCTGTTGCCGGCGGGCAGCACCACCGGTGCGCCGGCATGACCCTCCTGGGAGTGCTGTCGGTCAAGGGGGCGCCTGGCGTGACGACGCTGTCATGCCTCCTGGCTGCGGTCTGGCCCGGTGTCGGTCCTGTCGCGGTGGTCGAGGCCGACCCTGCAGGCGGCGACCTGGCCGCCCGATTCGGGCTCTCGTCCGCCCTCGGTCGGACGTCATTGGCCGCCGCCGTCCGACGAGGTGGGGCATCCTCTCCGGTGGCACCCCACCTGCAGCACCTCCCGGGAGGCCTCGACGTGCTGGTGGCCGGAGGATCCGGTGATCCGGGTGACGCCGACCAGGGCGTGATCGGGGCCATCGACCTCGCATGGTCGGACGGTATGGCCGTCGTCGACCTGGGCCGCGTCGCAGCCGACGCCCGGCACGAGGACGGCTGGTTGGAGCGATGCCACACCTCGGTCCTGGTGGTCAGCGGTGACCCGGCAGCGGCACTGCACGCCCGTGCCCACGCGGCCCGGCTCCTCGACTCGACGAGGGGGCGACTCGGGATCGTGGTTGTCGGCTCGGGCACCCGCGACAGCACTGAAGTCGGTGCATTCGCCGGGATCCGGGCCCTCGGCGACATCCCCTTCGACCCGGGAGCGGCCGCTGTGGCGAGTGGTGCGTCGAGCGCCGGGCGCCGACTCGAGCGTTCGGGCCTGCTCGCCGCGGTGCGCCGGGTCGCGAGCGAGCTCGCGGTCGATGTCGCCGCATCGGACCCGCCGGCCCGATCCGGTTCCGTGGGACGCGAGGACGCTACCCGTCCACCCGGACGCAGCCTGCCCGACGACCGCACGGACACGGCGCGTGCGGAGGTCGTGGTCCGATGAGCGAGACACTGACCACCGCCATCCGCCGCCGGGTTGCCGAGGACCTGGCAGCAGACGGGGCATCGACCCTGGATGCCGACGACCGTCGGGAGTTCGCCCGTCAACGGGCCTTCCTCCACCTGGACTCGCTGTCCGGCGCCAACGGACTGGACGGCGCCCTGCCGCACTCGCCGGTGGAGGAGCAGGAACTCGCCCAGGCGGTCCTCGACGCCCTGTTCGGTCTCGGCAGGCTCCAGGTGCTCGTGGACGACGAGCGCATCGAGAACATCGACATCAACGGGTGTGACCAGGTCTGGGCGACGTTCGCCGACGGATCCAAGCGGTCCATGGGGCCGGTCGCCGACTCCGACGACGAACTCGTCGACCTGTTGCGGTCCGCCGCAGGTCGGCTCGGATTGACCGAGCGCCGATTCGACACGGCGCGTCCGGAGCTGGACCTCCAGCTGCCCGGAGGTGCCCGCCTGTCCGCCGTCATGGCCGTCGCCGCACGGCCGGCGGTCTCCATCCGACGGCACCGGTTCGCCGACCTGTCACTGGACGAGATGTGCGACATGGGGGCCATGGACGAAGGCCTGCGCTCGCTCCTGGCCGCGGCCGTGCGCGCCCGGAGGAACATCGTGGTGTCGGGAGCGATGAACTCCGGCAAGACCACCCTGCTTCGTGCACTGGCCGCCGAGATCGACCGACGTGAGCGGATCGTGACCATCGAGCAGGCGTTCGAGCTCGGCCTGGACACGGGGTCGACACGCCATCCGGACATGGTGGCCCTGGAGGCCCGGCCGGCCAACATCGAAGGGGAGGGCCGGATCCCGGTCGCCGACCTCGTCCGCCGCTCCCTCCGCATGAACGCCGACCGGGTGATCGTGGGCGAGGTGCTCGGCGACGAGGTGCTCCCCATGCTCAACGCCATGAGCCAGGGCCGGTCGGGGTCGATGTGCACCATCCATGCGGAGTCGTCGGCCGGCGTGTTCCGACGGATCGCCTCCTATGCCGTGCAGGCGCCGGAACGACTGCCGCTCGAGGCCACGAACCTGCTGATCGCCGGGGCCCTGCACTTCGTCGTCCACCTCGACTCCGAGATGCACGACACGGCCGTCTCCTCACGGGTCGCGACTCCATCCGACACGGATGCCACTGACCCCTCCTGGTCCGATCTCGGTCCCGCGGAGTTCCCGGCACGAGGTGCACGCCAGCGATTCGTGGCGTCGGTCCGGGAAGTGGTCGACGCCGAGGGCGTGCAGGTGGTCTCGAACGAGGTCTACCGGCCGGGGCCCGACCGGCGTGCAGTCCCCTCTGCCCCCCTGCGGCCGGAGACCGTGGAGGAGCTCGTCGCGTTCGGGTACGACCCGGCACTCGTGGCCCCACACGGGTCGTACCGGTGAGCGCGTCGATGTCGACCTGGTCGGTCGGAGCGGTCGGACTTGCCTGTGGTCTCGGGATCGTGGGTGTCGCCGTCGGGCTCCGACGCGGTCGAGCACCAGACGGGTCGACGTCGGTGCCCCCGGGTGCCGCTCCACAGGTGGGGCCCGGGTGGCGGGACGCCCTCGACGGGCCGATGCTCCTCCTGGCTGCCGTGGTGGGCGTCGTGTGTGTGGTGGTCACGGGGTGGCCGGTCGCCGGGGTGGTGGGTGCCGGGGCCGCATACGGCGTGCCGCGATTGTTGCGCCAGACGTCGGGAGCGGTGTCCATCGCCAAGATCGAAGCCGTAGCCACCTGGACCGAGATGCTCCAGGGCACACTCGCCGCATCGGCAGGTCTGGGTCAGGCCATCATCGCCACCGCCGACCTGAGTCCTGCGCCGATCCGGGCGGCCACCGAGCAGCTCGCCGCACAGCTGCGGGTCGGGGCACATCCCCGCGACGCCCTCCTCCAGTTCGCCGACTCGGTCGCCGACCCGTGCGCCGACCGGGTCGTCTGCTCGCTCCTCCTGGCGTTTACCTCCCGGGCCCAACGGCTGGGGGACCTGCTCCAGGCATTGGCCGAGTCCACCCGTGAGGAGGTGTCACTCCGTCTGCGCATCGAGACGAGCAGGGCGTCCGTCCGCAGCGGGGTGCGCACCGTGGTGATCTTCTCGGTGGCCTTCGCCGCCGGACTCGCAGTGTTCGCCCGTTCCTATCTGGCGCCCTTCGGCTCCGCCGAGGGTGAGGTGGTCCTCGGTGTGGTCGGCGGCCTGTACGCATGCGGCCTCACGCTGATGGTCGCGCTCGCCCGTCCTCCGGCACCTGTCCGGCTCCTCGGCGACTCGGTGGTGCTGACATGACGATCGTGGTGGTGCTGGCCGCCTGCATCGGACTCGGTGTGCTCGGCGTGGCCTTCGGAGTCCGCCGACCCCGCCTCTCCCTCGACAACGTGCTCCTGACGTGGGAGCGCCAGGTCGTCCCCGGCACGGCGCCGGCCGCGGGCGGCCGTGGAGCGACCGTCGGATCGACAGCGGTGGCTCAGCTGCTCCGCAGCCGGTGGGCGGGCCACCGGTGGGTCGGCACGCTGGTGGCGGACCTCGATCTCACCGGGACGGATCCCGAGGCCTTCGCCACGCGCACGCTCGCCGTCATCGGTGCGAGTGCGCTCGCGCCGCTCGTCCTGTGGCTCCTCGCCACCATGGCCGGGGTGTCCCTCCCCACCGCTGTCGCCGGCATCATCCTGGTGATCGCCGTCCCGCTGGGCGCCACACTCCCGGTGCTGTCGCTGGTCCGACAGGCCACCGAGCGCCGCCGGCACTTCCGGGTGGTCACTGGGTCGTTCGTCGACCTCGTCGTCCTGAGCCTGGCCGGAGGTGTCGGCATCGACGGCGCGCTGCACGCGGCGGCCGGGGTGAGCCCGGACTGGGCGGCACAGCGCATGGGGCGCGCCCTCTCGACGGCTCGGGACGGTGGGACGACTCCCTGGGCGGCACTCGAAGCGCTCGGCCGGGAGCTCCGCGTGCCGGAACTCGTCGAACTGGCGACCACCGTCCAACTCGCGGGTACCGAAGGTGCGCGCATACGGCTGTCCCTGACCGCCCGCGCTGCGTCGCTCCGGCGGCACGAGCAGGCGGAGGCCGAGTCGGCGGCCAACGCCATGACCGAGCGGCTGTTCCTTCCCGGCGCCCTCCTCCTACTCGGGTTTCTCCTCTTCATCGGCTATCCG